>DATHRM010000166.1:0-14607 GCA_035465295.1 Woeseiaceae bacterium | reverse complement strand
CGCGCACTGGCACGAGGACGATACGAGCCTCAGCTGGATGCCGCTCACGCACGACATGGGACTTATCGGCTATCACCTGAGCGTCCTCGCTGCCGGCATGAGCCATGCCGTCATGGATACGAACGTGTTCGTGCGGCGGCCACTGCTGTGGATGCTCAAGGCTTCCGAACTGCAGGCGACGCAGCTGTGTTCGCCGAATTTCGGCTACAAGCATTTCCTGAAGCTGTATGAGCGCAAGGGGCTGCCCGACGGTACCGACCTGTCGCGCGTCAGGCTAGTCCTGAACGGCGCGGAGCCGATTTCGTACGATCTTTGCGAGGACTTTCTCGACGCGCTCGAACCCTTCGGTCTCGCGCGTACCGCGATGTTCCCCGTGTACGGACTTGCAGAGGCGACTGTCGGCGTCACGTTCGGGACGCCCGGCGATCTCTATTCACGGGTCGTGATGCATCGCCACAGCCTGCGCATCGGCGAGCCGTATGAAGTCGCGGAGCCCGGCGATGCCGATGCCGTGAGTTTCGTCAAGGTCGGCAGGCCGATCCGCGACTGCGAGATGCGCCTGACGGACGACGCCGATAACGAGCTGGAGCCTGGCCGCGTTGGCAACATCCAGCTGCGCGGCGCGAGCGTCACCGAGCGCATCTACGGTGACGATGCGGCGACGGCTGCGCTGTTCACGAACGACGGCTGGCTGCGCACCGGCGATTGCGGCGTGTGCGTGGACGGCCAGCTCGTGATCACCGGGCGCCAGAAAGACATCATCATCGTCAACGGCCAGAATTACTATCCACACGACATCGAGGAAATCGTGGCACAGATCGACGGCATGGATCTCGGCAAGGTCGTCGTAGCCGGCGCGACGCCGTCACGAGGCCAGACGGAAGAGCTGCTGGTGTTCGTGCTCTATCGCCAGGACCTGGATACCTTCAAACCGCTGGCAGAGCAGGTCAGGGCCGTCATCGGCGAACACGCGGGGCTGGAAGTCGATCACGTCGTGCCCGTACCGAAGATCCCGAAGACGACCAGCGGCAAGGTACAGCGCGTACATCTTCTCAATGCCTATCTCGACGGCGAATACGAAGACGTCATTGCGCAGCTTGCGCCGCAAAGCGACGCGGCCGAGGACTTCGACGAGGACCCGCTGGTCGCGGAACTCGAGGCGATCTGCCGCGAATTCTCGAAGGACCGCAGGATAGGCGCGGACGACAATCTGTTCGAAGTCGGTGTAAGCTCCCTCACTCTGACGGAAATCGTTCTCGCTATCGATGAGAAATACCCGGGCAAGCTCGACATCAGCGATTTGTTCGATTATCCAACCTTGCGTGACATTGCCGAGTTCATGAGGCGCTGAAAGGCCGCCCGCACGGGGATCCAGACTATGACTTACTCACGTATTGCCGGCACGGGCAGCTATTTGCCCGAAAAAGTCCTGACGAACCACGATCTCGAGAAGATGATGGATACCTCGGACGCGTGGATCCAGGAACGTACCGGCATCAAGCGGCGGCATATTGCGGCCGACGGCGAAGCGACCTCCGATCTCGCGCTCGCTGCCGCCAACCGGGCCCTGGAGATGGCGGGCATCGGTGCGGAAGACGTCAACCTGATCATCATCGCGACGACCACACCGGACAAGGTGTTCCCGGGCACGGCCTGCATCGTGCAGCGCCGCCTGGGCATACGTGGCTGCGGCGCATTCGATATCCAGGCGGCCTGCAGTGGATTCGTCTACGGCCTCGATCTCGCGGATCGCTACATTCGCACCGGTGCCGCGAAGAACGTCCTCGTCATCGGCGCCGAAACGCTGTCGCGCCTGACGAACTGGGAAGACCGCACGACCGCGGTGTTGTTCGGCGATGGCGCGGGTGCCGTCGTGCTGCAGGAGGCCGACGAGCCCGGCATCATGTCCACCCACATTCATGCGGACGGGCAGTACGAGGACCTGCTGCAGGTGCCGCAGGGCGTGTCGCAAGGCTATGACATTACGCGTGCGGGAGAGGCGTTCATCCAGATGAACGGCAACGCCGTATTTCGCCGCGCGGTGGCGACCCTCGACTCGATCGCGAGGGAAACGCTGGACAAGAACGGCATCGACAAGCACGACCTCGACTGGTTCGTTCCGCACCAGGCGAATATGCGCATCATCACGGCGGCCGCGAAGAAGCTCGACATGCCGATGGAGCGTGTCATCGTGACCGTGGCGGAACACGCAAATACGTCGGCCGCATCGATACCGCTCGCGCTCGACGTGGCCGTCCGCGACGGCCGCATCAAGCGCGGCGAGCTATTGCTGTTCGAGGCCTTCGGCGCCGGGTTCACCTGGGGTTCCGCGCTGCTGCGATTCTGAACGGACGGGACGCCTGTATGTGGAGACCTTCCCTCGCCGGTATTGCAGCCGTACTGCTCGCAGCGGTCACGGTGCACGCCGAACCGCCCGCGACCGGTGATATGCGGCACGCGGTGCGGGACAACATAGACGGCGCCGTCGCCCTGTATCGCGAATTTCTCGCCCAGCGGAACGATGCGCTGCACCCGGACGACATCGAGGCACTCGTCACGTGGATGGAGGGCGCCTTCGGTGCACGCGGCTTCCGCACGCAGCGAATACCCACGGACGGCAACCCGGCCCTGTTCGCGGAGCGCCGCCACGATGCGGCGAGCGCCACGGTCCTCGTCTACCTGCAGGCGGACGGGCAGCCGGTCGACCCCGCGGCCTGGGCACAGGCAGATCCTTTCGTGCCGGTGCTGAAAGCCCGCGACGAGCACGGCAACTGGCAGCAGATTCCGTGGGGCGCGCTCGAGGAAGGCTTCGATCCCGAGTGGCGCGTGTTCGCGCGCTCGGCAGCCGATTCCAAGGGACCGATGACGCAGTTCATGATGGCGGTCGAGTTGCTCGACGAACTCGATGCGGCGCCTCCGTACAACCTCAAGGTCATCATCGATACCGAGGAAGAACTCGGCTCGCCGAACCTGGCCGCGGCTATCCGGGCGCATCGCGAGTTGCTCGCCGCGGACCTGCTGTTGATCTTCGACGGGCCGCCACATGCGTCGAACCGGCCTACCGTGACGTTCGGTGCGCGCGGCATCATGACCGCGACGCTCGTCGCTTACGGTCCTTACGTCGCCCAGCACAGCGGCCATTACGGTAATTTCGTGCCCAACCCGGCGTTCGATCTCGCGCGGATACTGGCGTCGCTGAAATCGCCCGCGGGCGTCGTCACGATTCCCGGTTTCTATGACGGGGTGGTGTTGTCGGACGAGGACAAAGCGACCCTGTCGAGGGTGCCGGACGAGGAGGCGCGAATTCTGGCCGACATGGGTCTCGCCCGTGCCGAATCCGTGGCGCCGACCCTGCAGGAGGCCATCCAGTATCCGTCGCTCAACGTGCGCGGTATGTCCGCCGGGTGGGTCGGGGAGCAGGCCAGGACCATTATTCCGCCCACGGCGACGGCAGAAATCGACATCCGGCTGGTCCCGGAATCGGATCCGGAACGGCTGATGGACCTGCTGCGGACTCACGTCGAGTCGCTCGGCTATACCGTCCTCGATCATGCACCGGACGGCGAGGAACGCCGCCGGTTCGACCGTATCGTCAGCCTGGACCACGATGTCAGCTACGGCGCATTCCGCTCCGAGATGGACTCGCCTGCCGGGATGATGGCGCGCCAGGGACTGGCGGCTCTGTACGGGGAAGAGCCGATCCTCATCCGCACAATGGGCGGTTCGATACCGATTGCACCGATCATCGACGCGCTCGGGGTGCCCGCCGCGATCGTCCCGACCGTGAACATCGACAATAACCAGCACAGCCCGAACGAGAACCTGCGGCTGGGAAACTTCGTCGAGGGCATCGTCATGCTCATGGCGGTGCTCAGCCAGGTGCCGCGATAACGGGCGTCCGCGGGCCAGATGCAGGAATTGGACATAACGCCCGAAAAAGGCGTTTCGGCAAAAATTTTGTGTGACCCGGTTCACACTTTCACCGTCGGGCGGTATCTATACTCGTTTGCAAGGGCTGTCGCTTTTTGCCGACATGAAGAGACGGAAGACTGAAATGGACTGGGAATTCAAAGACGAGCCGTTGTCCGCATCGAATGTTTCCCTGCGCCTCGCGGAGATCCAGAAGCGCTGCAGCGACTTGCTGACCGAGCCCGACGGGCTGGACGGGCTGCAACTCGAGGGCGAAGAGACCGCGCCCGGCGACGTTGACGGCTTCAATCCGTACGACCACGGCTAGCGTTTGACGCCTTCCGTGCAGCCCTCCGCTGCATGACCTCGAGCAGCCTGAGCCGCCAGATCCACACGCCCAGTATCAGCAGAGCGGCTATCGGCAGCGCGTTGACTGTCCGTTGCAGCACGATGAAGTCGTAAAGGCCGTGCAGGCCCGAAGCGATCACGAAGCCAGTGACGATCGCGCGGGGGAGCGAATCCCCCCGGATGCGCGCGCAGCCGATCGTGTATCCCCAGATCGACGCAAAGAGTATATGTACGACCGGCCCGGCGAAGCCGCGCGCGGCTGACTCGTAGGGCGTCAGGTACGCGAGATATATTACGTTCTCGACCGCCGCGTAACCCAGGGCAACGAAAGACGCGTAGATAATGCCGTCGATCGGCTCGTCCATCTGCGGGTGCCAGACGACCATCAGCAGAAACGGCAGCAGCTTGGCGAGTTCCTCGACCGGCCCGATGCCGAGCATCGCATACGCCAGCAGCCCGAGCGTATTGCCGTCGGCCAGGGCGATGGCGTCGTAGCGCAGGGATGCCCAGCCGAGCGCGGTATAGAGCACCCGGGACAGGGCGGCGGACAGCAATCCGAGAGTGAACGCCAGCAGGAGGCTGCTGGCGGGCTCCGGCAGGTGCCGGTCCTTGTAATAGTGGTAGATGCCCCAGAATACGATGGGCACAAGCACCGGCACGAGCTGCAGACCGTACGACATACGGCCATTATCGGCTGCGGCGGCGCGCATGTCCGCCGCGGCGTTCACAATCCGGCCGCGTTATGCCGACGCAAAGCGCTGCTGTTATCATTACCGGTATTTCGCCGGCAGCTACCCGAGGAACCACCTATGGCTATCGAATTCACCCTTAACGGCAAAGCGCAGTCGCTCGACGTCGATCCGGATATGCCACTGCTGTGGGCGATCCGCGATATCGCCGGTCTGACCGGCACAAAGTACGGCTGTGGCAAGGCACTGTGCGGGTCCTGCACGGTACACGTCGACGGCGATCCGGTGCGGTCCTGCGCGTTCCCGGTGTCGGCGGCGGCCGGCATGTCGGTGACCACGATCGAAGGCCTGTCCGCGGACGGCAACCACCCGGTCCAGAAGGCCTGGCGTGAACTCAACGTGCCGCAATGCGGCTATTGCCAGTCGGGACAGATCATGAGCGCCGTTGCGCTCCTGGAGCGCAACCCGAAGCCCAGCGACGACGAAATCGCCGACGCGATGAGCGGCAATATCTGTCGCTGCGGCACGTACACCCGTATCCGCAAGGCCATTCATCGCGCTGCAGGAGGTGAGTCATGAGCCGCCTCGAGAAACTGAGCAGGCGCGAGTTCCTGCAGAAGACCGGTATCGCGAGCGGCGGCCTGGTGTTCGCAATGACGCTCGGCACCCCGCGCGGCGCCGAGGGCGCCGACGCCGGCAGCGTTGCACCGAACGTGTACGTCAACATTCGTGACGACGACGTCGTCGAGATCTACTGCCACCGTTCCGAAATGGGGCAGGGCATCCGCACGTCGCTGCCGCAGGTGATTGCGGACGAACTGGAAGCCGACTGGGATCGTATCGAGCTGCTGCAGGCGCTCGGCGATCCGAAATACGGCGACCAGAATACCGACGGCTCGACGAGCATTCGCAAGCAGTTCGACGTGCTGCGAACGGCGGGCGCATCCGCGCGCGAGATGCTGATCGCGGCAGCGGCGATGGAGTGGGGCGTGCCTGCGTCGGAACTCGTGGCGCGCAACCATGCCGTGCACCACGAAGCGAGCGGCCGTTCGGCCGCCTACGGCGACCTCGTCGCATCGGCCGCCGAGCTCGAGGTTCCCGAGGATGTGACGTTCAAGGACCCGGCCGATTACCGCTACATCGGCAAATCCATGGACCTGATCGACGGGCTCGAGATGACCACGGGGACCGCCATGTACGGGACCGACACGGTGCTGCCGGGAATGCTGTATGCCTCCATCGAGCGCTGCCCCGTGTTCGGCGGCACCGCGAAGTCCGTCGACGACGCAAAGGCACTGAAAGTGAAAGGCGTAAAGCAGGTCGTCAGGATGCCGGAGGTTACGTCGCCGCCCGCCTACAACCCGCTCGGCGGCGTCGCCGTGCTGGCAAGCAACTCCTGGTCGGCGGAGCAGGGGCGCAAGGCGCTCGAGATCGAATGGGATACCGGCCTGAACGCCGAGTACGACTCGGCAAGCTACCGCAAGCAGCTCGTCGACACGTCGCACAAGGACGGCAAGACGGTGCTGAACCGCGGTGACGTGGCCGCCGCATTCGAGAACGCGGCCAGCGTGATCGAGGCCGACTACTATGCGCCGCACCTGTCGCACGCGCCGATGGAGCCGCCGGCGGCCGCGGCGAAAATGCACGACGACGGCAGCGTGGAAATCTGGGCCGCGACGCAGGACCCGCAGTCCGTCCAGGGCACGGTGGCGAACCTGCTTGGGATCGACAAATCGCAGGTGAAAGTCAACGTCACGCTGCTGGGCGGGGCATTCGGCCGCAAGTCCAAGGCCGATTTCTCGGCGGAAGCCGCCTGGCTCGCCAAGCAGACCGGCAAGCCGGTGAAAGTCTCCTGGTCGCGCGAAGACGACATTCGTCACGGCTATTACCACACGGTCAGCGCGCAGTACCTGAAGGGCGCGCTCGATGCCGAAGGCAAGGCGACGGCCTGGCTGCACCGCAGCGTATTCCCGTCCATCAGTTCCACGTTCAGCGCCGAAGCGACCGGGCCCGGGAATTTCGAGTTGAGCCTCGGCATGCTCGACAACCCGTACGCGATACCGAACATGCGCCTGGAATCGGGCGACGCGAAGGCGCACGTGCGTATCGGCTGGCTGCGCTCCGTCTGCAACGTCTATCACGCGTTCGCCGTCTGCGGTTTCGCCGACGAGCTCGCGCATGCGGCAGGCGCCGATCCCCGCGATTACCTGCTGCAGCTTGCGGGACCCTCGCGGAAGGTCGATCCCACCGACGACGGCGCGGAGTATTCCAATTACGGGCAGTCGCTCGAGGTTCACCCGATCGATACCGGGCGCTACAAGGCGGTCGTCGAGAAGGTATCGTCGATGGCCGGTTGGGGCAGGGATCTCCCGGACGGCCACGCTCTCGGTATCGCGGTGCACCGCTCGTTCCTGAGCACGGTCGGCGCGGTCGCCGAGGTGCGCGTCGACGACGAGGGCAAGCTGCACGTCGAGGAACTCTGGATCGCGATCGATGCGGGGCTGGTCGTGAATCCGGACCGGGTGGTCGCGCAGATGGAAGGCGCCGGGATTTTCGGGATGAGCCTGGCGCTGCACGGCGAGATCACGGCGAAGGACGGCGTGATCGAGCAGGGCAATTACGACAGCTACCCCGTGGTGCGCATGCGGGAAGCGCCGAAAGCGATCAACGTGCACATCATGGAGGTCGACGCGCCCCCGGGCGGTGTCGGCGAGCCGGGCGTGCCGCCGGTCGCACCGGCTATCGTCAACGCGTATTTCGCCGCAACCGGCAAGCGCGTGCGCGAATTGCCGCTGAAGAAGGCCGGCGCCGTTTAGGCGGCGCGGGCCGCGAGTTCGGAGACGCGATTGCCCAGCCAGCGCATCGCGTCCTCGGTGCGTTCGGTCCACGGGTGCCCGTAGCTGAGCCGCAGGAAATTCGTGTAACAGCTGCAGGGCGAGAAGATGTGCCCGGGCGTGATGCTGATGCCCGCTTCGATGGCCTCGTCGAACAGGGCTTCCGCGTCCACGTCGCCGGGCAGTTCCAGCCATAACACCGCGCCCCCGACCGGCTTCGACGTGCGCGTGTCCGCCGGGAAATGTTCGCCGACCAGCGCAGCCATGCGCTCGGCATTCTGCTTGAGCACCGGCCGCAGGGCCTTGAGGTGCCGGTTGTAGTCGCCGGTGGCGAGGAAGTCCGCGAGCGTGAGTTGCTGCAGCAGGCCGGAGGTGCACGAGAATGCCCGTTTCAGGCGCGTAATCCTGTCGATATAGGTGTCGGTCACCACCCAGCCGATGCGGTAGCCTGGCGCAGCGGTCTTGGAAAACGAGCCGCAGGTGATGATGCGCGGGTTGCCGTCGAGAAACTGCGCGGGAACCGGCCGCACACCGTCGAACCGCAGGTCGCCATAGACGTCGTCCTCGATCAATACCGTGTCGTAGTGTTCCAGCACGTCGACGAGGCGCCGGCGCTCGTGCTCCGGCATCGTTACGCCGAGGGGGTTCGACAGCGTCGTCGAGAACATGCAGGCGGTCACGTCGTGGTTCTGCAAGGTGCGTTCGAGCTCGGATATCGTGACCCCTTCCTCGGGGCAGGTCTCGATCTCGATGGCCAGCATGCCGAGGCTGTCGATCAGTTCGAGCAACCCGTGATACGTCGGCGTCTCCACGGCGATGAGGTCTCCTTCCGACGCAACCGCTTTCAGCGCGAGCAGCAGCGCCTCCTGGCCGCCGTTAGTAATGCCGATGTGTTCCGGGTCGACCTGCACGCCCGTGGTGTCGAGATAGTGATACGCGATCTGGCGCCGGAGCGCCGGTTCGCCGAGCGTCGCGGCATAACCGATGCTGCGGTCCTCGGCTCGCGCCATGACCCGTTTCATCGCGCGGTGCAGCGCTTTTGCGGCCGGTTTCGCCATCGTCGGGTTGGCGATGCCGAGCGGCACCAGGTCGGGATCGTTGATGCCGTTGTAAACGCGCTCCATGAGGGTGCGGCAGGCCAGCGGCGCCGGGTCGCCCGCGAAGGACGGCGTGGGCCGAACGATATCGTTGGCCGGAATGTGGCGTACGTAGAATCCCGATTGCGGCCGGGATTCCACCCGCCGCTGTCGCTCGAGTTCGATGTAGGCCTGGCGAACGGTAGGTACGCTCACCCCGGCTTTGCGGCTCATCTTGCGGAGCGACGGCAGCCGGTCGCCCGGCCGCAGCGTTCCCGAATCGATGTTCTCGTTGATCAGGTCGATCACCTGGCGATACAGGAAGGTACCGTCGCTTCTGGTTACCTGGAGCATAACTGTTTAGGTCTGATTTATAAAAAACTGTATCTGTTATATCTACAAAATGACCGTATAGTCAACCCCACGTTCAGATCAACCGGAGGGGTTGCCATGAGACAGTCATCTTCTTCCGGCGGTCGCCCCGCAAGGGGAACCGCGCCCCGCTGGCGCGCTGCGCTCGATGCCCTCATCGGCGCACCGGTCCGGCTGCACCGTTACCGGCACCTCCACGCCGAGGTCATCGAAGACGCACTGCGTGCATTCGATTCCCGCCCGCGGCGGGGAGATTGCGGACATGAGTAACGGGCTGCTTTACGTCATCACGGTCCTGGTCTGGGGCTCGACCTGGCTCGCCATCGAATTCCAGCTGGGCATCGTCGCGCCGGAGGTATCGATCGTGTATCGCTACGCCGGCGCCTCCTTGCTGCTGTTCGCGTGGAGCCGCATCCGGCGCCTGCCGCTGGCGTTCAGCCTTCGCCAGCACGGCCGCTTCTTCCTGCTGGGCATGCTGCTGTTCAGTCTCAATTACATCCTCGCCTACCGGGCGCAGATCTACATCTCGTCCGCGCTCACGGCCATCGCATTCTCGACGCTCGTATGGATGAACATCGTCAACGCACGGTTGTTTTTCGGTGTGCGGGCGGGCCCCAGGGTGCTGTTCGGGGCACTGCTCGGTGTGGCGGGCATCGTTACCCTGTTCGCGCCGCAGATTGGTGAGCTGACTATTTCCGATTCCGTGTTTTATGGCTCGATGCTGGCCTTTCTCGGGGCGCTGATCGCCTCGTTCGGCAACATGGTTTCGCAGGCAGCGCAAAAAACCAGCCTGCCGGTCATCCAGTCCAACGCCTGGGGCATGCTTTACGGTGCCGCGATCACGGCATCGATAGCGCTGATCGAGGGACACGAATTCGTCTTCGACTGGTCGCCGGGATACATCGGCTCGTTGCTGTACCTGACGGTCTTCGGATCGATCGTAGCGTTCGGCGCCTATCTGACCTTGCTCGGCCGAATCGGCGCACACAAGGCCGGTTACGCGATGGTGATGTTCCCTGTCGTCGCGCTGATCCTGTCGGCGATCTTCGAGGGCCTGGAGATCGATGCGACAGTGATAGCCGGAACGCTGCTGGTACTCGCCGGCAACGTATTCGTCCTGAATGCCCGGGCACAACGAGCGGGCAAAAAGCCGCGCATGCCGGCAGCTGCGCTGCCGGTAACGGCGCGCGCGATCGACATGGAGTAGGGATAGACCACGGTTGACACCGGCATTGAGAGAGCGTCTAGTGCCCGTCATCCAAAGGGATGTCGGACGCAACAATGGAAAAGTTCAACCTGATCAAGACGCCTGACGGCGACAAGGTAAAAGTCAACCTGAACGGCACCGAGTTACTGCGTGCGCCCATCTACAACAAGGGCGTCGGCTTTACGGCGGAGGAGCGCCGGCGTTTCGGCATCGAAGGCATGCTGCCCCCGCAGCACAACGATATTGAAGCGCAGGTCGATCGTACCTACCACACGATCTGCTTCAACAAGGACCCGATCGGCAGGAACATCGATCTCGGCCTGCTGCAGAACCGCAACGAGGTGCTGTTCTACAGGCTGCTGAGGACGCATCTCGAAGAGCTGATGCCGGTGGTCTACACGCCGACTGTCGGCGCGGCCTCGCATTTCTTCTCGCACGTCTACCGGCGGGCGCGGGGCATTTTCATTACGCCGGAGTATGCAGGCCGCATCGAGCAGGTCCTGCGTGACTCGGCACCGTTCAGCGACGTCGAACTCATGGTCGTAACGGACAACGAAGCGGTTCTCGGCATCGGTGACCAGGGTATCGGCGGCATGGCGATCAGCATCGGCAAACTGTCGTTGTATTGCGTGGGGGCGGGAATCCATCCCGCGCGCACCCTGCCGATCAGCCTGGACGTGGGAACCGACAACCAGGAGTTGCTCGACGATCCCGTCTACCTCGGCTGGCGGCAGCACCGACTGCGCGGCGACGCCTATCTCGCGATCATCGACGAGTTCGTCGAGGCGGTCCGCACGGTCTTCCCGAAGGCCGTGATCCAGTGGGAGGACTTTCACAAGGACATCGCTTTCCAGGTTCTCGACCGTCACCGCAACAACCTGCCGTCTTTCAATGACGACATCCAGGGTACCGGCGCCGTGGCGGCCGCCGCGATGCATGCGGCATCGCGCATCAGCGGCAAGCCGTTCAGCGAAAGCCGCACGGTCATTCACGGCGCCGGGGCGGCCGGCGTCGGCATTGCCCGGCAGATCCGCCGGCAGCTGCACCAGGAGGGCGTGGATGGCGACGAACTGAAGCGTGCGATCATCGCCCTGGACAGCCGCGGCGTCCTCAGCGAGGATCGCGACGACCTGGACGACAACAAGCGCGAGTTTGCCTGGCCGGCCGAATGGCTGCATGAAATCGGGCTGGCGAGCGAGGACCGCAGGAATCTCGCCCAGGTCGTCGACGCATTCAAGGGCAACGTGCTGATCGGCACATCGGGCCAGGCGGGGAGCTTTGCGGAAGAGGTCGTGCGCACGGCGGCACGGCACAGCAGGCACCCCGTGATATTGCCGATGTCCAATCCGACCGATATCAGTGAGGCGACGCCTGCCGACATCATGAAGTGGACCGACGGCAGCGCCCTGGTCGCGACGGGGAGTCCGTTCGATCCCGTCGAGGTCGGTGGCGAGAAGCGCAGGATCGGTCAGGCGAACAACGTGTTTGTCTTCCCCGGCATCGGTCTCGGCACGATCGTCAGCGGCGCGACCGAGATTACCGGCTCGATGATCGGTGCATCCTCGACGGCACTTGCGCATGCGCTCGAAGACGACACCATCGGCGAACGCTGCCTGATGCCGAAAGTGAACCGGCTGTGGGATATCTGCGGCGCCGTCGGCCTCGCCGTTGCGAAGCAGGCAATTGCCGATGGCGTTGCCACGTTCACGGACGTGGACGCGCTGGAACAGCGTGTCAACGAGTACCGCTGGAAGCCGGAATACCCGGAGATCCTCAAAGAGGGCGACTGAGCCCCGCCACAATTCGACACATTGTGTCCCCAGGTACGTCAGGTTCAGGGGATACAACCATATCGTGGCATCGATATGGAGCGGTCGAATGACAGAACAGAACCCAGGCTGGGCCCGATGGAAAACGTTTTTCGCCGCCAGGCAGCATCGTCCGGGCGCCCGCCTTCTCGCCGACGATAAGGCGCTGGCTGCGGTCCCGGCCTCGGTCGCGCGTTCGCTGGCCATTTTTCAGCTCGGCGAATCGGGCGGCGGCTCCGTCATTGACCAGGCAAGGCGTAGCCGCCTGCCGTCCCTCGACGCGGACTATGCGGATGCCATCGCATTGTTCGTGGCCGAGGAACATCGGCACGCGGAATTGCTGGCCTGCTGCGTCCGCGCACTGCGGGGCAGGTTGATCGAGAAGAACTGGACGGCACGGCTGTTTGTCTTCGGCAGGCGCCTCATCGGGTTGCGGCTCAAGATCCTCGTGCTGTTGGCGGCCGAAGTGGTCGGAATCTGCTATTACCAGCTACTGGCTGCGAGCCTCCCGGACAGCGAGTTGAAAGCCGTGTTGCGCGAGATTGCGGTCGACGAAAAAGCGCATCTCGCTTTCCATTGCGACTTTCTGCGCTCGCAGGTGCGCACGAACGTCCAGCGGCGGCTTTTCATCATCGCGTGGCGCGCACTGATGCTGGCCGCAGCGCTCGTCGTCGCCATCGATCATCGTGCAGCCTTGCGCGACCTGGCTATTCCGCCAGGGCGTGTCTGGAGGCGGTGGTCCGCCTGCAGCCGGATGGCAGAAGCTCGCGTCGCGGGTTGCAAAGGGCGTCCGGAACCGCTCTACGCACACTAGATGCAGCGATTGATCATCAGGCGCGTCACCCTGCGGGGGTCGTCCGCGATGTCGTAGAACTGCTGCACGTAGCCGGCGAGTATGTCGCGGACCTTGCGTGTCAGCCCGTCCTGGGTCTCGATCAACGCGAAGACGTTGTTGCGCACGACCTTGAACCGATCGATCGAATCCTCGACGTGGTCGTTGTTCTCGCAGCGCCCCCGGTAGATGCGCTGCCGGACCGAGCGGATCCCGAACTGGCGGCCAGGCAGCGCGTAAGGCGCGCTGACAAGCCCTGACTGGTCGAAGTCGTAGGGGATCGCTACAAGCAGGTCCTTGTCGTTGGAAAACAGCACGTAGTTATGGCAACACTCGTTGTATTCCGGCTTTGCGATCGGCGAGAAATCCGTGTTGCCGATCAGGAACTGGAAGACCGACGTCAGGTTGAGATGTTCCGGGTCGATCGCGGCCACCGACGTCTCGTCGATCTTCAGGTCTTTCCGGTCGATGCGCTTGCCGAGGCGGTTCTTGTGTTCCAGCAGGAACGCGTAGCGCACCTGGCGCTCGCGCTTCCCTTCGTTGTCCACCCAGGTGACGCGCAGCAGCCGCACCTGGAAGCTCTGCGGCGTTGCGAGATTCAGGATCCGGTATGCCATGTACTCGCGCAGCAGAGTCTGTTCGTAACGCTCGGAGTCCTCGCAATGCACGGCGAGCTTCACCTTGTCCTGCTTGTGGAACAGGGTGTCCTTCACCTGCGATTTCCTGAAGTTCAGCCACAGGGGGGGGAGGTCGCAGATCTCGTGGCGGGAATGCCCGCGCGCTCGAATCTTGATGTCGACCGTACGGGGTTCGCCGTTGCCGGCGGAATAGCTCAGCGTGCCC
Organism: Woeseiaceae bacterium; assembly: GCA_035465295.1. Lineage (GTDB taxonomy): Bacteria > Pseudomonadota > Gammaproteobacteria > Steroidobacterales > Woeseiaceae > UBA1847. The sequence continues at coordinate 689 of DATHRM010000166.1, read as the reverse complement.
TCCAGCTCTTCGTCGGTGGGTCGCTCGCGCACCAGGGTCGTCAGCGGTGCGGATATCGTGACGTCGAGCGTGTCATGGTTCTGGAACAACGGGTCCGGGGCGCCGTCTTTCGCTTTCGCAGAGGACGCCAGCGCCAGCAGGAGCAACAGCCAGGACAGACTCGATCGCATGCGCCAATCATAACGATCGGCGCACCTCGGGGCTTGTCGTGGAAGACCGCTATGGCCTTTGGGTCAGCCCGTAACCGGCAGGACGGGGGATACCGGAAGCACGTGCCAGATCACGGCGAGGAAGTGGCAGATACCACCGAGCAATACGAAGACGTGCCAGATGGCGTGCCCGAAGGCGATTCGCTTGGCGGCATAGAATGCGGCGCCTATCGTGTAACTCAGCCCACCGGCGACCATCCAGAGCATGCCGTCGGTGCCGATCGCGTCGACCACCTGGGGTAATGCAATGACGACCAGCCAGCCCATGGCGAGATAGCCGGCGAGTGCGAGCCGCGGGAAGCGGTCCCGAAACCAGAGCTTCGTAAGCACGCCCGCCGTTGCCAGGGTCCAGATGGCGCCGAACAGCCACCAGCCCGTCGTCGTTCGCATGGCAACGAGCAGGAAGGGCGTGTACGTCCCGGCGATCAGGATGTAGATCGCACAGTGGTCGAGCAGCTTGAACAGCTGCCGGTGCCGCGA
>DATHRM010000165.1:0-5045 GCA_035465295.1 Woeseiaceae bacterium | reverse complement strand
GGTATCGCGGAACTCGACGGCGAAGGCGAAGTGGTCGGCGGTGTCATCGTCATGCGCTGGGGAGAGAATGCCTCGAAAACGATCGATCTCGTCAAGGCGCGGCTTGCCGAGCTCGAGCGCAGCCTGCCCGAAGGCGTGGAGATCGTCGTGACCTACGACCGCTCAGACCTGATCGACCGTGCCGTCGATACGCTGCAGGGCAAGCTCATCGAGGAGTTTATCGTCGTGGCGCTCGTGTGCGCCGTATTCCTGTTTCACCTGCGATCGTCGGCGGTGATTTTCTTCAGCCTGCCCGTCGGCATCCTCGTAGCATTCATCATCATGCACCTGCAGGGCATCAACGCGAACATCATGTCGCTGGGCGGTATCGCAATCGCCATCGGGGCGATGGTCGACGCGGCGATCGTCATGATCGAAAACGTTCACAAGCACATCGAGAAGGAACCGCTCACGGATGACAATCGCTGGCGCATCATGCAGGAAGCGGCGACCGAGGTCGGTCCGCCGCTGTTCTTCTCGCTGCTGATCATCACTTTGAGCTTCCTGCCCGTATTCACGCTCGAGGCGCAGGAAGGCCGCCTGTTCGCACCGCTCGCGTTTACCAAAACGTATGCGATGGCGGCAGCCGCCGGCTTGTCGATCACGCTGGTGCCGGTGCTCATGGGCTATTTCATCCGCGGCAAGATCGTCCAGGAGGAGAAGAACCCGATCAATAAAGGCCTGATCGCGGCATACCGGCCGATCATCACCCTGGTCATCGGTGCGCCGAAGGCGACGCTTGCAATCTCGGCGCTGATACTCGTCGTCGGCCTCTGGCCCGCCACACGCCTCGGTTCCGAGTTCATGCCGCCGCTCGACGAAGGCGACCTGATGTACATGCCCACCACGTACCCGGGTATCTCCATCGACAAGGCACGCGAGGTCCTGCAGCAAACCGACAAGATGATTCTCTCCGTACCCGAAGTGAAACAGGTATTCGGCAAGATCGGTCGCGCCGAGACCGCCACGGACCCGGCGCCGCTGACCATGATCGAAACGGTCATCCAGCTCAAGCCGCGCGAGGAATGGCGCGAGGGGATGACGCCCGAAGGCCTGCGCGCCGAACTCGATCGCGTCGTCCAGTACCCCGGTCTCACGAATGCCTGGGTTATGCCGATCAAGACACGCATCGACATGCTCGCGACGGGCATCAAGACGCCGGTCGGCATCAAAGTTGCCGGACCCGACCTCGAGGTGATCGAAGGCATCGGGCAGGAACTCGAGGACGTGCTCGCAAACATCGAGGGCACCGCGTCGGTCTATTCGGAGCGCGTTGCAGGCGGCCGTTACATCGACGTCGACATCGACCGCAAGCGAGCGTCGCGCTTCGGCCTCAACATAGCCGATGTCCAGGACGTCGTGCGTTCGGCCGTCGGCGGCATGAACGTCACCCAGACTGTCGAGGGCCTCGAGCGGTATCCCGTAAACCTTCGCTATCCGCAGCGCGTGCGCGATTCGGTGGAGCAGCTCAAGCTCCTGCCGATCGTGACACCGCAGGGCGCCCGCATCGCGCTTGCGGACGTCGCCGAGGTCAAGGTCGTCGACGGACCGCCCGTCATAAAGAGCGAGAACGCACGGCTTAATGGCTGGATCTACGTGGACATCAGTGGCCGTGATCTCGGCTCTTACGTCGCGGAAGCTCAGCGCATGGTTGCAGACGAGATTGAACTGCCGACGGGATACTCGCTCGCGTGGTCCGGCCAGTACGAATACATGGTGCGCGCGCAGGAGCGGCTCGCCGTCGTCGGCCCGGTGACGCTCGCGATCATTGCGCTGCTGCTTTATCTGAATTTCCGCCGCTTTACCGAAGTCGCAATCATTCTCGGCACATTGCCCATGGCGCTCATCGGCGGCCTCTGGCTGCTGTACTGGCTGGGATACGACCTTTCGGTGGCCGTCGGCGTGGGCTTCATCGCGCTCGCGGGCGTGGCCGTCGAGATCGGGGTCGTCATGCTCGTGTACCTGAACCAGGCCATAAGGCGACACATGGCCGATGCGGAAACCGCGGGCCGCTCGTTAACGTTTGACGACGTGCAGCAAGCCGTCATCGACGGCGCGCTGCTGCGCGTCCGGCCGATCATGATGACCGTGGCGGCCATCATCGCGGGCTTGCTGCCGATCATGCTGGGCGGTGGCACGGGTTCCGAGGTGATGCGGCGTATTGCGGCCCCGATGGTCGGCGGCATGGTCAGCGCCACGATCCTGACGCTCATCGTCATCCCGGCCCTGTTCCTTATCTGGCGCGGCCGGGGGACGACTCATGAACCGGCACAAGAGGTGAATAACCAATGAGTATCAGGCGTTTAACGGCCATCGTGCCAATGGAGATGCTGCAGCCGCTCGAGAATTACATGCGAGCCTGTGCCGTCCCGGGCGTTACACGAATGACAGTACGAGCAGACCGCCTTACGCGCGACGCGCGGCATGCCGCCAGGCGGCTTTCCGGACCCGGCGTCCGGACATGCGACTACGAGGAAGCCCGTATTGTCCCGGTTTCCGAGCGCCTTAAGAATGCGAGCTGGTTGGCGACATCTAAACCTCAGGAGATTGCAATATGAATTCACTATGGAAACCGATAGCCCTCTCGGCGGCAACGATTGCAGTTGCCGCGGGATGCGGAAGCGGAAGTTCCTCGACAACGGCGACCACGGAACCGTCAACGACCGGAACGATCAGCGTCTCGATCACCGACGACCCGTGGCACGATGCCGAGTCTGTCGTGCTGCACATCACCGCGATGGAGTTTCATCACAGTGATGGCACTGTATTCACGGTCGATATGCCCGGCGGCCCGCTGGATGTCGACATGATGCAGTTGCAGAACGGCGTCGCACACGGCCTCATCGGCGATCACGAGCTCCCCGCCGGCCAGTACGACGGCATGCGGCTCATGGTGGACCTGGAGCACTCGTACATCGACCGGCGCGATACGGGCGGACGGCACGGCATGCGCATGGGTCCGGGAGCCGCTCAGGGACTCGAGGTTCAGCAGCAATTCCGCGTCGAGCCCGGCCAGCATGTCGAATTCATGCTCGATTTCGATCTTCGCAGTGGCCTGCAGCATCGTCACGACGGGATGATGGGTGACCAGTACGAACTGCACAACGCGATGCGGCTCATCCGCATGGAACACGCAGGCAGCCTCGTCGGCACCGTCGACCCCTCGCTGATCGATGTCAACCATCCCGATTGCGATCCGGCCGACGGCGGCAACTGGATGTACGTGTTTCCCGGCGACGCCGAGACACCGGACGACATCGCCGAAGTCGAGTCCGACGGCGTGCCGGGACCGATCGCGACCGACCGCGTTGAAATGAACCCCGGAACGGGCGCTCACGAGTATCATTTCGGGTATCTCCCGGAAGGCACGTATCGTATCGCCTTTACCTGTTCGGGTGAGTGGGATGAGCCGGGCGACGACGACTATCCGTCCGACCCTGACGGCGAATTCGATTTTCAACGCTTCTCCGGGCCGGTTGAAATTACAGCCGGACAGATGCATCAGCACGATCTCTAGCGCACACTAACGGTAATCGAGCAGGCACCCCGACGAACCTATGGATAATCACGCCAAAGACGAACACGCACACGGCCACAGCTGTTGTCATTCAGCGGCCTCCGACGAGCCGATCCCTGCCGGCAAGTACGATCTCGTTCCCGCCGGCTACGAGGGCATGGTCTACACCTGCCCGATGCATCCCGAGGTGCGCGACGTGCGCAACTCCGGCTGCCCGATCTGCGGCATGGCACTGGAGCCGGAAGGCATCGTCGTCGGCGAGGAGGACACGTCCGAGCTCGACGACATGCGGCGGCGGTTCTGGGTCAGCGCCGTATTGACGCTGCCCTTGTTCGTCTACGCAATGGGCGAAATGATTCCGGGCAATCCACTCTCGGACATCGTGTCCACCGGCTGGGCACAACCGCTCCAGCTACTGCTCGCGACGCCGGTCGTGTTGTGGGGCGGCTGGCCGTTCTTCGTGCGCGGCGTGCAGTCGGTGCGCACCTGGAACCTCAACATGTTCACGCTGATCGGGCTCGGCGTCAGCGTGGCATTCGGCTACTCGCTCGTGGCTACGCTGGCCCCCGGAATTTTCCCGGACGCTTTCCGCAACGCGGACGGCCACGTAGCCGTCTACTTCGAGGCCGCCGCGGTAATCACGACGCTCGTGCTGCTCGGGCAGGTGCTGGAACTCAAGGCGCGCAGCCAGACGTCGGGCGCCATCCGGGCGCTGCTCGAGCTCGCACCGCCGACGGCGCGACGCATCGCCGACGACGGCAGCGAAGAAGAAGTCTCGCTCGACGATGTCTCAGAGGGCGATCGCCTGCGCGTGCGGCCGGGCGACAAGATTCCGGTTGACGGCGAAGTGCAGGAAGGCAACAGCAGCATCGACGAGTCGATGATCAGCGGCGAACCGATTCCGGTCGAGAAAGGTCCCGGCGACACGGTGATCGGCGGGACGGTGAATGGCACGGGCGGCTTCGTTATGGTGGCCACAAAGGTCGGCGACGACACGGTACTTTCGCAGATCGTGCGCATGGTCGCGGAAGCACAACGCAGCCGGGCGCCTATCCAGCGCCTCGCGGACGTCGTTGCCGGCTGGTTCGTGCCGGCGGTCGTCATAACTGCGATCGTGACGTTTATCGTATGGGGGCTGGTGGGGCCGCAGCCGGCAATGGCGTATGCCATCGTCAACGCGGTGGCCGTATTGATCATCGCCTGTCCCTGTGCACTCGGTCTCGCAACGCCGATGTCGATCATGGTCGGCACGGGCAAAGGCGCGCAGAACGGCATCCTGATCAAGAATGCCGAAGCGCTCGAGGGCTTCGAGAAAGTCGACACGATCGTCGTCGACAAGACCGGCACGCTGACGGAAGGTCATCCGGAGCTTGTCATGGTGACCCCCTTCGGCGATTTCTCGGAAGACTCACTGCTCGGCCCGGCCGCTTCGGTCGAGACGGCCAGCGAGCACCCGCTCGCCGCCGCTATCGTCAGGGGCGCGAAGGAA
>DATHRM010000164.1:0-4626 GCA_035465295.1 Woeseiaceae bacterium | reverse complement strand
CCGAAGTGATCGCCCAGGCCGGGCAAACCTCGAGGCAGCGGGTGCAGCCGCGGATGCCCCGGCGGCCGTGCGCGCAAATGTCGGTGTTGAGGTTGAAAAACTTGGGTTTTTCGAACTCGCCGCGCATCCCGGGCAATTCCTCGATGGCCCGATCGAGGGCGTCCGCGTCGCCGCGCGGCGCGTAGTAGCCGGGCGGTACGGCCTCCTGCTGCAGCAACGGCGCGTCGCCGAGATCGAGCACGAGGTCGAAACGCGCCTGGGTCAGCAGCGCGACCGCCGGCGATTCCGCTTCGTCGTCGGCTGCGTCGAGACTCAGGGTGTAAGCGCCGAGGCTGCCGGACAGTGCGGGTTTGCCGCCGCGCACGACCGTGAGGCCATCGACGGTCGCGGTCGCTGGCCGCGATTCCGCGGGACAAAACAGCGTTGCCACGAGGTCTTCGCCGAGACGGCCGGCCGCAGCCAGCGCCTGTGCTTCGTCGCCGACGATCAGTACGCGGCCATGGGAAAGAAAGCTGACCACGGACGTGGGCGCCACCTCCGGCCGATGCCGGAGGTCCAGGGCTTCCGTTCGTGCCCGGCCGTTCGCAGTGCTGTCAGGAAGGTTCAGATCGTTCATCGTCGGTCTCGGGGTCAAGTTCGTCGTTCGCGGCATCGTGCTCCCGGGTTTCGACCGCGGCCACGGCTGGCGAATCTTCCGGGTTTTCCTCGTCCTCGTCGAGACGTGCCAGCCGCTCGAGCTCGCGCTCCACCCGGTAGCGCATCTCGGCCGTGATGATATCGCCCAGTGGCTCCGGGTTGGTGAAATCCCAGTCGTAGTCGTCGAGGCCGTCGCGAATATTGAACTTGGGACTGTGGAACAGCTTCTTCAGGGCCTTCTGCTTCAGGTCCGGGGGTACACCCTTACCCAGGAAGGCGCTGTAGTCCGAGTTTTCGTCGAGCGTCTCCAGCGGCGGCAATTCCGGTGCCTCGTCCCCGCTTGCGTCCGCGACCTGCTCCGGCGCCGGCGATTCGACGACAGGGACCGCTTCCTGCTCTGCCTGCAGGGCATCCTGCGCCCGTTCGTCCGCATCCTCCGGCGGCTCCGGCAGTTGCTCCCCTTTTCGCGACAGCGCCTTGCGGCGCGACCAGCGTGCCAGGAAGTCTTCCTGCTCGTCGTAACGGTTTTCGCTCATCGACCCGGGTCCTCCGACCAGTTCTTGCGCTTGCGCTTCTTGCGTTCCTGCGGCACGAAGTGAGCAACGACGAATTTCTCGAGTTGCTGGTAGATCTCGGGCGGGATGGGCACCGCGAAAACCTGGTCGTCACTTTCGAGGCAGGTCGTTGCCGAATCGTGGTCCGCGGTGACCTGGAAAGGCGTCAACTCGCCGTCCGGCGATTCGTGGCAGATCACGTACAGGGACGGGTTGTCGCCCGTCAGGTTATACCAGTATTCCTCGGCCAGGTCGCGATAAAGCACCAGCGAGAGCCCGGACCAGAGGAACTGTGCCTCGTCGTCGCTCTCGTAAATCGGGCTGCAGCCGTTGCCCTTGCCGACGACATGCTCTCCGGCGACCACCGATACCGCGCGCCAGCTCGGCACGGACCACTGCCCGCGCCTGATCTGGGCGCGCTCCATGATAACGGCTACAGTGTGTCGATCGGGGTTGCTCATTTCTGCCAATATTAGCGCAATGACACGAGAACGTATGAAGTCCGTTTCCACCCGCACCGGGAAAGACGCGCCGGGTCCGGCGAGCGGCGCGGCCGGGAGCGACGCGAACGGCGGCGATCCGCCGCGCTTCATGACCGTGAAGCAGGCAGCCGCCTACCTGCAGGTTAACGAGAAGAAAATCTATGCGCTGGTGCGCGAGGGCAAGATCCCGGCGTCGAAGCTCACGGGCAAATGGCTGTTCCCGCGGGACCTGGTCGACCAGTGGTTGCTCGAATCGAGCCACGGCGGGCTGTTGACGGACCGCATTGTCATCGCGGGAAGCGACGATCCGCTGTTGTTTCGCGCCATTACGCAGGTGGCCGCCTCCCTGCAGTCGAAGGCGCTGATCAGCTACGCGGCCACCGGCAGCCAGCTTGGCCTGACGCTGCTTGCGCGGCGCCGCGCCGATGTCTGCGGCATTCACTGGGGCCCCGCGGAGGAGAGCAACCAGCGCCATCCCGCGCTGATCCGGCAGTACGTGCAGGCCGGCGACTGGGCACTGGTGCGGCTGTTTCGCCGTGAGCAGGGACTGCTGGTGTCACCGGACCTGTGGTCGGCCGAGATCGGCGTCGAGGGGCTGTTTCAGCGCGATGTCCGCTGGGTCGAACGCCAGGAAGGCGCGGGTTCGCAGCGCTTTCTCCGCGAGCTGGTTGCGCAGAACGAGCTGGATCCGGCGGACCGCCGCATCACGGGCCGTGCCAGCACGGAGCGCGAGGCCGCCTCGCTGATCGCGATGGGGCAGGCGGACGTGGGTCCGGGCGTGCGCGCCGTGGCCAGCGAATTCGGCCTCGACTTCGTTCCCATCGGCTGGGAGGCGTTCGACTTCGCCCTGCATCGCGGCATCTTTTTCCGCCGGCTGTTTCAGCAGCTGCTGGATCACCTGCGCGGCACCGAGTGCCGGCGGCAGGCGAACATGCTGGGCGGCTACGATCTCGCCGAACTCGGCAACCTGGTTTGGACCGGCAGCGACTGACGAAGGTGTGAACGGATCGCGGGCCAGGGGCCGCTCCTACGTGCCGGTGTCGATCTCGTGATCGATGACGTGCTCGATCCCCAGCGCGGGTATGGAGAGCGTCATCGTTGCCTGCAGCTTTTGCGCATCCGGCAGGGAGCCCGCCTCGGCAGCGTCCCGGACGGCTTTTTCGATTTCACGCTGTGACGTGATGCCGACCACTTTCAGAAACTTGCGTATCGAGACATTCAGGCGATCTTCGTCGATGTTCATGTTGAAACGGTCTCCTTTACTCGCGCCCGGAGGCGCCCAGCTTGCGATCCAGTGTTTTGCGCGAGACGTCCAGGCGTCGCGCCGCGGCGGATTTGTTGCCGTCACAGGCTTCGAGAACGCAGGCCATGTGATGCCGCTTTACCTGCTCGAGCGTCCAGTCTAACGGATAATCCGGCGTTACGGGGCCGCGCCCGATCGTCCCGGCCAGCGCATCGGCCGGCATCCGGCCGCGCAGCAAAGTCCGTTCCACGACGTCGCGCAGTTCGCGTACGTTGCCGGGCCAGTCGTATTTGCCGAGCGCATCGACCTCGTCCGCCTCGAAGCGAGCCGGCGGCAAGCCCATCTCGGCCGAAAGGCTGTCGACGAAGTGCGCGGCCAGCAGCGGAATATCCGGCCGCCGTTCGCGCAACGGCGGCAGCGCGATGCGCAACACGTTGAGCCGGTGACGAAGATCGTCGCGAAAGCGATGCCGCGCGGCCAGGTCCTCGAGGCTGGCCGCTGTCGACGCGACGATGCGGTTATCCGCGCGCCCGTCCTTTTCCATGTTGCGCAGCAATGTACCCTGCAGGTCCATGGGCAATTCCTGAATGTTGCCGAGAAACAGCGTGCTGTCCGCCTGCATGGCGTCTCCCGGGAAGCCGCCGGCGACCGCGGCACAATCGACGGCAGTGAACGGGCCTTGCCGCCCGCTTTGCGCGTGAATCAGCCGGGCGAGCAGGTTCCTGCCCGTGCCGGTTTCGCCCTCGATGAGTACCGGGGTCGCGGTCGGTGCGATTCGCTCGATCAGCATCCTGATGTCCCGGACGGGCGCGGAGTTTCCGATCAGCGCGAGGCCGTCACGGCTTTGCCGGCTCTGGTTGCCTGCTGCGCTGTCGCCGCAAAGTGCGTTTACGGTCGCGACGAGTTCCTCGGTCGAGAACGGCCGCAACAGCGCGTCCGATACGCCGCTCCGTAACGCCGCGAGCGCGGTTTCGGCGCGGGACTTGTCGGCGATGAAAAGCGTCGCGGTGGGCAGGCCCGCGCAGTCGTCGAGCGCCTGTTGCAGTGATCGCCAGGGGTCCGGCGGATCCACCAGCACCAGCAGGTGGAAGCGACAGCGCAGCGTGAGTTCACGCGTTTCGTCGAGGTTGCGCACGCTCTCCACGGTGAGGAAATGCTTCGAAAGCCTGGCCCGAAGGCGGGTCAGCCCGGGCCCGCTACCGAGGAGCAGAATCGAGGTGGGATGAGGCAAGGGCCCTCCGGGGTATATAACCGACCGTACTTCAGCGCCCAGCGTAAAATGTGCGACAAAATGACGCAAGGGCACGGTGACCCTGCGACAATTTGTTGCTGGCGTTCTGTCTGAGCATCTGAAAGAATGAACGATCCCCGCAGCGAACGCTCCCGCCGGATTGGTGCGGCTGCGGACGAACGATTTGAGAGGATAGTCGCAAGACCGTGCCTGGTTCCAGAGGATGAACGAGTTTTCGTCCGCCATCGGCGCAGCGTTGTCGATGATCGTGACGCTCGAGGCAGACCTGGTGGAGATCGTCCTGCTCTCCCTGCGGGTCAGCCTGAGCGCCGTCGCGATCGCGTCGGTCATCGCGCTGCCGCTCGGCGCTCTCATCGCGCTGCAGAGCTTTCCCGGCCGCCGCGGCGTGGTGATCCTGCTCAATGCGCTGATGGGACTGCCGCCGGTCGTCGTGGGGCTCCTGGTCTACCTGCTGTTGTC
>DATHRM010000163.1:0-3211 GCA_035465295.1 Woeseiaceae bacterium | reverse complement strand
AAACCATACTGCAGGAAAGCCTCGCCAAGTGGTGCGATGCCGATGTCATTGTCTACGTCGGTTGCGGCGAGCGCGGTAACGAAATGGCCGAAGTGTTGAACGAGTTCCCGACGCTCGAGGACCCGCGCAGCGGCAAGCCGCTGCTCGACCGGACGGTCATTATCGCCAATACGTCCAACATGCCCGTTGCAGCGCGTGAGGCGAGCATCTATACCGGGATCACCGTTGCAGAGTACTTCCGCGACCAGGGCCTGCACGTGGCGCTCATGGCCGATTCGACGACGCGCTGGGCCGAGGCGCTGCGGGAAATCTCGGGACGGCTCGGCGAACTCCCCGGCGAACAGGGCTTCCCCGCCTACCTGAGTTCGCGCCTCGCGGAATTCTACGAACGCGCTGCCCACGTCGAGACGCTGCAGGGCGAGCAGGGCTCGGTAACGATCATTGGCGCGGTCAGCCCGCCGGCGGGCGACTTCTCGGAGCCCGTAACCAGCCAGACGAAGCGTTACGTGCGCTGCTTCTGGGCGCTGGACCGCGATCGCGCGCAGGCGCGTTTCTTCCCGGCGATACATCCGCTGACGTCGTACTCCGAGGACGTCGAGGCGCTCGCACGCTGGTGGCAGGCGCGCGGCGATCCCGACTGGACGGACCACCGGCGCCAGGTACTGACGCTGCTCGAACAGCGGGCGCGGCTCGAGCGCATGGCCCGGATCGTCGGCAAGGACGCCCTGCCGCCGCGGCAGCAGCTTACGCTGTTGTGCGCCGACCTGGTCAACGAGGCGCTGCTGCGGCAGTCCGCGTTCTCGCCCGTCGATCGATACTGCTCGCCGGAACGGCAAACGGCGCTGGTGCGCGTGATACTGCATTTCGTCGATCGCGCCGGGCAGGCGCTCGAGCACGACGTGGACCTCGACCGCATTGCGGCGATGCCGGTGCTGCGGCGGCTGCAACGGGCGAGCGAGGAAATCCCCGAAGAGAAAGTCGCGCAATTCCGCTTGCTGATGGCGCGGCTGGACGAGGAGTTCGACCAGCTCGAAAGGAAGCAGGGCCATGCGGGCTGACTTCCGGATCGCCGATGTTGCACAACGCGTGGAAGGCCCGCTGCTGTTCCTGCGGCGTACGGTCAACGTGGGACTCAACGAGGCGCTCTACGTCATCGGGCGCGACGGCAGACAACGGCTGGGACGCGTCGCCACGCTCGATGAAGATTCGGTCATCGTGGAGGTCCTCGAGTCGACGGCCGGTCTGGGCGTCAGGGACACGGTCGTGTCGATGCTGGGCGAGCCGGTCTGTTTCGACGTCGGTCCGAACATGCTCGGCCGCGTGTTCGACAGCGTCGGCCGGCCGCTCGACGGTCACACGCCGATACCCGCGATGCGCCGCATGCGTATCGACGGCATGACCATCAACCCGGCCCGCCGGGCGCTGCCCAGGGATTTCATCGAGACCGGTGTCACCGCGATCGACCTGATGAACAGCCTCGTTCGCGGGCAGAAGCTGCCGCTGTTCTCCGGCGGCGGATTGCCGCACGATCGGCTCGCCACCGCTATCGCGCAGCGTGCACGGCTGCGCGACAGCGACAGTGGCGAATTTGCGGTGGTATTCGTCGGTATCGGCATCTCGCACGACGTTGCGGAGAGCTTTCGCGCGGCGATGGAGTCGAGCGGCGCCCTCGGCCACACCGTGATGTTCCTGAATCGCGCCGACGAATCGAGCGCGCAGCGCCTGCTGACCCCGCGCTATGCGCTTACGGCGGCCGAGTACCTCGCGTTCAGCGAAGGTCGCCACGTGCTCGTGATCATGACCGACATGACCAACTACTGCGAAGCGCTGCGCGAAGTCTCGGCAAGCCACGGCGAGATACCCGGTCGCAAGGGCTTCCCGGGCTACATGTACTCCGATCTCGCGAGCCTGTTCGAGCGGGCAGGGTGCCTGCACGGTTACGACGGCACGCTGACGCAGCTGCCGATACTGACGCTGCCCGGGGACGATATCGGCCACCCGATTCCCGACCTCACGGGCTATATCACGGAAGGGCAGATCGTTCTCGACCGCGAACTGGACCGGCGCGCCGTCTATCCGCCGATCAACGTGCTGCCGAGCCTGTCGCGGCTCATGGACTACGGGACGGGCGAGGGCTTCACCGATGCCGACCACCCGGCGCTCGCGAGCCAGCTGTTCGCGGCGTACGCGAACGCGCGCCGCGTGCGGGTGCTGTCCAGCGTGATGGGCCAGGAAGGCCTGTCCGACAACGATCGCGACTACCTGGCGTTCGGCGACGCCTTCGAGGGCGAGTTGATCAACCAGCCGTCGGCGCGCACGCTGGAGGAAAGCATGTCGATCGGCTGGAAGATACTGGGGCTGCTCGGCGAGGGCGAGCTGACGCGCCTCAGCAACGAGCAGATCACGCGTTACGTGACGCGGCAGAAATCCCGTGCCTGAACTGACGCGAACGCAGACCGCGTCGCGAAGCGCGTTTCTCGACTTGCAGGACGAGCAGCGGCTCGTCAACGACGGCTACGAGTTCCTCGACGAGAAGCGCATCCTGCTGGCGGCGGAACTGCTGCGGCAGCGCGAAGCCTGGCGCGAAGCCCACGCGGCCTTCATGGAGCGCTGGGAGAAGGCGGCCAGGGCGTTACCCGCGGCGGCGGCGGACCAGGGACTCGACGGACTGCAGGTGCACCCATGCTATCCGCTGGACGCGGCGCGCCTCGATATCGGGCAACGCCCGTACGTCGGCGAGGTCATGCTGGAGGCGAGTTTTGACCCCGGGCCCACCGCGCTCGAACGCGAGCCGGTAAGGCCGTCGCCGGAAGTTCGCCGCGTTGCGGAAGCCTTTCGCGACGTGCTGGAGGCCGCCGCGCCGCTTGCCGCCGTCACGGCCAATCTCGAGCGACTGATGCGCGAATACCGGCGCACGGAGCGGCGCGTTCGCGCGCTGGAAAACGTGGTGCTGCCGGAAATCCGCCGGGACCTCGCGACAATGGAGGAACACCTGGACCTGAACGAACAGGAAGAAGTCATCCGCGTCCGCTCGCTCCGCGAAGACGCCTGAGCCGGCGTTTCGGGCTACTCCAGCAGCTCGACGACGATGACGTGGCATTCCTGCACCACGTTGGCCGTTTTGCCGCCGTGGGTTCGCGCCGGCGCCCACGTGGGTTCGCCGAACTTGAACGACTGCATGCGCTTTTCGCCCTTCTCGTCTTCTTCCATC
>DATHRM010000162.1:0-8266 GCA_035465295.1 Woeseiaceae bacterium | reverse complement strand
CCTGGTCGGCATGCTGTCGGAATTCGACTGTCTCGACGTCGTGCTTGCTGCCGCCTACCACGGCCAACCCGGCGGACCCGTGTCGCAGCTGATGACGGCCGACGTGGAAACCGTCGACGCCGACATGAGCATCATCGACCTTGCGGAGCTGTTCAAGGCATCCGGGTTCCGGCGCTACCCGGTCATGAAAGACAACCGGCTGGTCGGCCAGATCAGCCGCAAGGACGTGCTGCGGGCGCTGGAGAGGCTGTCCGTCGCCTCCTAGGGCGTAGCACCCCGTTGCCGTTCGGCCACATTGACCATGGACGCGAAACTCGGGGCGATTCGCGCAGACATAACGACGCTCGCCGTCGACGCCATCGTGAATGCAGCCAATTCGTCGCTCCTGGGCGGCGGCGGCGTGGACGGGGCGATTCACCGGGCTGCGGGGCCGGATCTGCTCGATGAGTGCCGGCAACTGGGCGGATGCCCGACCGGCGAGGCGAGAATAACCCGAGGATACCGGCTTGCGGCGAAACACGTAATTCACACGGTCGGGCCGGTCTGGCGCGGGGGATCGAGCGGCGAACCCGGTCTGCTCGAATCCTGTTACCGAAATTCGCTGGCCCTTGCGGACGGGCACGGCCTTGCGACAATCGCTTTCCCCTGTATCGGCACGGGAATCTACGCATTCCCGTTCGAGGATGCCGCCAGCATTGCGGTGACCTCGACCCAGGCGTACCTGTCCGGAAACGATTCCGGCATCCGCGAAGTGACCTTCTGTTGCTTCTCCGCCGAGAACCTCGACGTATACATGCGCCTGCTCGAAAAAATGAAACAGGCCGGGAGTGTCCGGGAATGACGGTTACGGCGCCTCCGCCGGTTCGGCGCGCTTGATGACCTTCGCCACCAGCAACAATGCGCTACCGACGAAAGCGAGCGATACGAACAAGGTTGCAGGCTGGCCGTGTGGGAAGTCTTCGGCAAACAGCTTGATTGCTACCAGGATAAGCAGCGGATAGGCGAGCCAGCGCGCCTCGGGCCAGCGCCAGTGACGGCTGGATATTGCCAGGGTAACGGCGGCCACCGACAGCACCGCAGTCCGGACGGAGGCCAGCACGGACAGGTTCGGCTCCTCACTTGCCGCGGCTGCCAGGGACGGCGCGAGGACGACCACCATCAACCCGCCGACCTCCCAGACCGACAGCGCCAGGACGATGAGCTGCGGCAGGCCCGCCAGTTTCCCCCAGCGCTCGGAGCGCTGCGCCACCGGGATGAAGAGGCAGACCACGGTCGCCATCGCAACGACGGCGTGGGTACCGGAGAGACCCGGCCAGTCGGTCCCTGCATCGCCCACCAGCGCCGCCAGGCCGGTGGACAGTATTCCGGAATAGACGCCCGCGGCGAACAGCAACAGCGTGCACTGCAGGCTCAGGGCGACCCGCCCGGTGCGGCCGCTGAGCACGGCCATCCCGATTGCAATCAGCGACCACAGGATGGCCGCGGCATCGTGGGGCAGCATCAGGCCGCTGCCGGCCAGCACGAAGACCAGGCCGAGCGTCGAATAATAGAAAAAGTTGCGGCCGCGGATGCGGCGCGTTTCCGGCGAGAACGCCAGCGCATAGGCGCTGCCCCCGACGACGATGCTCAAGACGCCCATCAACCCCAGACCGAACTGGCCAGCCTGCGCCGCCATTACCGCGGCGGTGAATGCGACAGCAGACGCCGCAAGCGCCTGCAAGGGTTCGAACAACGCGACGTTCTGCCCATTAACGTGCGTCCGGTACACGAAGCTGACGAGATACGTCAGCAGCAGGAATGTCGCGAATACCGCCGCGGTTTCGGGCTCGATCGCCCACTGGTCGGTCGTGCTGAGCCCCACGAGGCCCAGTACCACGGCATTCGCACCGGCAGCGCCCAGCCATTGCAGGCCGATCCAGTCTTTCGAATAGGCGATCCACAGGGTTGCGAGGCCCAGCAGGATCAGCAGGGTCGCGACGACGTAGGCCGCGTGTGACACGATCATCACGGCCAGCCCGGTCGCGATAGTGCCGGCGGTTGCCAGCCAGGCAAGCGTCCTCATGTCGCGTTTCAGCGCGACGCCGAACGCCAACGCACAATAAACGGCCAGCGCGACAGCACTCTGGCGCCCGGTCAGCAGCTTGAAGTGCTCGGTCGCCTCCACCAGCAGCGGCATGATCAGCACGATCGACAATGCGCCCAGGATCGCGGCCGTGATGCGCTGCGACTCGACGGCGCTCTTCCGATACGCCATATACAGCCAGAACAACGCATACGTCGCGCCCAAGGACAGGCCGATGGCGGTGGGAACGAACTGGAAATCGGTAATGGCGCGCAACAGGTACGCGCCCCCGAAAATCAGCAGCGTGTGGCCGATATGCGTCGGAGCACTCGCCACCACGCGGTCGGCGACCGTCGATTCGGCGAGCGGTTTGTCCACCGCCGTTTTCGGCGGCGACTCACCCTCCAGTTTGCTGAGCCGCGCCTCGACTCTGGCGAGCCGGGCTTCGAGTTCAGCAAACCGGTCTTTCATGACGATGTCCTCAGCACATGGTCATTGCACGTCCGGACGTCGTCAGTACTTGGCTTCCTCGCCCCTCTCCAGCGACGGCACGAACTTGTTGATGATCCAGAACAGCACGAAGGGCGTAGCCGCCACCGACAGCGCGCCGAACAGGCCTTCCTTGAAGGTCTCCAGGCTGTGCGGAATGATCGGGAGGTGGTAGTGCATGTACCCGGAGAACGACAGCGAGAACGCCTGGCCGCCTATCACGACGTTCCAGCGCATCATGAACACGCCGAACAGGACGAGAATCAGCGCCACGACAGTCCGCTTCATCGTTCGCCCCGGCAACAGCAGCAGTACGAAGGGAACGAGGTTACCCAGCGTGTACTGCAGCACGAAGATATTGACGAAGTCCTTGCCGTACATGACGGAGCGAAGGATGTCCCAGGACTTCATCGCCGTGTATCCGCGGAAAATGAGATCGAGGATCTCGAGGCTGATCGCGGCAACCAGGAAGCCGAGCAGGTACCGGGTTGCCGTGTTGATGATGTCCGACTCGGCACCCTTAATTTCCGTAGCCGCGGTCACGCTAACCGTCCGGCGCAGCCTGAACGCCTTCCATTCCATGATGACGATGTAGGTCAGCATACAGAGGGCGATACCGGAGACCACGGCGGACATGATGAAGATGACCGGCATCAACGGCGACATCCATAGCGCGTTGGCCTTGACCGAGCCGAAGATGAAGCCCGCATAGCCGTGCAGGAAACAGGCGACCGGAATACCGACGCCGGCCAGGATCTTTGCGGCCTTGTGGTCGACTTTCAAAGCCTCGTCGCTGATGTCGAAGGCGCCCATCGTCAGCGCGCGGTAGACATTGAGCCGCAGCATGTTGCCGAAGCCTTCCTTGCCCTTCAGCGCGTGAACCTGCTCCACGAAGAACCTGCGGTAGACGAACCAGATTTCGCTGACGACGATGAGGCCGTAGGTCGTGAAGACGATGCCGAATGCAGAGATTGCGGACGTGAAGTGCGGCGTCAGCAACGGTTCCATCGCGCGCGTCGGCTGTTGCAGGTGCAGCAGCAACGGCAAGCCGGCCGCCGGCAGCAGCGCCAGCGAGAAGACGAGCGAGAACTGCGCGATCTCCTTTAGACCTTTCTGGCCGAATACGTGATACAGGGACGACAGCACGAATGCGCCGGCCACCAGGCCGGTCATGTACGGGTACATGACGATCTGGATGCTCCAGTAGATGAATTCGTTCGGATAGACGAACAGTTCTTTTACGGTCCACTCGACGCCATGAACGACAGCTTCGCTCGTCATTACATCACCTCACGTTTTCATCGAGACCGATATAGAAGACGTGCGGCTTGGTGCCGTACTCGTCCTTGAGTACCGCCACGCGCTCGGTCGTGATGATCTTGGTCACGGGATCGTCGGGATCCCTCAGGTTGGCAATACGGCGGGCATCGAATGCACAGGAATCGACACAGGCCGGGTTCATGCCTTTCGTAATCCGGTGGTAGCAGAAGTTGCACTTGTCTGCGACCTTGTGAACCGGGTGGAAGAAGCGCACGCCGTACGGGCAAGCCATGATGCAGTAGCCGCAGCCGATGCACCAACTCCGGTCGACGAGCACGACGCCGTCGTCGGTCTGGTAGGTGGCCCCGACCGGGCACACCTGCACGCACGGCGGATTGTCGCACTGGTTGCAGAGTTTCGGCACGAAGAACGCTTTGTCGATGTTTTCCGGATCAATTTCTTCGCCGTTGATGACGTTTTCGGTAAAGCCGTCGCGGCCGCCCATCGGTGAGTCGATGTGGGCCTGGCCGTCCTTCGTTATCACGTAGCGTTCGACCCAGGTGCGCGTGACCGGGGCGTCGTACGGTATCTCGTTCTCGTTCTTGCAGGCCTTCACGCACAGGCCGCAGCCGACGCACTTGGTCGTATCGACGAGGAACGCCCAGCGAACGTTCGCGTTCTCGACCGCCGCCCTCGCCTCCTCGTTGCTGAGGAAGGTAAACGCGCTGACAGGCAGGACGCTCGCCAGCGTGCCACCGCAGGCCTGCTTCAGGAAGTCTCGTCGTGAACAGCTCATTCTGGTTTCTCCCTGGGGTCGTGCGGCACGTGACAGGTCACGCATTCCCGGCGCCGCTTGTGAGTCCGGTTGCGAATATTCGGCAGCTCCGACCGGGCGTTATGGGGATACTCGAGCGCTTCGTGGCAGCGCAGGCAGTGTTCCCGCGACCGCTCGATCGGCAGGAACTCGATTTCGTCGGGATGGCCGGCCGCCGGGCCGTGGCAGTTTTCACACTCGATCGCTGCATGCGGCGATGCGCTGAGCATGGTGACTTTTTCCTCGTGGCACTCGACGCAACTCTCGTGCCCCAGGTGCTTGACGGGAAATTCCTTCCACTCCTGGACGTTACTCTGCCGGTAGAAGTTGTAGGTGAAACTGTCGCCATGAACCCCGAAATCATCCGGAACCATGAATTGCCTGGCTATGAGAATCACCACCACCAATCCGATGGCCAGCCACAGCGGGCGTAGGACGTGCCATTTCATCTTCGCTTCTCCCCCCCGAAAAGACGGGGCTGCGAAACAATAAATTTGCTGGTTTGTTGTTCCCCCGTGTGTATGGATACGTACCTGCAGACGGGTCCACAATACGTACAATCCGTACCATTTTCGGTGCACGTAGCGGCAGCGAAGCGCGATTGCCCGTTATCGTCCGGGCAACCCGGACGACGGGCATTTCGGAAAACCGCGGGATGAATCAGTCGCGTTTGGACATCGCCGAGGACAATGCCTTGCGGCGCAGGTAGCCGTAGACCTCGAGAAGCGGCAACTCCTTCGGGCAGATGTCGTGACAGGCCATCAGGCCGATGCAGCCGAACACGCCGTCCTGGTTCGAGACGACCTCGAACCAGTCCGTATCCGTCCGTTCGTCGCGGGGATCCATTGCGAAGCGTGCGACGCGATTCAGGCCCGCCGGGCCGAGAAAGTCCTCGTTGACGTTCGCGGCACCGCAGGAGGCGACGCAGCAACCGCATTCGATGCAGCGGTCGTGCTCGTAAATCTCCTCGGCGGTGTCGTCGTCCATGCGCGCTTCCTGGGCGTTTTCGTCGAACGCCTCCTGCGCGTGAATCCAGCCCTCGGTCTTTTCCACCATCTCCCGGAACCAGGTGCCGGTGTCGACGGACAGGTCGCCGACAAGCTTGAAGACCGGCAGCGGATGCAGCTTGATGACAGGCGGAAGATCCGACGTCAGCGTGCGGCACCCCAGCGCCGGGCGGCCGTTCACCATCATGCCGCAGGAACCGCAGATCGCCGAGCGGCAGGCAAAGTCGAACTGCAGGCTCGGATCCTGCTTTTCGCGGATCTCGTTCAGCGCGATGAAGATCGACATGTACGGTGTCTCGTCGAGCTCGAAGGTCTGCATGTGCGGCGCGGCGTCCGGATCCTGCGGGTTGTAGCGAAAGATCTCGAAACGAAGCCGGCGGCCTCCCTGGGTGGTCTTGTCTGTCATACCGCCTGCTCCCAGGCTCCCCACTGAATCCGGGTGCCGATAGGTTCAACTGTGTCGAGCTTGCCGTGCTCGCGCTGCTTTTCGTCGACGTCGGCGTTGTATTCGTCGACGGACACGGTCAGTTCGATGCGCTCGTCGCTGCCATAGCCGCGATGCCCCGGCGGAAGATCGATCAGGCCGACGGGCTCGTAGCTGTAACTCGGTTCCGACGCATCCACCGGCCACCGGACCAGCGTCCTGCTCAGCCATTCCGCGTCGTTGCGCAGCGGATAATCCGTCCGGAAATGCGCGCCGCGGCTTTCCGTCCTGGCCAGCGCGCCTTCAGCCGTAACGAGGGCGAGCCGCAGCATGTTCTTGAGCCGTAGCGCGAACGTCAGTTCCGGGTTCATCCCCGGCGCCTTCGACCGCAATACGGCGCTGTCGCAGTCCTCGATCAGGCTGCGCAATGTGTCGACACCTTCCTGGAGCTCGTCGCCCGTCCTGAATATGCCGACGTTGTCCATCATCGTCGACGCCATGGCGTCGCGCAGCTCGTAGACGCTCGGGCCGTCTCCGCTGCGGTCGAGCCATGACCGTGCCTGTGCTTCCGCGTGGCGCGTCGCGTCGAATGCCAGGCCGGTCTTCGCGTCGAGCGACGAGCCTTCCGCATGTGCGGCCACGGTGCGGCCCACGATGCGCCCGGCCACGATGGTCTCGGCCAAACTGTTGCCGCCGAGGCGATTGAAACCGTGCATGTCCCAGCACGCCGCTTCGCCCGCGGCGAACAGGCCCGCCAGGTTGTAGGCCTGGCCGTCTTTGTTCACGCGCACGCCGCCCATCGAATAGTGCTGCGTCGGCCGCACCGGGATGAGGTCGTGTGCCGGATGCAGGCCGACGAAATCGCGCGTGATGTCGAAGACCTCGCGCAGCTTCGTCGTTACGTGTTCTTCGCCCAGGTGCCGGATGTCGAGCCAGAGATGGGGGCCGTAGGGCGTATCCACGCCCTTGCCGTCGCGCATCTGCTGCGCCATGTGCCTCGAGACGACGTCGCGGCTGGCAAGCTCCTGCTTGGCCGGCTCGAGTTCCACCATGAACCGTTCGAGGTCCTTGTTGAGCAGGTAGCCGCCATCGCCGCGGCAACCCTCGGTCAGCAGGATGCCGCTCGGTATCAGCCCCGTCGGATGGAACTGCACGGCCTCCATGTTGCCGAGCGGCACGACGCCGGTATTGAGCGCGATGGCCGCGCCCATGCCCTCGTTGATCGTGGCGTTGGTCGTGAAATTGCCGTAGATACGGCCATAGCCGCCCGTCGCGATGACCGTCGCTTTCGCGAGGATCGGATAGTGCTCGCCGGTACGCAGGCACCGGGCTACGACGCCCCAGCAACGCGAGCCGTCGTGAATGAGTTCGACGGCTTCCGTGCGGTCGCGGACGGTGACGCCGAGGCGCACCACTTCGCTGTCCACGGCATAGAGCACCGCGTGACCCGTGCCGGCCGCCGCGTAGCAGGCGCGCCACTTGGCCGTGCCGCCGAAATCGCGGTGCATGATGAGGCCGTCGTTCTCCATGGCCTCTTCGATCTCGACCCGCTCACCCTTGATGAAGTAGCTGTTCTTGCCGCCGCGCACGCGGGTCCACGGGACACCGAAATGCGCGAGCTCGCGCACGGCAATGCGGGCTTCCTCGGCGAAGATGCGCGCCACCTCCTGGTCGGCGCCCCAGTCGGAGCCGCGGACCGTATCGAGAAAATGCAGCGTGGGGTTGTCGCCTTCGGCCTTTACGCAGTTGCCCAATGATGCCTGCATGCCGCCCTGCGCCGCGCAGCTGTGGCTGCGCCGGGGCGGCACGAGGGAAAGAATCAGGACGTCGTGCCCGGCCGCAGCTGCTTCGATGGCGCAGCGCTCGCCGGCAAGTCCGCCGCCGATGACCAGTACGTCGGTACTGACGAGTGAACCGCTCATGAGCCTGCACCCCCAAGGAGAAACGCGAATGGCGGCGGCAGTACGCCGGACAGCACGAGCAGCACGACGACGCCGAGACCGAGGAAAAACCACAGCAATACCCGCTCGATGCGGTGCATTGCCGTACGTGAAAGCGTTGCGCCCGCTCCCCACTTGGTGGCGAGCCGGTAAAGCCCGATGCCGGCGTGGAACTCCACGCAGACGAGCAGGATCGCGTACGGGAGCCAGAGGCCGGCCTGGACGCGTTCAAAAGTCGTCATCGCCTCGATCCCGACCCTCGCTCCGAAG
>DATHRM010000161.1:0-2997 GCA_035465295.1 Woeseiaceae bacterium | reverse complement strand
GCGAATTGATCCTTGCCGAGCACGGCGCGTTAAACGAGGCTTATCCGAGACGCTACAAGCGTTTCATTGTCAGCGGTGACGACACGCATGGCGCCGTCCAGGTAACTGCGCCCACACCCAATTTCCCTTTTCCGCAGCCCTTCTTGTTCTACACCCAGGAGGCGAATGGCACGCCTCTAAGCGAATGGGCCACGGAACTGGCGAGAATCGGGGCTCGACAATCCCAATTCGGTTGGAAAGACATCGTTGAAGATTACGTTCCGGTTCCGATTCCATGAAAGGCGGGTGATGGAATCCAGCGTATGGATAATGTGAGCAATATCGTTGCCGACTCGAAATCATGGTGACGGCGGACTGCGCGACTGCTAGCCTCTGGCCCTGCACAAGGGGGGTCAAATTCAATGACGAAACAGAGCTGGTTCGCGCGCCCGGCCGCATCGATCCCGGGCCTGGCAATAGTGCTAATGCCGTCTCTTGCCGCGGCGGGATGGGACTATCGTTATCCCAAGGTCGACGACTACGCGCATCACGTCTACCTGGAACAACACGAATTCCCGTTCCTGTCGTCGGGCCCGGTGGATCCCGCGCCGTCGCCGGATGGCAAATCGATCGCGTTCGCGTCGCAGGGCTGGCTCTGGCTGCTCGATCTCGACAACGGCGTCGCGGTCCAGCTGACTGACAGTCCCGCCATAGACGGCCGGCCCCGCTGGTCGCCGGATGGCAGGAAGCTGGCGTTCGTCCGGGATGGCGGTCTCGACACGAGCATCGTCATTCGCGACCTCGAAAACGGCAACGAAGAAGTCGTGGACTCCCCGGCTATCGAGCTGGACCCTGAGTTCTCGGCAGACGGGAAGCTGCTTTACTACACGTCGGCCCGGAACGGCGTACTGAGCATCTGGCGCCGCGATCTCGCGTCCGGCCATGACGAGCAGATGACCGACCTCCGGCGCACGGAGCGCAATGCCCGCCGCCTGCCGGGCGGCCACGGGTTGCTGTACCTCAACCAGGCCTACCCCATCCGCAACATTCACCTGCGCGATTTCGTCGAGGGCTCCGATCGCATCGTTCGGCGGACCAGCCTTTCGCTGGCAATGAGCTTCGATGTCCACCCTGCAGAGCGCTCCATCGTCCTGAACATGCCCGCCGGGGATGATTACCACGTCATCGTGGCCGACATCGAGGACCCGGTAACCGAACGCCGCCTCACACCGCCGGGCAGCTACGCGTTGACGCCCGCTTTCAGTGCGGACGGCACCGACGTCTATTACGTCACGCCCGATTCGACTCAGCAGTTCAGGCTGATGCGAGTACCGACTGTGGGTGGAACGCCGCGGGAGGTAGACGTCCGCGAGTGGCGCTACGCGGACAGGACGGGCGAACTGACGATCACCACCACGGACGAAAACGGCAAACCGGTTCCGGCCCGCATCTCGCTAAGGCGCTCGGACGGGCACCCGATCGCCACCGCGGACGGGCCGACGTACCTCGATCCGCAACACGGCTACCCGTACTTTTACAGTCCCGGGACAGTGACCTTGTCCGTACCCGACGGGCGCTACGATGTCCTGGCCGTCCGCGGTCCGTTGAGCATGCCGGTGTCCTCGAGTGCCCGCGTAAGGGCCGGCAAGTCCGGGTCGCTCGACCTGTCCGTAAAGCGTTTGTGGGATGCGAGGACGGCAGGTTACCTGTCCGCCGACCAGCACGTGCACCTGAATGCGGACGGCGTTTATCGCATGACGCTCGCCGACACGCTGCCGCTGCTGGCGGGTGAAGATCTCGACCAGCTGTTTCCGATGTCCTGGAACCGGCTGGACCGGTATGTCGACGAACCGCTGATCGGCGAGCGCCTCGCGTCTCCCGACGGCTACGCCGTACACCAGTCGCAGGAAGTCCGCTCGAACTTCCACGGGCACGTCGGCATGATCGGCGCGCGAGAAGCCTTCCACCCCTGGTTCTTCGGCCCGAACATGCCGCGCTTCGGCAGCCCGGACCGGTCCAACGGCGAGGCCATGGCGTTTGCCGGCGCCAACAACATACTGGCCACCTATGTCCACCCGATAGCGCTGCCGCAGGACCCGTTCGACAATCTCGAAGCGAACCCGATTCCACTCGAACTCGTGTCCGATGGCGTCCTTACCGACAACATGGGCATCGAACTGGTGTGCATGTGGATCAACCCCCTCGGCGTCGCCGAGGTCTGGTACCGCCTGTTGAATATCGGGCAGCGTACCGTTGCAACCTCGGGCACGGACATGTTCACGGACTTCCAGCGCACACCGGCTGCCGGTACGGCACGACTTTATGCCGAGGCACCCGGCGGGCGCGGCGATATCGACTCGATCCTGTCGCAGGTTCGTGCGGGGCGTACGTTCCTGACGACCGGTCCTGCCCTGCTTTTCAGCATTGGTACGGATGCGCGTCCGGGCGACGTGACCAGCCCCGGTGAACAACCGTGGACGCTGACGTTGATCAGCAGCGAGCCTGTCGATGTCGTCGAGATCGTGGTGAACGGCGAAGTCGTCGAGCAGCTGGACGGTATCCGCGGCGGCGAGACGAAGGTATACGAGGGCACGGTCTCGCTACCGGCCAACGGCTGGGTCGCTGCGCGCGCCCATGGGGGCGCCGGCGAGTGGCCGAGCATGGCCGTCGATCAGTTTGCACACAGCAGCCCGGTCTGGATCGGCGCTGTCGGCAGCAGGGACCCGGAGGCCGCGAACCGCGCCGCCGCAGACCTGATCCGCGCGATCGATTTCTCCGCGGCCGAGGCACGCGACGCCTACGGCGAGACACCGACGCCGCGGCTGGACGCGCGCTTCGCCGCCGCCCGGGAAAAACTGGAAGCGTTGCTGCAACCCTGAGGATACTGCCTAGCTTTCCCTGGCGTACCGGGTGAGGAACCGGTCCAGGTTGTTTGCGAACGCCTGCTTGTCGCGCTGACCGTAAGCACTCGGGCCGCCGCCCATCTGCACGCCGCTCGATCGCATGGTGTCCATGAAG
>DATHRM010000160.1:0-1657 GCA_035465295.1 Woeseiaceae bacterium | reverse complement strand
CCGCTGCAGCACGCGGAATCGATCAAAGTGCAGGCCAAGTCCGTCGAGCTCTACACCCGGCTTGCCGAAGCCGTGTCGCCCACCCTGCAGGAGACCTTCCTGACCATCGCGCAGTTTGCCGAGCTGCACCACGACATCATCGAGCAGTACGGCCGTTTCCCGCACAGGAACGCGGTGCTTGGCCGCGAAAACACGCCCGAGGAAGACGAGTATCTCGCGGCGGACGCACCGGACTTCGGCCAGGGTTAGGCCTCTGTTCCTGTAAATGGCGAGCTGTCGCCCCTTCTACTAAGCTTGGGTAGGCGATACAGGGGGGTCTGACGTGAAACGACGCGATTTCTGCCTGTCGGCGCTCGCCGCAGGCGTGACTACTTCGTTGCCGGCGTACTCGCGGGCATCAGCGCACACCATCGATGCCGTGTCCGGCTCCGGCGAAGAGATTACCCTGGAGCGAGCCGCCGTTCGGGAGCTCGCCGACAGCCTGTCCGGCGAACTGTATCTGCGACAACATGCGGGTTACGACAGCGCACGCAAGGTCTGGAATGGCATGATCGACAAACACCCGGCGCTACTCGTGCAATGCAGGAGCACGAACGACGTCGCCAATGCCGTAACGTTCGCCGGCGAGCGCAACCTCCTCCTTGCCGTGCGGGGCGGTGGCCACAGCTTTTCCGGCAAATCCACCTGCGACGGCGGCATGATGCTCGACCTTTCGCCGATGCATGCCGTCGACGTGGACGTGCAGGCGAGGCGAGCTCGCGTCGACGGCGGTGCATTGCTCGGCCACCTCGACGGGGCCACGTTCAGGCACAACCTCGCAACGACGACCGGTATCGTTTCGCACACCGGCTGCGGCGGCTTCACGCTCGGCGGCGGGCTCGGCCGCACGGATCGCCTGCACGGGCTCGCGGTCGACAACGTAATCGCTGCGACTGTCGTTACCGCGGACGGACGTGTGCTTCGAGCAAGCGGCGAGGACAACCCGGACCTCTACTGGGCTATCCGGGGAGGTGGCGGCAACTTCGGGGTCGTCACCGAGTTCGTGTACCGGTTGCAGCCGTTCAATCCCACCGTCTACGGCGGCGCGCTGCTCTACGACTTCGGCCAGGCGAAGGCATTGCTGCGCCTCTGGGCGGAACTCAACCAGACGCTGCCGCCCGAGGCCAACGTCGAACCCATCTGGTTCGTCGACGAAAACGGCAAGCGCATGATCGTCGTCGAGGTCGTATGGTCCGGCAGCCACAGCGACGGCGAGAAAGTTCTCGCGCCTCTGCTCGACTTCGGCCCACGCACCAGCGGCGAACTCGGCCCGATGGATTACAACAAATTTCAGACCAAGGACGACGCCTACCTGGGTCACGGCAAGCTCAATTACCTCAAGTCCGGATTCATGGTGGAGCTCACGGAGCGCGCGATAGACGCAATCGTCGAAAACTACGAGGGCGACTGGTTACCCGCAGGCTGGTTCCAGCACCAGGGCGGCGCCATGGCGCAGATTGCGCCGACGGACACTGCCTTCGTGCATCGCGACGCCGACCTGAACCTCGGAATCAGCTCAGTGTGGACCGATCCATCGGAGACCGAGCCGCGGATTGCCGCGATCCGCAGGTATTACGCGGCCATGCAGCCCTTCATGAAAGGCTACTACACCAACCTC
>DATHRM010000159.1:0-1555 GCA_035465295.1 Woeseiaceae bacterium | reverse complement strand
ATGACCTTCGGCGAGGGTAGCTGGAACGGATGCGTGAAGTCGGCCACCACCGGCAGCACGTCGAGGTCCGGAAAGTCCTCGCGAATCTGCCGCGCCGATTCGAGCAGGTGGTCTTCCGAGATGTCGACGGGCACGTAAGCGGCGAGTTCGTCGAGGTGTTCGAGCAGCACGCGGGTCTTCAGGCTGGAGCCGCTGCCGAACTCAATCAGGCTGGCCTGTTTGCCGACGAGGCTCGAGATCTCGCCGATGTTGTCGCGCATGATGCCGAGCTCGGTCTCGGTGGGGTAGTACTCCGGCAGCCGTGTTATTTCGTCGAACAGCTGCGAACCGCGCTCGTCGTAGAAATACTTCGGCGAGATCGTTTTCTCCGGCTTCCTGAGCCCGGCGATCAAATCGTCGAGCTCGTCGTCCGGGATGATTTGTTGCGCAATATTTTCAGCCATGTCCGTCCTTCGCCAGCCTGATGCCGAAGAACTGCCAGCGCTGGTGTGGGTAGAAGAAGTTCCGATAGCTCGCCCTGACATGATCGACCGAGGTTACGCAGGAGCCGCCGCGAGCCGTCATCTGGTTGCACATGAACTTGCCGTTGTACTCGCCGAGCGACCCTGCCAGTGGCTCGAAGCCGGGGTAGGACGCATACGGTGACGATGTCCACTCCCACACGTCGCCGAAGATCTGCGCCCCGCCCGCGCCCGCAACGGGATGCAGGAAGCCGGACTGCAGCAGGTTGCCTTCCACCGTGTTGCCGGCGGCGGCCAGTTCCCATTCGAATTCCGTCGGCAATCGCGCGCCGGCCCAGCGCGCGTACGCGTCGGCTTCGTAGAAACTGACGTGCGTCACCGGCGCGTTGTCGTCGATGTCGCGGCGGCCGCCGAGCGTAAATTCGCTGGCAAGGTCCTCGCTCCAGTAAAGCGGCCGCTTCCACCCTTCCTGGTTGACCACGGCCCAGCCGTCGGACAGCCACAGCGTCGAGTCAGCATAGCCGCCGCTTGTTACGAACTCGCGAAACTCGCCGTTGGTGACGAGCCGCGTGCCGATGCGGTGTTCGTGGAGGAGCGCATCGTGGCGCGGCGTCTCGTTGTCGAAGTGAAAGCCGTCGCCGGAGGCGCCGACCGGGTGAATGCCGCTGGCGCCATTTTCGAAGCCATAAGGCTCGACGGGTCGCGATGGCGCCACGGGCAGGCCGGGATCGAATGCCGGCTGCAGCGGGTTCTGCGCCAGCACGTGCTTGATGTCGGTGAGCAGCAGTTCCTGGTGCTGCTGTTCGTGGTTCAGTCCGAGCGTGACGACCGCCGCGAGTTCCGCGTCGCCGGCGCGCTCGTCGAGAAGGCGCATCATGTGCTCGTCGACGTGCGCGCGGTAGTCCAGCACCTCTGCAAGCGTCGGCCGCGACAGGAGCCCGCGCTTCGGCCGGGCATGCATCTGGCCGGCCGTGTAGTAATAGGAATTGAAGAGAAAGTCGTAGTCGTCGTCGAGGCGCCGGTAGCCCGGTGCAAAGGACTCGAGCACGAAGCGTTCGAAAAACCAGGTGACATGGGCGAGATGCCACTTGGTC
>DATHRM010000158.1:0-6090 GCA_035465295.1 Woeseiaceae bacterium | reverse complement strand
GAGCCCGTGTGCGCGAGAAAGCTGTTCTGCGCCATGTCCTCGGCATGAATGCGCGCGGCTTCATCGAGCGTCGGGGAGCGCGTCAGGGGCGGGGCGGGTGGAAATTCACGGCCGCCGCAGCGGCCGCCACCGGCACGAATGCCGTTCAGCCGTTCCAGCACCGAATCCAGGAGCGCGGAATCGCCTGGAGGCGGCAGAGGCGCGCCGTCCGCCAGGAGCAGCCACACCTCCTTGCCGCGCCGGTGCACGCCGATGTCGGCGAATTCGGGATCGGCGAGATAATGGCAGAAGTGTTCCGAAAGCTCTCTCGCGACGGCATCGTCCTTACCGCGTGGTGTGCTGACGCGGATCGATGCCGACGATTTGGCCCGGTAGCCGGCCGCCGCTATTGCGCCCGTAACGTCGGCGCCGCCGGCAACGGCGGCCGCGGCGGTGTCGAGCTGCGAAATCGGTAGCAACGGTTTGTCGGGCAGCGATGCCTCGCCGCAATGGCGTGTTCGCACGATATTGGCAACGTCGACGAGGTCTGCCGCTGCTGCCGGAAGCGCGACGAGCATCGCGGCCGCGATCATGATTATTGCAGGCGGTGTTGGCATTTTTCGGGTTGTCTCGTGGGTGATTGCTATTGTCATGGCCGGAAATTGTGGACCAACGTCGCTAGAAATGCAGCTCGACGAGGTCACCGTCCGTGACGACGTGATCCGGCCCGACCTGCTGGCCGTCGAATACCTCGGCGCCCCAGATGCGCGCAAACTTGAGGTTGCGCGCGATATCCTTGTGCACCAGCCGGGCGACGTCGGCGATCGTGTCACCCTCGCGTACCGTAAACGGCTTTTCCTTTTCCGCGGTTTTCCCCGGCGTCTTGGTGTAGACACGGACGACGTTGAGCGCGCGGAACAGAAAGGGACCAAGGGCGTCGACGCCATCGCCGGTTTCGGCCGACATCGTCAGCGCGGGAAAGCGCAGGCCGAGCAGCTCCTCGAGGATTCTCACTTCCTCGGGGTCGGAATCGAGATCGCACTTGTTGGCGATGAGCACCGTGGGCAGGTCCAGGCGAAAGGGATCGCCGTCTTCGTCGGGCTCATTCGGTGGCGTTGATTCGAGACCCGGCCATACCGGCGTGAGAAACACCTTCTTTTCCTCGAGGCGCTCGAGGATGACCGGAACGTGCTCCAGGCACTCCGGGTCGCTCAAGTCGATGACGAGGAGCGCGCCGTCGGCGGGCTGCAGCGCGTTGCTCAGCCACGGCTCCATGAAATCGCCCGATACCGGCGGCAGGTCCACGAGCTGGAAGTGAATGTCGTCGTAAGGGAGCATGCCCGGTACCGGCAGGTGAGTGGTGTACGGGTAAGGGCCGACGTCGGTGCGCGAACCCGTCAGGCGGGCATGGAGACTGGACTTCCCCGCGTTCGGCGGCCCGATGAGGCAGAGTTGCGCGGCGCCGTCGGGACGCACGACGTGCGACGGTGCGCTGCGGCGGCCGCCCTTTTTCGGGCCGGACAGCTCTTCGGTCAGCTGCTTGATGCGGGTCTTGATGTCGGCCTGCAGGTGATCCGTACCCTTGTGCTTGGGGATGGTGCGCAGCATCTCCCGGAGGCAGTCCAGGCGCTCTTTCGGCTCGCGTGCCCTGCGATACGCTTCCTCGGCCTTCTTGTACTCGGGCGTGACGTTGGTTGGCATGGGCATGCATTCTACCGCCTGGAAATTGCGTACTGTCGGCATACTGCTGAGGCCGGCCTATACTCGGGGTGGGATGACCAGGTTCCTCACATCGCTCGTCGCCGTTTGCTGGCTGCTGCCCGCGGTCGCCGGCGCAGACGCGCGTCCCGCACAGGGCAAGCTGCTGGTCGCAACCGACCTCGTGCAGGGAGAGTTATTCGCGAATACCGTGATATTGCTGCTGCATTACGACGATACGGGCGCGTTCGGGCTGGTCGTGAATCGCCCGACCGAGGTAAAACCCGAGGAGCTTCTCGCCGACGAAGCGGGCTTCGCAGGTTACAGCGGTACGCTGTTCTGGGGCGGGCCGGTGCACATGGACAGCCTGCGCGCACTGCTGCGCACTGACGAGCCGCCGGAGGACGCGGAAAAGATCATTGAATCCGTCTACCTCGTGTCCTTCGAGGCCGCGCTGGAACAGGACCCGGCCAACCCTGCGGTGCTGCGCCTGTTCATCGGTTATGCGGGCTGGGCGCCAGGCCAGCTCGATTACGAACTGGCCCGCGGCAGCTGGCGCGTGCTGCCGGGATCGGGCGATCTCGTGTTTGCCGATGAGCCGGAGAAGCTCTGGAAGCGGCTCTCGCCTGCAGAGGAGCAGCGCGCGGTGGTGCGAACATCGGCCCGCATGCACTGATTCGAAATCCCTGTGCCGGATTTTATTGATCGCCTTATATAACGCCGTTTCGCTCGCAATTTGTCATAATCTATAACACTTGCCTGCCAGCAAATTCCGCCCCGGGCGTATGGGCGCGATCATTTTCCGAGGTAATTCAATCCACTCTCCGACATTCTTTGCAGTGTTCGTCATCCTAGATCGTGACGGGCTGTGAAAGCCGGTGCCCAAAAACGTGAACCAACGCACAAAACACCCTGTGAACTGTTTCTCAGCTTAGTGATATTTGTCACTGAATTGGCCGCGTGTCGGGCGGATACTCATTGGTGTTCCTACCGCAGTCTCACGGATTTAGAGAGGTGTAAGATGAGCTTGATGCTTCGCTCGGGTAGGAGGGAGAATCTCGCGTCGGCAGCCCGGGGCTGGCTGTTATTCCTTTTCATCGGCCTGTTGACCGTACTGCTCGCGTTTCCGATTTACGCGGCCAAGGGCGGCAATGGCAAGGGCGGTCCCAAGGACACTGCCGACGGTGGCGGTGGTGGCGGCGGAGGCGCCAGCCTGGCGGTCCCCGAGCAGCATTTGCTGTGGCAGGTATCGCTGGCGGGGCCGTATTCCGCGGTCAGGCCGGTGGTCGCCGGGGACGACCTGCCCAGTGCCGGGACGATCTACGCCGTCGATGTGCTGGACAATCTGTTTGCCATCGCGCCGAACGGCGACGTGCTGTGGTCGGCCGGTGAGGCCGGCGGCAAAGGCGTCGACATCGGACCCGACGGCACGATCTACACGGGCAACGAGGACTGGATCAAGGCCTTCAACCCCGATGGCAGCCAGAAATGGATCTTTACGCAGACGCCGCGCGCCTTCGTGCTGCAGGACGTCGCGGTCGGCCCGGACGGGCATATTTACGCCCTCGGGTCGAGTGGTATGGGCGTGTTCTCGCTCGCCGATAACGGTCCCGACACGATGGCCGACGGCGGCCCCGAGCTGCGCTGGACGAACCCGGAGGTATACGGGCGCCCCTTCACCGGCTACGTCGAACTGGAGTTCGGTCCCACCGTCGACGGCACCGAGCAGCAGCTCTATTTCTACGCCAACGGGCACACCCGGGCGATTCGACTGAGCGATGGCGCATCGATATTCACCATCGGCGGTAACAACCAGCAGCCGCGGGTCAGCCCGCTGGACGGCACCTGGCACACGGGCGCTTTCGCCTACTCGCCCGACTCGACGGTCGTCTGGATGTTCCAGTACCCGGCGTTCACGACCGCACTCGAGCCGTCGATGGGACAGAGTGGGACGCATTACGCGATTCAGGCTGCCCGGACCGTCTATTCCATCGATTCCCTCGGCGTCGAGAACTGGAGCCAGACTATCGATAGTGAATATGTCGGCGGTCCCGACGTCGACCCGAACGAGACCCAGCTCCTGTTGAGCGCCGGCGGCGGCGTGTTGCCCGTGGCGATGCGGTCTGTCAGTGCGTCGAATGGCAGTTCGCTGTGGCGTCTTGAGTTTCCGGCCGACCCCGGCGGTTTCGACCAGTTTGTCGATACCGCGGTAGCATTCAATGCCGACGGTTCTACCGCGTACGTCGTCACTGCACTTGCAGGCGGCAATGCGTCGTACCTGAATGCTATCAATACCGACCCGTCGATACCGAGCGCTTCGACAATTTTGCGATCCACTGATATTGCCATGAGCGGTCAATCGAAGGGCCAGTCCGTGACGATTTCCGGCGTGGTGACGGTGCTCGACGAAAACCTCAATCCGGTAGCGGGCGCAACGGTCGACGCAACCTGGACGCTGGGTGACGGCTCGACCGCCACTGTGTCAGCGACGACGAACGGGTCCGGTGAGGCGAAATTCAGCCAGAGCGGGGACGGTGGGCTGTACTGGCTGGACATCACGGACATATCGCTGTCGGGCTATGTATTCGATCCCGCGCACAGTCTGCTTTCGGCCGGCCAGGCGTGGTTCTGATTTGACATATTCCGCCGGGAGATAAGGGGGAACGACAGGCTGCCACTGACAATGCGTGCGGCGTTACAATGCCTGTATGTATGGCGTTGCGACATTGGTCTAGGCATGCCTGTCAACACCACTCCCGGCTGGATGCCAAGACTGCTTCAGGCCTATCCTGCGTTAGGCAGTCTGACGAGTTCCGCGGCGGATCAGATCAAGCAGCAGGGTGTGTTCGTCCACAAACACGCGGGCGACATCATGTTCGAGCCGCGGGACTTCTCTGTACGTTATCCTTTCGTGCTCCGCGGCGTGGCCCGCGTTCTCAAGGTGGGACGGTCCGCGCCGGATACGTTGCTTTACCGGCTTCCCGCTGGCGAGCATTGCTTGCTATCCGCGTCGGGGTTGATGGCGCACTGGCATTTCGGCGCCCGGGTGGTTGCCGAGGTGGAAACGGAGGTGGTGCTGATTCCCGCCGCGCTATTCCGTCAACTGGTCCGAGAATCTTCCGCATTCGCTCATTCCGTGTATGTCGGGATTGCCCACCGGCTGGAGACCGTCATGGACCTGGTCGAGCAGGCCACTTATTTCAGGCTCGATCAGCGCCTCGCCACGCTCATACTCGCCGGCGGCAGCCCCCTCAACAAAACCCACCAGGAATTGGCGGACGATCTCGGTGTTTCGAGGGAAAATGTAAGCCGCGTACTGAGTGAGCTGCGCGGCCGGGGATGGATCCGGCTGGGCCGCCGCCGGATCGATACGCTGGATGCGAAGGCATTGCGCGTATTTCTCGATGAGGCGGACGCCAATCGATAAGCCTTACATCGCCGCGCCGGCCGAATAGCGACGCGCGGTGCAGTCGAGATAAGCGGCCAGGTTGGCGACCAGTTCGCGTACGTCACATCCCGGCCGCGATATACGCGCGGCATGCGCACGTGTTCACCCACCGCCAGCGTAACCGGGCGGCCGCTTTGCCTGATTTCCTGCGCGAGCCGGTGAAACTGCCGGAGCCGCAGGTGCAGGCAGCGGCGGGCTGATATGATGTCCGGCATCAGCGGCTTGCGGGCGAATCGGGAATGTCACGGTCGGCGGACGATACGGAGCTTTTCGACAAGGCAGCCCAACAGCGGGTCCTGGATGCTATCGATGCCCGCCAGCTCGCCGACTTTTCATCGCTGCCCAAACCACGACGCCGGCTCTCTGCCGAATTTCTGCAGCAACTGATATCCGGTTCGCACGGGGCACACGGCGAGCTCTGCTGTCCGCTGCGAATTCGTGGCGCCGACATCATCGGGCCGCTGCGGCCGCCCTCGGCGAGCCGGGATGGTGGCCGCGCGGCGGTGCAATTCTGGGCGTGCAATTTCGATTCGCCGGTCGACCTGAGCGGTGCCGAATTCCTGGTGGTGCGTTTCATCGACTGCCGGCTTCCGGCATTCATCGGCGCGAGCCTGAGAGTGAGCGCCGACCTCGACCTGTCGGGATCGCAGTTTTCGGGGGTCACCGACTACGAATCCGAGCTGAGCCTGGTAGGCAGCTGTGCAATCCATTTAAACAATGCGCGAATTGGCGGCAAGCTGGACCTGTCTTCGACCGGGCAATCGCGTTTTGTCGCCTCCGGCATAGTTCGGCTCGAGGGCGCGCATGTCGACGGCGACGTGAGTTTCGCGGGCGCGTCGCTCGACGGCTGCGGCGCACCTGCGCTCAGCGCCCGCTCGGTAACCGTGGGCAGCAACGTTGACCTGAGAACGGCCTTCGGGAATCGTTTCGACGCCAAAGGCGAAGTCGGCTTCGCTGCGGCCCAG
>DATHRM010000157.1:0-14329 GCA_035465295.1 Woeseiaceae bacterium | reverse complement strand
CGGAACGCTCGACCAGCGTCGACGAGATCAACGATGTGCTGAAGGCAGCCAGCGAAGGCGATCTCAAGGGTGTGCTCGCCTACAACGACGAGCCGCTCGTTTCCATCGACTTCAACCACGACCCGGCTTCGTCCACCTACGACGCGACGCTGACCAAGGTCATCGATGGCACGATGGTCAAGGTGATTGCCTGGTACGACAACGAGTGGGGATTCTCGAACCGGATGCTCGATACCACGGTCGCGCTCGTCAACGCGAAGTAGAAGGCCGAGCCATGTCTGTTGTCCGAATGTCCGACCTCGAGCTGTCCGGCAAGCGGGTTCTCATCCGCGAGGACCTGAACGTGCCGGTGGATGACGGCAAGGTGACGAGCGACGTGCGAATTCGTGCGTCGCTGCCGACGATCCGGGCGGCCCGGGAAGCCGGCGCCGCGGTGATGCTGATGTCGCACCTGGGGCGGCCGACCGAAGGCCGGCCGGACGATGCGTTTTCGCTGCAGCCGGTCGCGGACCGCCTGTCGGAACTGCTGGCCCGCGACGTACCGCTGCTCCGCGACTGGATCGACGGCGTCGACGTTTCGCCCGGCGACGTCGTGCTGCTGGAAAACGTGCGCTTCCTCGACGGCGAAAAGGGCTGTGATGACGCACTGGCCCGAAAGATGGCGGCACTCTGCGATGTATTCGTGATGGATGCCTTCGGCACGGCGCACCGCGCCCAGGCGAGCACCTACGGCGTTGCGGAGCATGCGCCCGTCGCCTGCGCCGGCCCATTGCTGGCGGCGGAGCTCGAGGCGCTCGGCAAGGCACTCGGCAACCCGAGGCGGCCGCTCGTGGCGATCGTCGGCGGGTCGAAGGTTTCCACGAAGCTCGACGTGCTCGACGCGCTTGCCGGAATCGTGGATTGCCTGATCGTCGGCGGCGGGATCGCCAACACGTTTATCGCGGCCGCAGGCCACGACGTCGGCAAGTCGCTGCACGAGGCGGACATGCTCGATACCGCCCGCCGGCTGGCTGCCGGCGGGGAAGGGCGCGCCGAGATACCGGTGCCGACGGACGTCGTCGTCGCCGCCGAATTCGCGAACGTCGAGGGAACCACGAAGGCCGTGGATGCCGTGTCCGGCGGCGAGCTGATTCTCGATATCGGTCCGCAAACGGCCGCGCGATTCAGCGAGATCATCGCCGGCGCGGGGACCGTGATCTGGAACGGGCCGGTCGGAGTCTTCGAGTTCGACAACTTCGGCGCCGGCACCAGGGCGCTGGCCGAAGCTATCGCGGCAAGCGACGCTTTCTCGGTTGCCGGTGGCGGCGACACGCTGGCCGCCATCGACAAGTACGGCGTCGCGGACCGGATTTCCTACATATCGACGGGTGGCGGCGCTTTTCTCGAGTTCGTGGAGGGCAAGAAACTGCCCGCGGTCGAGGTCCTCGAACGACGCGCGAACGGTTAGCCGGGCCAGGGCCCGGTAATCGCCAGCGTCGTACCCGGGTATTGAATATTCACGAACAGGGTCCTGCCGTCCGGGGCAAAGCAGACGCCCGCCAGCTCCGACTTCGACCAGGCATTGTCGGCGAGCGGGTACTGCGTGCCGTCGGGGCGTATGCCGACCAGTCCGCAGTGACCCGACGTGTCTTCGCACACGACCAGGTCCCCCCATGGGGCCATGGTCAGGTTGTCCGCGTTGCGCAGCAGTGAATCCTCTCCGGCTTCGGCAAGCAGGACCAGCCGGCCCGGCCGCCGCTTCTCGCCGTGTCGCCCTTCAACCGGGCTCGGCTGATAGAGGAACACCTGTCCCAGGCGCTGCCGTCCGCCGATCGTGCAGGTGAATGCGAACGCGTCGCCGACGGTGCACAGGCCTTCGCCGCGCGCGAACGTAGCGGCACCGGCCGCTGCGCCGCGCAAGCGCAGGTCGTTCTCGGCCGGGTCGACGTCGTCGAGGTCGATCCACTCAGTGGCCAGGGATTCGCCGATACCGATGGCGCGATCGCCCGTCCAGTTGTGCAGCTGCCGGGCCGGCCGGCCGGCGATGGCGAGCGCCTGCAGTCTGCCGCCTTCGCGAAGCCGCCCCGGCACGTCCGGGATATAACGGTAGAACAGGCTGTAATGCCGGTCCTCGGTCATGTACACGATGCCGCTGGCCGCGTGAACGGCGCAAGCCTCGTGCTCGAATCGGCCCATCGCCTTGATGGGCACAGGCTCGGCGAGGCCGGTTTCGAGCGCGGGAACCTCGAAGACGTAGCCGTGCTTTTCCTCGCGCGTGATCAGCCGGCCGCGCGAGAAGCCGGTGCCGGGACTTTCGAAACATTCTTCGCAGGACAGCCAGCTGTCCCATGGCGTCACGCCGCCCGCACAGTTCAGCTCCGTGCCGGCAAGGCTCAGGTGCTGGCGCTCGGTGCGGCCGGTCGCCGGGTCGTACACCGTGGTCGTCGTGCCGCCCGCGCCGGGCGAGGTGCCGCCGCCATGGTCGTAGACACGTTCCTTCACGGGTTCGGGAAGCGCCTCGAAACCAGTGCCGAAGGCGCTGTATTCCGGGAACGCCGGCGGCATTTCATGGTTGCAGACCAGGACGACGCGGCCGTCGCTGCCGGCAAATGCCGCCATGCCGTCGTGTGCGGGCGGCACCCTGAAGCCGTCGTCCATCGTGTCGCCCGCTTTCGAAACGACCCGGTAGCTGAAGCCGTCGGGCAGATCCAGCAGCTTGTTCGGGTCCGCACGCAGCGGGCCGAGGCGTGTTTCGGCACGCCCGGCCGCGTTTGCCAGCGGCGGGCTGGCAGCGGCCACGGCCAGGCACTGCAGGAAACGGCGTCGATCGATCATTCGCGGGTAGGGCTGACGAAAGCCCGGGAGGATAGCAGCAGATTGTGACAGTATGCGAACCGGCCCGGGGTCGGGCGTACTACCGGCACACCAGTGTGCAATAATCGCCGCCATGCAAAGACGCACCAAGATCGTGGCGACGCTGGGACCGGCGACCGACCACAAGAAAACGCTGCTGAAAATGATCGATGCCGGGCTCGACGTCGCGCGCATCAATTTCTCGCACGGCGATGCAGAGGAACACCGTCGCCGCGCTCGCGAACTTCGCGAAGCGGCCGACGAATGCCGGCGCGATGTCGGCCTGCTCGGCGACCTGCAGGGGCCGAAAATCCGGGTCCAGCGTTTCAGGGACCGGGCCGTCGAGTTGCGCGACGGCGCATCGTTCTTCCTCGACAGCTCGCTCGGCTTCGAGGAGGGAACCGAGGAGGGCGTCGGCGTCGCGCTGGACACCCTGCACGAGGACGTGGAGCCCGGCGATACCTTGCTGCTCAACGACGGCATGATTTCCCTGGAGGTGGACCGGATCGAGGGCACCCGCGTCCACACCACCGTCATCAATGGCGGCATTCTTTCCAATCACAAAGGCATCAACAAGAAGGGCGGCGGCCTGTCGGCGCCGGCGCTAACCGCCGTCGACCGGGAGAACATCAAGCTCGCCGCCGAGCTCGAAATGGACTTTCTCGCCGTGTCGTTCGTGCGCGACGGCGACGATGTCCGGGAAGCACGCCGACTGTTCGAGGAGGCCGGCGGTAAAGGCGTCATCGTCGCGAAAATCGAGCGCGTCGAAGCCATCGACGAAATCAATTCGATCATCGAGGCTGCCGACATCATCATGGTCGCCCGCGGCGACCTCGGCGTCGAGATGGGTTATGCCGAGCTGACCGGCATTCAGAAAAAGCTCATACGCAAGACCCGCAAGGCGAGCAAGATCGTCATCACCGCAACGCAGATGATGGAGTCGATGATCCAGAACCCGATCCCGACGCGGGCGGAGGTCTCGGATGTGTCGAACGCCGTCATGGACGGCACGGATGCCGTGATGTTGTCGGGCGAGACCGCGGTCGGCCGCTATCCCGTGAAGGCGATTCGTGCCATGGCCGAGGTCTGCAAGGGCGCCGAGAAATTCCCGCTGCCGGAGGGCCTGACGCGCCACCGGATAGGCGACTACTTCGAACGCGTCGACGAAGCGATCGCCATGGCCGTCATGTACACGGCAAACCACCTCCACGTAACGGCCATCATCGCATTGACGGAGTCGGGCTCGACAGCGCGCTGGATGTCGCGAATCCGCTCGGACATCCCGATCTATGCGCTGACGCCGCACGCGACGACGAGCCGCCGCGTCACCATGTACCGCGGTGTCTACCCGGTGCCGTTCCAGGCCGAGCATTCCGAAGGCGGCCCGTACCGCGAAGTCTTCGACACGCTCCTGACCCGCAAGCTGGCGAAAGCCGGCGACTATGTCATCGTGACCAAGGGTGACGTCGAGGGCGTTTCGGGCGGCACCAACGCCATGACCATCGTGCAGGTCACGGAGGCGGGTTAGGCCGGTGCGGCGCTGGATCGTGCGAGCACTGGCCGCAGCGATCGGGCTGGTCGTCGTGGCCGTCCTGGGACTGTGGCTGACGCTGCGGGCGAGCCTGCCGCAACTGGATGGCGAACTCGCTGCGCCGGGGCTCGGCCAGGCCGCGACCATCCACCGCGATGACGCCGGCATTCCGACAATCACGGCGCAGACGCGTGCCGACCTCGCCTATGCGACGGGGTTTGTCCACGGGCAGGACCGGTTCTTCCAGATGGACCTGATACGGCGGCAGGCAGCCGGCGAACTGTCGGAACTGTTCGGGGCGATCGCGGTAAGCACCGACAAGCGCTACCGCTTTCACCGCTTCCGGGACCGCGCGCGCGCCGTCCTCGCCGCTTCGCCGGCGACCGACATCGCGATTCTCGAGAAATACGCGGCCGGCGTGAATGCGGGCCTCGCAAGCCTCGGGGCGCGCCCCTTCGAACATATCGTGCTGGGCGCGGAGCCCGAGCCCTGGCGGGCGGAGGACACCGTGCTCGTCGTCTACGCGATGTTCATGCAGTTGAACGACGGTCGCGCCAGCAAGGATGTGCGCCGGGGCTTCGCTCACCGGGCACTTCCAGAAGAGGTATTCGACTGGCTGTACCCGCAGGGTACGCGCTGGGACGCCCCCATCATGGGCGAGCCGAGAACGCCGCCGCCCCTGCCGGCCCCGGGCGTGTTTTCCGTGCGCGACGTCGTCGAGGAGCCGCCGGCGGCGGGCGAAACCGGGAAGCCGTACCTCAACGGCAGTAACAACTGGGTCGTCGCCGGCGCGCTGACCGGCAGCGGGCGTGCGCTGATGTCGAACGACATGCACCTCGGGCACGACGTGCCGAACATCTGGTACCAGGCGAGGCTGGTCGTGACGGGCGAAGAGCCGCGGGACGTCACCGGGGTTTCATTGCCGGGCACGCCGTTCATAACGGCCGGCAGCAACGGCCATATCGCCTGGGGCTATACGAACAGTTACGGCGACTGGGCCGATGCCGTGCTGCTTCGCCCGGGTGCGACGCCGGGGAGCTACCGCACGCCGCAGGGCGACCGCAGGTTCGACATCCGCCGCGAAACGATCGAGGTCAAAGATGCGGAACCCGTCGTCTATGAAATTCGCGAGACGATCTGGGGCCCGGTCGACGACCTGATCGACTACCCCGACGGCGATATCGCGGTCAGCTGGACGGCACACAGTCCCGAAGCCCTGAACCTGAATCTCATCGCGCTCGAGACAGCCGCCGACGTGCGCGGGGCACTCGGGATTGCTGCCACGATGGGCATCCCGCCGCAGAACTTCGTGGTGGGCGACAGCGCCGGCAACATCGGCTGGACGATTGCCGGCCAGATCCCGGTGAAAAACGGCTTCGACGCGATGGTCCCGGCCGACTGGAGCCGGGAGGAGGGCTGGCTTGGCTGGCTGCATCCCGAGGACTACCCGCGCGTCATCAACCCCGCCAACGGGCGCATCTGGACCGCCAATGCGCGGGTCGCCGACGCAGAGGCGCTGGACGCCATCGGGGACGGCGGCTACGACCTGGGGGCCCGCGCCCGCCAGATACGGGACTCGCTGCTCGCGGCGGATGAATTCTCCCCTATCGACATGCTTGCGATTCAATACGATGATCGCGCGCTGTTCCTGTCGCGCTGGCGCGACGTCATTCTCGACGTCCTGACGGACGCCCGCGTGGCCGGCAATCCCGCATTCGCCGAATACCGCGAGCTGGTCCGTGACTGGATACCGCGGGCGACCCCGGAATCGGTCGGTTATCGCCTGGTTCGCGCCTTCCGGCTCGAGGTGCAGTCGAGGGTATTCCACGCGCTCACGGCGCCGGTGCGTGCCGCGAATGGCGGCGACGTCGAGCCACTCCTGAGCAACCAGTTCGAAGGCGTGCTGTGGCAGCTCCTCGCAGAGCGGCCGAAGCACCTGCTGCCCGGCGCCTATGCGTCGTGGGACGAGCTGTTGCTCGATGCCATAGATACCAATATCGCCTGGTTCGGGGAACGCTACGAAGGTGGCCTCGCCGAGCGCAGCTGGGGTGAATACAACACGGCGTCGATACGCCACCCGCTGAGCCGGGCATTGCCGGCGCTTTCCCGGTGGCTGGACATGCCGGCGGAGCCCCTGAACGGCGACGTGGACCTGCCGAAGGCGCAGGGCCCGGCGTTCGGCGCGTCGCAGCGCTTCTCGGTGTCGCCCGGTGACGAGGCGAACGGGCTGATGCACATGCCCACGGGGCAGAGCGGCCATCCCCTGTCGGCCTTCTATCGCAAGGGGCACGAGGAATGGGTGCATGGACGCCCGAGCCCGTTCCTGCCGGGCGCGTCGCAGCACGCGCTTACGCTCATCCCGGCCGAGTAACATGAATCGCGGCGATTCGCCCGGCGCCTGACCTTGCGTCCGTCAAGGGGTAATATGGTCCCTGCACGCTCAGGCACACCGGGACCGATATGACAGACACTCGTTTCACAGGCACAAGCACCTACGTTGCCACCGACGACCTCATGATGGCCGTCAATGCGGCGGTAACCCTCGAGCGGCCGATCCTCGTCAAGGGGGAGCCGGGCACGGGCAAGACCCAGCTCGCCGTGGAAGTGGCGAACGCGCTCGGCAAGCCGCTGTTCGAATGGCACATCAAGTCGACGACCAAGGCGCAACAGGGTCTCTACGAGTACGACGCGGTAGCGCGGCTCAGGGACTCGCAGCTCGGCGACGACCGCGTGCACGACATCGCCAACTACATCCAGAAGGGAAAAATCTGGGAAGCATTCGCGTCCGGCGAGCAACCGGTGTTGTTGATCGACGAGATCGACAAGGCCGACATCGAGTTTCCGAACGACCTGCTGCGTGAACTCGACCGCATGGAATTTTACGTTTACGAGACGAAGCAGCTGGTCTCGGCGAATCACCGGCCGATCATCGTCATAACGAGCAACAACGAAAAGGAACTGCCGGATGCCTTCCTGCGCCGCTGTTTCTTTCACTACATCAAGTTCCCGGACAAGGGCACGATGGAGAAGATCGTCGACGTGCACTATCCGAACCTGAAGAGGAACCTGCTCAACGAGGCGCTGAACGCGTTCTACAAGGTGCGGGAGGTACCCGGCCTGAAAAAGAAACCGTCCACGTCCGAGCTGCTCGACTGGATAAAACTGCTGCTGGCTGAAGACATTCCGCCGGAGGCATTGCGCACCGACGACAAGCGCAAGGCGATCCCACCCCTGTACGGGGCCCTGCTCAAGAACGAGCAGGACGTGCATCTATTCGAACGTCTCGTCTTCCTCGATCGCGGGGCGGGACGCCAGTAAGACCGATGCTGATTCCGTTCTTCTACATGCTTCGTGACGGCGGCATGAATACGTCGATCACGGAATTGCTGACCCTGCTGGAGGCGATGAAGCGCGGGGTCGCCGGCACCAGCGTGGATGACTTTTACTATCTTTCACGGGCCACGCTGGTGAAGGACGAATCACAGCTCGACCGCTTCGACCGCATTTTTGCCGCCTATTTCAAGGGTATCGAGGACAGTCTCGGCGACCTGTTCGAGGAAGTGCCGGACGACTGGCTTCGCAAGCAGGCCGAGCTGCTGCTCTCGGACGAGGAGCGCGCCAGGATCGAGTCGCTCGGCGGTTTCGACGAGTTGATGAATGCCTTGCGCGAACGTCTCGCCGAACAGGACGATCGTCATGAAGGTGGCAGCAAGTGGATCGGTACCGCGGGTACCTCGCCGTTCGGCGCATACGGCTACAACCCCGAGGGCGTGCGCATCGGCCAGCACGGTTCCCGGCATCGCAGCGCCGTCAAGGTGTGGGATCGGCGGGAATACCGCAACCTCGACGATTCGGTCGAACTGGGAACCCGCAACATCAAGGTGGCACTGCGGCGACTGCGCAGGTTCGCGCGGGAAGGCGCAGCCGACCAGCTCGACCTCGAAGACACGATCGACAAGACCGCGCGCAATGCCGGGCTGCTCGACATCCGCATGGTTCCCGAACGGCACAACGCCGTGAAGGTGCTGCTGTGCCTCGATATCGGCGGTTCCATGGATGACCATGTGCGCGTTTGCGAGGAGTTGTTCTCGGCGGCCAGCAGCGAGTTCAAGCATCTCGAATATTTCTACTTCCACAACTTCATCTACGAATCGCTCTGGAAGGACAATCGCCGGCGCCACTCGGAGCGGGTTTCGACCCTCGACATAACGCACAAATACGGCGCGGATTACAAACTGATCTTCGTCGGAGACGCGACCATGAGCCCCTACGAGATCGTCTATGCCGGCGGCAGCGTCGAGCATTGGAACGAGGAGCCGGGCGCGGTGTGGATCAGGCGCCTGCTGAATACGTATCAAAAAGCGATCTGGCTGAATCCCGAGCCCCGCGAACGCTGGGACTTCACGCCGTCAATAAAGCTGACGCGGGAGATCATGGAAGATCGCATGTTCCCGCTGACGATCGCCGGCCTCGACGCGGGCATCAAGGCCCTGCACTAGCCTCGCGTCCGGCCCGGAGCGTTTCGAGATCGGCGAGCACGTCGGCTGCATGCTCGTCGGGGTCGACCTTTGCGTAATGCTTCGCCACGTTGCCGTCGGGATCGACGATGAAAGTCTGCCGCTTGGCGACGGTCCAGCCCATCATCTTCGTCTTGACGCCGTAGGCGTCGGCCGTCGTGCCCTCGGTGTCCGCAAGCAATGGGAAGGGCAGGCCGTGGTTTTCGGAGAATTTCTTGTGCGACTCGACGTCGTCGAGGCTTACGCCGAGGATCTGCGCGTTGAGCTTGCGGAACGCGAAGATATTGTCCCGGAACTCGCAGGCTTCGGTGGTGCAGCCCGGCGTTTCGTCTTTCGGATAGAAGTACAAAACGACCCACTGGTCCCGGTAATCCTCGAGCGAGTGCAGCTGTCCGTCCTGGTCCGGTAATTCGAATTCGGGAGCGGGGGCGCCGATCTCGACGCCGGCATCGGCGAGGGCCGGCGAGCCGGGCAGCAGGGCGAAGGCTAGGAACAAAAATCCGGGCGCGAAGCGTTTCATGAATGAGTCCGAGTCGTTGGAATTGCAGAACCCACTATGATACGACTCGTTGCACCGCGCGCAAGGCGCCAATGTGCCCCGCAATCGAAGGCTCATTATGGAAACACCGTCAAATCGCAAGAAAACCGCGCTAGTGCTGCCGGGCGGCGGGGCGCGGGGCGCATTCCAGGTCGGTGTGCTGAAGGCCGTCGCCGAGCTCGTGCCGCGTGGCACCGTGAATCCCTTCGGGATCATCAGCGGGACCTCCGCCGGTGCAATCAATTCCGTCGTGCTTGCGGCGAAGGCGCGCCGTTTCCGGGTCGCAGTTGCCGAGCTGGAGCGCGTCTGGGGCCATTTCCGGTGCCACCATGTCTACCGGACCGATAACCTGGCGATGCTGAAAAGCAGCCTGCAGTGGCTCGGCGCGCTGGTGACGGCCGGCACGCTGGTGCGCATGCCGAAATCCCTGCTCGACAATTCGCCGTTGCGCACCCTGCTCGGGCGCAACGTGCGCTTCCCGCGGATCGAGCACGCGATCGAACAGGGCTGGCTGGATGCCGTGAGCGTGACGGCGGCGGGCTACAGTTCCGCGAAATCGACCTCGTTCTTCGAGGCCTCGGAGCGCCACACGGAGTGGTCGCGCACCCGCCGCTCCGGTGTCCGCAGCAGGCTCAACCTCGATCACCTGATGGCCAGCATTGCCGTACCGATGATATTCCCGCCGGTCCGCATCGGCGACGAGTACTTCGGCGACGGGGCGATGCGGCAGGCGACGCCGCTGAGCCCGGCGGTGCATCTGGGCGCCGATCGAATCCTCGTGATCGGCGTGCGCAACGAGATTGCCGACGTCTCGGTCGATCCCGGGACCCCGGCGTCGTACCCGAGCTTTGCAGAGATCGCCGGCTATACGCTCGACACGCTGTTCATGGACGGCCTGTATTCCGACCTCGAGCGGCTCAGCCGCATCAACCAGCTCATCGACTCGGTGCCGGCGGACCACCGCGGCCCGAAACTGTCGCGCATGCGGCCGATCGACACGATGGTCATCGTGCCCAGCGAGGATTTGCGTGTACTGGCACTCCGGCATCGCGAGGCATTGCCCGTCGCGTTGCGCACGCTGCTGTGGGGCATAAGTGGCCGCGGCCGGGGCGAAGGTCGCCTGCTAAGCTACCTGATGTTCGAACAGGACTACACGCGGGAACTGATCGAACTCGGCTACCGCGACGCGATGCGCGTCAGCGACCAGCTGCGTGATTTCATCGCGGGCGAGGCGGTGCCGCGGCTGTTTGCGCCCCACTGGGTGGAGGAAGATCTCGATATCCTCCATGCCTGAGCGGCCATACCGCGCCGGCAGCGACGTCAGAGCAGCAGGGCGGCGCCCAGGCCGAGAAAGGTCATGTAGCCGACGACGTCGGTCACGGTCGTC
Source organism: Woeseiaceae bacterium (assembly GCA_035465295.1). Taxonomy (GTDB): domain Bacteria; phylum Pseudomonadota; class Gammaproteobacteria; order Steroidobacterales; family Woeseiaceae; genus UBA1847. The sequence continues at coordinate 3,524 of DATHRM010000157.1, read as the reverse complement.
AGGACCACGCCGCCGGCGATGGCGGGGTCGATTCGCATTTGCTTGAGCAGCAGCGGTATACCGAAGCCGGAGAGCGCGGCCATGAACAGGTTGATGATCATCGCCGCGGCAATGACTCCGCCGATGCGCCAGTCGCCGAACCACAGGTACGTGAACGCGGCGACGACGATCGACCAGCCTGCGCCATTCAACAGCCCCACCGCGAGTTCCTTCCTGAGGATTCGCGCGGCATTGGTCCTGTCCACCTGGCCGAGCGCCATCGCCCGCGTGATTATGACCAGCGATTGCGTCCCTGCAACGCCGCCCATGCTGGGTACGACGGGCATCAATACGGCGAGCAGCACGATCTTGTCGATCGTCGATTGGAAAAGGTCGACGACGGATGCGGCCAGGAACGCCGTGCCCAGGTTGATGCCCAGCCAGACAGCTCGCCGCCTCGCGCTTTTGAAGACCGGCGCAAACATGTCGTCTTCTTCGTCGAGACCCGCGGCGCTCATCAGCGAGTGCTCGGCCTCTTCGCGGATAACGTCGACAACGTCGTCCACGGTAATCCGGCCCACGACACGATAATCGTCGTCGACGACAGGTGCGGACAGGAGGTCGCGGTTCTCGAACTCCCAGACGACCTGCTTCGACGGCGTGTGCGCAGGAATCGGCAGCACGTCGGTCGACATGATGCTCGAAACCAGCACGTCCGGATCATGGGTCAAAAGGCGCGACAGGAACAGCGATCCGACGTACTCGTTGTCGCGATTGACGACGAAAATAAGGTCGGTGCCATCGGGCATATCGCCAACCTTGCGCAGGTAGCGTGCGACGACTTCGAGGGTGACATCGGGACGCACCGTCACGATGTCGATGTTCATCAGGCCGCCGGCGCAGTCTTCGTCGTACGCCAGAACCTGCTGCAGTCGATCGTGGTCGGCCTTGTCGAGTGACTGCAGGACCTGCCTCGTCACGACCTCCGGGAGGTCCGCGAGCAGGTCCGCGAGATCGTCGAAATCCATGCCCGCGGTTGCCGCGATGAGCTCGTCGGTCTGCATGCCTTCGATCAGGCCGTCGCGAACCTCGTCGCTCAGTTCGACGAGAACGTCGCCCTCGTCGTCGCCCGCCACCATCTCCCAGAGCAGGGCCCGTTCCTGCAGGGGCAGGGACTCGAGCAGTCGCGCGATCTCGGCAGGACGCAGGCTGTGCACCATGAGCCGCGCGGAACGCATGCGGCCGCTGTCGAGCTTCTCGCGCAACAGCTGCAGGTTGCTCTGCGTGTGCTCTCTCGCTTCCATGGATGCTGCCCCGACTCGCACGCCGGCCCCGCCATGGGGCCGTACACGGCAGGAGTTTAACCGAAAACCGCTACCGAGCCCCGCCGGGCATCTTCGCCGGGCGGCGAGTTACAGTTCCTTGTGGCGCGTGCTGACCGCGTCGTGAATGTCGCGCAGCGAGGCGGCGAGTTTCTCCGCCATGTACACCGAACGGTGCTGGCCGCCTGTGCAGCCGATTGCGACGGTGAGGAAGCTGCGGTTGGAACTCCGGTACTCGGGAATCCAGCGTTCCAGGAAGGCCAGGATATCGGCATGCATTGCCGCGACCGCTTCCTGATCGTCGAGGAACCGGATGACCTTTTCGTCCAGCCCCGTCAGGTTCCGCATGTTCAGGTCCCAGTAGGGATTGGGAAGACACCGCATGTCGAACACGAAGTCGGCGTCGGCCGGGATACCGTGCTTGTAACCGAACGACTCGATCAGCACCGACAGAGAGGCTGGCGCGCGCCTGTCGACGCGATCGCGAATGATATCGGCCAGTTCGTATACGCTCGTGCGGGAGGTATCGACGATCAGGTCCGCCGAATTGATGACCTCGGCGAGCATCTCCCGTTCTTCGTTGATTGCGGCACGCAGTTCGGCCCCGTGCTCGGCGAGCGGATGGCGGCGCCGCGTCTCGCTGTAACGCTTCAGCAGCACGGCATCTTCCGCCAGCACGAACAGCACGTCCGTCTGAATATTCTGTTCCCGGAATTCCTCGATCAGGCGCGGCAGGGACTCGAGATCCGACCGTCGATTGCGGGCGTCTATGCCGACGGCGATTCCACGGCCGACTTCGCCCGGCCCGGAAGACACTTCCTCGACAACGGCCTTTAGCAGTCGCGCGGGCAGGTTGTCGATGCAGTAATAACCCAGGTCTTCGAGCACGTGAAGCGCGACGGTCTTTCCGGAGCCGGACAGTCCGCTTACGATGATGAGGCGCGTGCTGTCGGACATTTTCGCAATCGTCCCGGTGGGCGGACCTTCAACTTCCGTGGGCCGTCTTCGGCTGATCGGCGATCGCCGGGCTGCCGCCGCCGAGCAATGCCCTGTACAGAGCGCTGCTCGACGTCGCTTCACGAAGCCTGCGCCGCAGATCGGGATCTTTGAGCAGGTTCGTGAGCATGGCGATATCGGCGTGATGGTCCTCTGTCACCTCTTTCGGCACCATGAGGCCGAAAACGAGATCGACCGGTTCACCGTCGGTTGCGTCGAAATCTATCGGGTCGGACAGCTTTATCATCGCCGCAATACAGCGATCGATGCCGTCAATACGGCAGCGCGGGAATGCAATGCCGACGTCCAGGCTCGTGCAGCCCAGCCGCTCGCGCTCGATAAGGCGTTCGAATACGTCGTCGGCCGCGATATCGGCCTGCGACCGAACCAGCAATTCGCTCAGGATTTCCAGGCAGTGTTTCTTGCTGCGCGCCTGGGCGTTGCACAGCACGGCATCCGGATTGATGATTTCTTCGAGCAACATGGTTTTTCTTGTTCTTGCAGATGATGCCGCGCCGCACGGGCGCCGCGGCGCGTTTTCAGAATCGCCTCTTGTGATTGTCTCTGGCGTGGTGGTCGACCATCTTTTCCTTGTGCTTTCTCACGCGCCGGTCGAGTTTGTCTACGAGGCCGTCGATAGCGGCATACATGTCTTCTTCGGTGTTGTCGGCGTAGATCGTGCCGCCGTTCACGTTGACCTTGGCTTCCGCCTTATGGCGCAGCTTTTCCACGGTAAGAATACAGTGCACGTCTGACACCATGTCGAAGTGGCGTTCGAGACGTTCGATCTTGGATTCGAGATAACCTCTCATTGCTTCGGTAACTTCGACGTGGTGGCCCGAGACATTCAATTGCATAGTTTTCTCCTGCTTGTAATTACGAACCCACTTCCTTGTGCGTTTATCGCGCCGGTCGCTGGCGACGCTCACTGGATGACGCAATGTTCATGGACTCACGGTACTTCGCGACCGTGCGCCTGGCAACTTTTATACCCTCGTCCGCGAGCAAGCTGGCGATCTTGCTGTCACTCAACGGGTTCGCCGGGTTCTCGGCGCCGATGAGCTTGCGAATCTTCGCGCGTACCGAGGTTGACGACTGTTCTTCCCCGTCGGCAGTCGCGAGGTGGCTCGAAAAGAAATACTTGAATTCGAAGACACCGCGCGGCGTGTGCATGTATTTATTCGTGGTTACCCGCGAAATCGTAGACTCGTGCATGCCGATCTCGTC
>DATHRM010000156.1:0-3930 GCA_035465295.1 Woeseiaceae bacterium | reverse complement strand
GCGGCGATCGGAGATCGCACCCGGGTCTTCCTGTTTGATGCGCCGCAGCCGGACCAGGTCCTGCTGGGCCTTCAGCAGGTTCGCTTCTGCCGACACGACCTGCGCTTTTGCAGCATCGATGCTCGCCGTGGACGCCCCTGTTGCCTGCCGGGCCGATTGCAGGTTTGCTTTCGCGGCCTCGACGGCGAGTTCATAGTTCTCAGGATCGATCTGGAACAGCAGGTCACCGGCCTCGACGAACTGGTTACTCTTGACCGCGACATTGGTAACGGTACCGGACACCTGCGGTGCAATGGGCACGACGACGGCATTGACGCGCGCCTGGGTCGTGTACGGCGTAACCCGATCGGCGACCACGTAATAGACCAGCAGCACGCCGCACAGCGCGAGGATGATCAGCGTCCATTTGCGCACCGGGTCCGCCGGCTCCCTGGCAACCTTTTCGTGCGAATGGTCCTTGTTTTCCTTAGCGGTTTCGTCCGTCATCTGCGCCTCTCATCGTCTGACAGGGGGATTGTCGAGCACATCGCCCCAGTTCGTACGTTCCTCCATCTGCTGCCGCGTCTCGTCGTCGATATACTCCGTCGGGACACCCAGTTGCCAGCCCCCGCCCAGCCCGCGGTACAGGGCTACGAAACTGCGCATTACGTTGCCCCGATTGGTGGCATAACGTTGCTGCTGCGCGAACAATGCCTGCTGCGAATCCAGGACACGCTGATAATCGGCGAACCCCTCCTGGTAGCGGAGCAGCGACAATTCTGCAGCGCGTTGCGCCGCGTCCACGCCCTCTGCGAGGATTCGATCCTGCTTGCGGGCGCCGACGAGGCCCGCAATGGCATCCTCGACCTCGCGGTAGGCCGTCAGGACGGTCTCTCGATAGGCGATCAGGGCCTGCTGCAGCTGTGCATCCTCCACCCGGACGTTATTGCGTATCCGGCCGTAATTCAGGAACGGCCATACGAACGTCGGGCCGATGGAGTAGCCGAAGCTGTCGGAGCTGAACAACTGCTCGGCGCCGCTTTCCCCGGAACTGGTCGACGACGTTCCCTCTGCCGCGGTCAGGCCGATGGTTCCCGTCAGCGTGAAGCTGGGATACAGGTTGGCCTGCGCCACCCCGACCAGCGCGTTTTGCGCAAGCGCCTGCAGCTCCGCCCGCCGCACGTCGGGACGTTGCCGTAGCAGGTTGGCCGGGATGCCGATCGCCACCGAGTCGGGAATGTCCGGCAGGCTGCCCTCCCCCTTCAGGACCTCGTCGACGTTGCCGGGGGTGCGCCCGAGCAGCACCGCGAGCGCGTTCTGGAGCTGCCGAAGCGTCGTCTCCAGCTCCGGTATGACCGCTGCCGTGCCGAGCAGCTGCGTCCTGGCCTGCAGCGCGTCCAGTTCCGAACTCGAGCCGTTGCGAAACAAGACTTCGGCAATATCGTAGCTGCGCTTCTGGATGGCATAGCTGTCGCGGGCGAGGCGCAGCTGCTCCTCCGTCGCGCGAATCAGCGCGTAGACGTCCGCGACCTGGGCAGTCAGGATCACCAGGGCCTCGTCGTAATTCGCGATGGAGGCCTGCAGTCCGGCATCGGCCGCTTCGATGCCGCGCCGGAAGCGGCCCCAGAAATCGATTTCCCAGACGACGCTCGCGCCGGCATTCAGCTGCGTGTAATTGGTATCGGTCGTGTCGCTGTTGGCGCTGCTTTCGCTCACCCCGATAGCGGAAAGATCGCCGGCGAGAACCTGCTGCTGCGGATACCTGTTTCCGACGGCGATATTGAGTTGCGCCTGGGACGCAAGGACGCGCAGCCCGGCGATTTCGAGCGTGTTGTTTTCCCGCCGCGCGGTGGCGATGAGTTCGTCGAGCACGGGGTCTTCGAGAACGCGCCACCATTCCTCAAGTTCCGCTGCATCGGTCCGGAAGGCTTCGAGTTCGGCATCGAGCCATGCAGGGTTGACGGGCACCTCGGGACGCACGAAGTCCGGGCCGACGGGGGCACACGCCGAGAGCAACACGACGATGGTGGCCGGCAGCAGCCTGCTGAGGCTGCGCAACGTCGTCTCAAGCAGTTGCTGTATCGGGCTCGGGTGCATCCGGTGCCATCCAGGCAATCAAGAGTTCGTAGCCGAGTGCGAGAACGATGGCGCCGATAAAGAGCCCGATGATGCCCGACATGATCGCACCGCCGATGGCCCCAATGAGGATCACCAGCATTGGCGTATCGAGGCCGCGGCCCAGCAGCATGGGCTTGAGGATGCCGTCTAGAAAACTGACGAGGAACGAATAGACCAGGAATACCGTCGCCGGCAACGGATCCGCCACCGAGAAATACCAGAACGCGATCGGGCCGAGCACCAGGATCGGCGGAAGCTGTACGATCGCGACAACCAGCACGGCTCCGGCCCAGATCCCGGCCATCGGAATGCCCGCCACCACCAGCCCGACGGCTGCGGCCAGCCCCTGGAGGACCGCGACGCCGAGCACGCCCTTGACCACACTGCGAATGGTCGAAATCGACATGTCGGTGAAGCGCTTGCCGTTCGCGGTGCCGACGAGACTGGTCATGATTTCACGGCTTGCGCCGTAGCCGCCTTTCGACTGCATCAGCAGTGCGCCTGCGATGATTATCGACACGACGAACTGCAGAACCCCGACGATTGCGCCAGTGGCGAAATTGAACACCCGGTGTCCCAGTGCGCGGAGTTGCTCCTGGTACTGCATGGCCGTTTCCTGCAGATTCGCAGCCGCTTCCGACCAGACCTCGTAGGTCTTCTCGCCGATGACCGGCCAATCCGCGACGCCGGGGTTCGGGGGAGGCACGGTCAGCGTGCCGGCGCGGAGATCCTGGCCCAGGTTTTTCAACCCGCCGAACGTCGATTCGCCGAGCGTCCAGGTTGGCACGAGGATGATCGCGAGGCCGATCAGCACGAAGACCGTCGCCGAGGTCTTCTCACGGCCCTTGAGTTTTGCCGTAAGAGACACGTGCAAGGGGTAGACGGCGACGGCGATGATAATGGCCCAGATCACGATACCTATAAACGGCTTGACGATGTTGAAACACCAGAACAGAAGTACGAGCAATGCACCGATCTGCAGGAACGAGGCCATCGCGTTGGAGAGGAATCTCTGGTCGACTTTCGAACTGTCTGCGCTAGTCATCGGCGCCTCCCGGATTATTGTTTTTGCGAGCCGGCTTCGGCGTCATCGCGAATGAAGCCCTGCCATGATTTCTGCACGACGGCGAACATCAGAGCCGTCGACCAGCCGACCAGCAAGATACCGTTCAGCGCCTGGATGCCGCTGAGCAGTCGCCAGCCGTCGCTCAGCGTGATGTCGCCGTAGCCCAGCGTCGTAAACGTCACGAATGAGAAGTAGACGGCCGATTCGAGGTCAGCGAGCTCGCCGACCGGCACCAGCGCCTTGTAGACGCCCGCCCAGACCATGATCTCGACCACATGCAGCGCTACGAGCACTACCGCTGCCTGGATTAATGCGAACACCGTGTTCCGCGACCCCCAACGGCCGCGCTCGTCGAGGAATCGCCGGGCCAGGTAACGCACCAGGTAGGTGCTCCCCAGCGCGTGGATCACGACCGTGAGCGCGACCAGCACCGTGCCGATGACAGCTAGGTGTGGCACATCAGCCGCCCGGGAGGGATGGTCATAGGATGCCCTTTATTCTTGATGTTATGCGATGGTGGCCGGCGAACATTCTAGCGTCATCCGTTATGCTTGTCCCATGCTCATACGGTGGCTGCCACTCTTCATCGGCCTGGTGCCGCTCATCGGCGTACACACCGCTTACCTTATCGCGGTTGAACACGGCTACCTGCAGCTCTGCATCCCGTACCTGGATGGCTGCACGTCCATCAGCGGCACGGGCCGCTACCCGCCCGCGAGCTTCCTGTTCAAGGCCGTCGAGATGGTTATGGCGGTGGCGCTGCCGGT
>DATHRM010000155.1:0-4547 GCA_035465295.1 Woeseiaceae bacterium | reverse complement strand
CCAGGGTTGAACAGCTCCTCGTGCAAAACAAGGATCTGCAGAAACGGCTTGCGACAGCGAGGCACGCGCTGCTGACGGGAGAGGGCTCGGACCAGGAAGACGAAATCCACGAAGTCGCCGGTATCAAGGTGCTCGCGGCCCGGTTGCATGGTGTGGATGCCGGTCTGCTCCGCGAGGCCGTCGATCGAGCCAAGGACAAACTGCAGAACGCGGTCATCGTGCTGGGCACAGTGGAAGACGGCAAAGTGCTGCTCGCGGCGGGCGTCACCAAGAACAACACCGACCGGATTCGCGCCGGAGACCTGATCAAGCCGGTTGCCGAGCGTGTCGGCGGCAAAGGCGGTGGCCGTCCCGATTTCGCCCAGGCTGGCGGCAGCAAGCCGGAAGCGCTGGACGAGGCACTGGGCGCCGTGTCCGACTGGGTTGCGCAGCAACTGGCCTGAGCACTGTCCGGGAGCGGACAGCACGACTAAAGTTTCGCTTGTACCTGTGGGCATATGTGCCCAGAATCGGCTAGTATTACAAGCGTTTAGGACGTACGACGCGTACAAGAACGGGGAATAACCCCGCAAGGCAGGAGTAGGAAGCTATGCTGATTCTGACGCGACGCGCTGGAGAAACGGTCATGGTCGGGAGCGATATCACCATTACCGTGTTGGGGGTCAAGGGGAATCAAGTGCGTATCGGCATCAATGCGCCGAAAGACGTCGCTGTGCACCGTGAAGAGATCTACGAGCGAATCCAGAGCGAGAAAGCCGCTGAGAAAGCCGCTGAGAAAGCAGAAAAGGCCGTGGGGGGCGAGTAGGGTCGCTCAGGCTTTACCGGGCCCTATCGTGTAAGTAGTATGTGCGGCCGGCCGTATGCGAGTCGTGCCCAGAATATTCGGTCCGACAACAAATTCGAATTCGGAGAGATGGCTGAGTGGTCGAAAGCGCTCCCCTGCTAAGGGAGTAAGGGTTAAAAGCCCTTCGAGGGTTCGAATCCCTCTCTCTCCGCCAGAAATCAAAAAGGGCCCCCTTGTGGGGCCTTTTTGATTCCAGTGGAGGGAGGGCTGGATGCAAATCGCTGTTCGACTCACGCGGCGCCGCAGGCGCCAGTGAGGGCGCGCAGCGCCCATCCCTCTGCCTCCGAAACCTTTGCTGGCTCATTCCCACAGGTTGTACTGAAAGCCGAGGAAATAATCCCGATCGAGTTCGTTTTCCGACCCCAGCTGCGTCCAGATGTTGCTGCCCGTTGCGGCAAGCAATGCGAATCCGTCGGCGAATGCCCACTCGATGCCGGCGCGCCAGTTGAGGAAGCCCTCGCTCGCGCCGTCGTCGATGAAATCGACCCCCCATATTTCGCCCAGCAAACGGAGGTCGGGCGTCACGGCATAGCCGCCCGAAAAGCCGAGGCTGACGGCGTTGAAGCTCTTCGAGCTGATGCTGTAACCAATGTTCCCTGTGAATTCCCAGCGCGCGAGACCGACGGAGCCGATTAACGGCAATGTGAATACGGTTGTGTCCTCGACGAGGCCGATGATCGTGGACGACCGGGACAACGGCGTCGACAACGACGGCGCCAGCGCGAGAGCCGTGTTCTGGCCCTCGAGAAAGCGCCACTTCAGGCCCGCGGATGCCTCACCCCAGCCATGCACCCAATCCTCGCCGGCATCCCTCACTCGCTGCCGCGGAATCGTCAGACTGATCTCGACCGACTCGCCCAGCCCATACGCAAAATCGAGCGCCGGTGCCTGCGCGCTCTCGCCGGCGTCACGCGATTCACCGGCAGCAAAGGCGATGATCTCGAGTACGCCCGGTGCAGCCGTGCCGGCGTCGTCGGTCACCATGGGCGGACCCGCGAAGCCGGCCTGCATCCACAGCATCGCCGCTACGCCGGTCAGGTTGATCGGCAACCGTTGAGTCATGGGTTGGTTTCTGACCTGTCGTGAGAATTTCAGCGGCGTATGCTGCCACGCTGCCGCGGCGAATCACGAGGAGCTTTACACAGTTTTGTCCGACGAAAAAGGGTCCCGCAGAAGCCTTACATCCGTGCTGCCCTGAAATCTCTGATTCCGGAGCCTATCTCCAACGCCGGGCTCGCGTACCCGCCGGATATTCATCTGCTGGCGATGCCTGCGCCACTTTTGATGCCTGTTCTTGTGTAGCATCCGGCCGCTTTCATGGCACGCATCTCTCTTGCCTGGCCCGGCTCCAGCAATGCCTGAAGCCGATCCGGGGGTTCACAAGCCCGAAAATGCGGGCATTCGCTCGCCGTCGCCTGCGCGGTGTATTAGAAGTGGCTAATAAGTGTGCTAGGCTCCCCCTCTCCAGGCCGTTACGAGGCCCCCGAAGGTACAACCTAGCCATGATGCGAAAACCCTGCCTGCCCTTGCTGGCCCTGGTCCTGACAGCCGCGTCCACCGCCATGGCGCAATCGGCCGCGCACTGCCCACCGAGCGAGGGCATCGCGCTGCAGGTACTCGGGTCCGGCGGTCCGATCGCCGACGATGGCCGGGCGTCCTCCGGCTACATTCTGTGGATGGATGGGCGTTCCCGCGTGCTGATCGATGCCGGTGGCGGTACCTTTTTGCGCTTTGGCGAAGCCGGTGCCCGTTTCGTCGATCTCGATTTCGTGGGACTGAGCCACTTCCATACCGATCACTCGGCCGATTTTCCGGCATTGCTGAAATCCGGTAACTTCTCCGGGCGTGAGGCGCCGCTGGTCCTGGCCGGGCCGGGGCCGGATGGGCGGTTCCCGGGGCTCGGTACCTGGCTTGACAGCATGCTCGGTCCCGGGACGGGGGCCTACGGATACCTGTCGGGGTATCTCGACGGCAGCGGCGGGCTCGTGAAACTCATGCCGCGAGAGGTCGAGCTTGATCGCGGTGAGCCCACGCGGGTGCTGGACGAGGACGTAGTGATCGATGCCCTTGCGGTTCCGCACGGTATCGTGCCGGCGCTCGGGTTTCGCGTAACGGCTGGCGACGTGTCCATCGTCTTTGCGAGTGATCAGAACGGCAGTTCAGATGCGTTCGTCGATTTTGCCAGCGGTGCGTCGCTTCTCGTGATGCACCTTGCCGTTCCCGAAGACGCGACCGGCACGGCGCTGCAGCTGCATGCGCGGCCGAGCCGGATTGCGGATATTGCCGCGAAAGCGGACGCAGGCACACTGGTGCTGAGTCACTTCATGGCAAGAAGCCTGCACGACCTCGACGGCAACGTCGATGTCGTCCGTAACGGATATGATGGCACCGTGCTGGTGGCGAGCGATCTTGGCTGCGTTCTGGTTCCGGACTAGCCTCGATGCTGCAACGTGCGTATGCGGAACAAAGGGTTCCAGGGGATTCGATGGTTGCGAATAGCTCGCGCTGAAGAGGCACAATAATATGAATCAGACTCAGGAAACCATGATGCCCGACGATTTCAGGGCACTGACCGAACTCCATGAAATGGCGTCACAGGCGTGCGAGCTGCTCAAGGCAATGGCCAATGAGTGGCGGCTCATGGTCCTCTGCCAGCTGTCCGAAGGCGAGAAGACCGTCAGCGAGCTGCAGGGCATACTGGGGCTGAGCCAGTCGGCGCTGTCGCAGCACCTTGCCGTATTGCGGCGTGAGAAAATTGTCTCCGCAAGGAAGGAGGCGCAATCGGTGTTTTATTCGCTGCACGGTGACGAAGCGACCAGAGTCATGGCGGCTCTGCACGACCTGTATTGTGCACCAGCCAGCCCGACGGATCAGGAACCCGAATGATGATGGATGATAAACCGCTTTCGCCCGCTTTCCTGCGGCAACAAATCGTCGGCGTCGATTCGACCTTCGAGACGCCGTTCGGCGAACGCCTGATGGTGTACTGCGATTACACCGCGTCCGGCCGCTGCCTGCGGCTGGTCGAGTCTTACCTGCAGAGCCTGCAGCGCGTTTACGCGAACACGCACACGGAGGACGACATCACGGGCCGTAGCATGACCCAGCTGCTGCACGAGGCCGAGACGGCGATCAAGGATTCCGTGAACGCGGGCCCGGACGGCCGCCTCGTGGCGGTCGGCACGGGCGCCACCGGCGCGATCGAGAAACTGCAGCAGATCGTGGGCGTGGCGCTGGCGCCGGCGACCCGTCAACAGCTCTTCGACGTCATGGATTCGCCCGATTGCGAAATCGACAGCGAGACCTTCCGCCGCACGTTCAATGAGAAAGGCCCGGTCGTGTTCGTCGGCCCGTACGAGCATCACTCCAACGAAATCATGTGGCGCCAGTCGCTCGCGACGACCATCGAGGTCCGCCTGGACGCGGCGGGGCAGGTCGACCTGGGGCACCTGGAGGAGCTGTTGCAGGACCCGAAGTACCAGGGTCGGCTGCGCATCGGTTCGTTCTCGGCCGCGTCCAACGTCACCGGCATCAAGACGGACGTCAAGGCCATCGCGACGCTGTTGCACAAATACGGTGTCATGGCGTGCTTCGACTACGCGGCGTGCGCGCCCTACGTCGATATCGACATGAACCCCGTGCCCGGGCAGGCGGGCGAGGACCCCAGCATCGACGCGATTTTCATCTCGCCGCACAAGTTCCT
>DATHRM010000154.1:0-5684 GCA_035465295.1 Woeseiaceae bacterium | reverse complement strand
TCGGCCTCGAGCCTGCGGCCACTGTCTGCGGTTACAACGGCTTCGATCCAGCGCTTCACGAGCTGCGGAGCGAGAGCGAATCCGGCCAGCGTGTACAGCACAATGCCGGCCAGCAAGACGGTCAGCATTGTCCACAGTATTTTCCGCACCTCAGTGCTCCGCCATATCTGTACCAGAACGTGGGACGTCCATCCCGCTGCAGGATTTCGGGTTTGGGACGAGACGCGCTACAGCATACCCGCCGTGTCGCGTCCAGCAAAACAACAATCAAGGAAACCAGAATTGTGAAAGCAACGCCAAACACACCACCGTTACCCGGTACCAGCCGTTTTCCCCGGGGCGAGATCGACAAACGGCTGCTTATGTACAGTGCCGCAGCCGTGACTGCCGTCGTGATCGTGGTCTACCTGCTGTACCCGGAACCGGTGACCGAGCCGGTGCCTGCGCCGGCGACGGGGCCGGCAATGCCGCTCGAAACCGTCGAGCCGGCGGAAACGGAAGCCGAACGCGGCGACACGGCGCGCGACATTATCGACTCGCTGTCCGATACCGACGGCGAGGTCGATTACGCCGAGGCGCTCGCCCGTGCCCGCGAGTTCCAGGCGGATGACCGCCTTGCGGACGCGCAGTTGCTGATGTTCTTCGCGGCCCGCGGCGGACACGCGCCGGCTGCGTTCGAGCTGGCCTCCTCGTACGACCCGAATCACCATTCGGAGACGGCCAGCCTTATGGAAGAGCCCGACCCGTTCCAGGCATACCGCTGGTACCGGGCGGCTCGCGATGCCGGGCAGGCAGAAGCCGAAGAGCGTCTTTCGAATCTCAAACGCTGGGCAGAAGGTGCCGCCGAAGGCGGCAATGACGAAGCCGAGCGCCTGTTACTGCAATGGGAGAATTGACCCGTGCCTGACAAATTCATTTCTGTATTGACGATCGGCGCACTGGCCGCCGCCGCTATGCTGCAGGCCGAGCCCGTGCTGGCGCAGGTGGACAGGCCGCTGCTGCAACAGGGCAAGTCTGCGCTCTACCAGCGCGTCATCGCAGTGCCGGGTGCGGCCCTCGCCCGCGAAGCGGGCGACATGTCGGACCGGCGAACGATCCCGCCATTTACGGCCTACTACGTCTACGAGCGTCAGAGCACAGGCGAACGTGAGTGGCTCTCCGTCGGCAGCGACAGCGTCGGCAGCATCGAGGGCTGGCTGCCGGGCGACGAAGCGATCGCCTGGAGGCAGACACTCACGGTCGCGTTCCGTGACCCGGCAGAGCACGAACGCGTACTGCTATTCGGGGACCGCGACTCGCTCAGGAAGATCATCGCCGAGAACGATGCTCAAACCTACAACCGGCTTCGCGAACAGGCCAGCCAAGGCGTGAACGCCGATTCGCCGGTCGTGGCGATCCAGCCCGACAGCCACGTCGACATTCGGCGCAACTTCTACCTGGTCCCTATCCTGTCGCACGAGGACGTGCTCGTCAGCGGGCAGCAGGCGCGCCTGCTGCGCGTCGCCACGGTGCCGCTGCAGGACACCGCGACGATCATCGAGGCCTACCGTACGGGTATCGTCTTCGTCATCGATTCGACGGTGTCGATGAAGCCGTACATCGATGCAACCCGCGACGTCATGGAGCGCGTGTACCGGTCGATCGACTCGGCCGAGCTGGCCGACTACGTGAGTTACGGCCTGGTCGCATTCCGCGACAACACGACCGCCGTCCCCGGCCTGGGCTACGTGACGCGCACGTTCGGCGACCTCGAAACCGGCCGCAGCGGCGACGCGTTCCTCGCCAGCATCGACAGCGTGGATTCAGCGACAGTATCGAGCGAAGGTTTCAATGAAGACGCCTATGCCGGCGTCGCCGAAGCAATCCGCTCCATCGACTGGAACGGCTATTACGCGCGCTACGTGATCGTCGTCACCGACGCCGGGCCGCGCGCAGCCGACGACCCCCTGTCGGCGACCGGGCTCGGGGCAGAATCGCTGCGCCAGCTTGCGGCCGACAAGGATATCGTCATCGGCGTGTTTCACCTGAAGACGCCCGCCGGCAAGGAGAACCATGCCTACGCCGAGGAGGAGTACCGGGAGCTGTCGGACGTCGCCGGCATCGGTGAGTTCTACTACCCGGTCGAGACCGGCGACGTGGACGAATTCGAGAAGGCGCTCGGCGCACTGACCGGCCAGGTCACCGGGCAGGTGCGTGCCGCGGCGAGTGGCCAGCCGCCCGTCCGCAGGACGGCCTCGGAATCCGGCGACGAACTCGAGGCCTTCCAGGAAAAGGTCAACCGGCTAGGCTACGGGCTGCGCATGCGCTACCTGCGCGAGCAGTCCGGCGACCAGGTGCCCTCGTTGTTCAATGCCTGGCTGGTCGACAGGGATTTCGCGGCGCCCGAAGAACGCGCGCTCGACGTGCGGGTGCTCCTGACCCGCGACCAGCTGAGCGACCTGCACGAAGTATTGCGGCAGGTGCTGATCACGGCAGAAGAAGGCGCACTGGCTCCCGAGGACTTCCTGGACGAGCTGAAGAGCCTCGCCGCCACCGTCAGCCGCGACCCGGAAGCGACCAAGTCGGCAACCCGGGCGGTCGGCGGGCAAAGCCTCGCGGACCTCGGCTACATGCGCGAGTACCTCGAGGGCCTGCCGTACCGGAGTGAAGTCATGAATCTCGACCTCAGCATCTGGGAGCAATGGCCTGCCCAGCGCCAGTTCGAGTTCATCAACGATCTCGACGCCAAGGTGGCCTATTACCGCGCGCTGCACGATAACGTCGACCTGTGGGTCTCCCTCGACGGCGAGCCCGTCGACGGGGATTCGGTATACCCGCTGTTGCTGGAGGCACTGCCCTGAGCGACGCGGTATTTTCCCTGCGTGGCGTCGAAAAGACTTACGAGGCCGGTGGCTCTGAATTTCGATTGACGGTGCCGAGCCTCGACATCCGGCGCGGCGCGAAGCTTGCGTTTATTGGTGAGAGCGGCTCCGGCAAGAGCACGCTGCTCGAACTGCTGGCGATGATCCTGAAGCCCACCGCAGGAACCCGCTTCGAATTTTGCCCGGCACCGGGCGGTGAGCGTCATGATGTGTCCGCGATATGGCAATCCGCCCGGCCGGATGCGCTGAGCGACCTCCGCAGCCGCCACATCGGTTACGTGCTGCAGTACGGCGGCCTGCTGCCGTATCTCAACATACGCGAGAACATCGACCTGTCGCGGCGCTTGCTGCACAGGGAGACCGAAGGCGTGGCCGAACACTGGGCCGCGCGCCTCGATATCGCGGCGCAACTGGACAAGCTGCCTGCCGAGCTCTCGGTGGGGCAGCGCCAGCGCGTCGCCATCGCGCGGGCGCTCGCCCACGACCCCGCGGTGTTGATCGCGGACGAGCCGACGGCGTCGGTGGACCCGCTCAACGCGGAGCGCATCATGCGGCTCATGGTGGAGCTCGTCGACGACCTCGGTGTCACGCTGGTTGTCGCGAGCCACGCCCATCGCCTGATGAAAGAGGCCGGGCTCGAAATGATCGATCATCGTGTCGAAGCGGCCAGCGCCCGCAGCATGCATGTCTCGGTGTCCCGTGCTGAAGCCTGACTCCCAGGCACGCCTCGTGCTGCATCTCGCGTGGCGGGACTTCCTGCACGAGCGCGTCATGTCCGCCTGCTTCGTACTCGCGCTGAGCGCCGTGCTGCTCCCCTTGCTCGTGCTGTTCGGCCTCAAGTTCGGCATCATCGGCAACCTCCTTGCGCCGCTGAAAGAAGATCCGCGCTACCGGCAGATCGTGCCGGCCGGCAGCGGCAGTTACGATCCCGGCTGGTTCGAGGCGATGGCGGAGCGGCCCGACGTAGCCTTCATCGTGCCGCGTACACGCGCGATCGCAGCGACGATGCGGCTGCGAGTGCCGGACACGGAGACAGGGCGCATTATCAGCGTGGAGCTCATCCCGTCAGCGGCGGGCGACCCGGTGCTCGGCGGGCTGGCCGAGCCGAGCGGGCTGCAGAACGTCGTTTTGTCGATGGATGCTGCGGACAAGCTCGGGGCTGCGGCAGGTTCTCGCGTGCAGGGGATACTGTCGCGCACCTGGTCCGGCAACCAGGAAACCGTGCTGTTGCCGCTCGAGGTCACCGGCGTTGCGCCTGCCGCTGCATTTGCGCGCGACGGTATGTTCGTGTCGCACGACTTGCTGGTCGCCGTCGAGGATTTCCGGGACGGGCGCGCGGTGCCCGAACTGGGCTGGGACGGCGTGGACGTCGACGACAGCGAGCGCAGCTTCCCGGGCTTCCGGCTGTACGCAAACGACATCGCGGATGTCGCCGGTCTTCGCGAAGGGCTCATGGCGCAGGGAATAGACGTGCGCACGCGAATCGCCGATATCGAACTCGTGCGCTCGCTCGACCGCAACCTCAGCATCGTCTTCTGGATCATTGCCGTTATCGCGGCCCTCGGCTACGCGCTGTCTTTCGGCAGCAGCGTGTGGGCCAACGTCGATCGCAAGCGCAAGGAATTCAGCGTGCTGCGACTCACCGGTTTCCGCACCCTCGGCATCGTCTGGTTCCCGATACTGCAGGCGATGCTGACCGGGCTGGCAGGCTGGCTGCTCGCCGTCGTGGCATTTTTCCTGGTGCAGGCAGGGCTGAACGCACTGTTCGTCGACAATATCGGCGCCGGCCAGTCGGTATGCCGCCTGCTGCCGCAGCATTTCCTGTTCGCGCTGGCCGCGACCTTGCTTGCGGCCAGCCTCGCGGCCGCGCTCGGCGGCATGCGCCTTGCCCGGCTCGAACCCTCGATCGCGTTACGGGAAGCCTGAGACCGGCTCAGGACGAGCCGCCGGACCTGTCACGCCACCAGCGACGCAGGGCATCCGCTTTACACGGCAATTCCTCGATACCGCCCCCGGTCAGCTCGCGCCAGCACGGCAATGCCGGCTCGGGCACGAGCACGAGGGTCGGCAGCCCTTCCGCGATAACGGCCAGGATGTCGTCCAGCAGGCCGGCGCCGGTTTCCTCCTGCTCGCCGAATTTCTCGGCGATGACGAGGTCCGGCCGCTCGGCCAGCGCGCGCCGCAGCGGCGCACCGGCATCGGTGAGCGCCGCCGTGTCCAGCGTGCATTCTTTGCTATCCGGGCCGTTTCGGCCGGGGCGGTTGATCATGACGTGGTCGCCGGTCGCGAGATCGACGCTGTCGATGTGAGTACGGCGGCCCCGGTCGTCGAAAAAAGCTTCCTGCACCATGCCGCCGAGGCGACAGCCGCCGTCCGCCAGTTCTTGTGCGAAATCGATCAGCGCGCGCCGATCGTGCTCGCCGATTCGATAGACGACAGCGGCGGCCTGGATTGGTGGTTCGGTACTCAGTTTGTACGTGTCCCGGCGAGGGTTAGTGAAGTCTCGCCATGGCGCGTTCTCAGGAGTGAAGATAAACGATGCCGGAATTGCGGGACGCGCCTCTCCCGCACAGGCAGGCAACGATCAGGACGCGTTCAGCCCCGATGCAAGCACCAGCACCACGATTACAGCCAGTATCGCAAGCAGAATATTGCGGTCCCTGGCATCTTGCTCAGCGTGTACGCGTTCCCATTCTTCCCATTTAGTCACTGTCTTCGTCCCTATTGCGCCATGCAATATCGAGTGTTATTGGACAGGCGGGAACGGCGTTTGGCTAGCCGTGATTTCACGTATTTTCCTGGGGGTTTTCAACACGGGCGTTG
>DATHRM010000153.1:0-17569 GCA_035465295.1 Woeseiaceae bacterium | reverse complement strand
GCCGGTCAGGATAACGGGCTCGGGCCTCGCAAAACCGAAACAGGTGCGCCGCGCTGCGGTCGCCTGCTTCGTGGCGGCGCTGATAGCCGGCGTCTACCTGATCGTCGTCGGCGGCCTGCCGATACTCGTGATCGGACTCGCATCCCTGGCCTCCGGCTACGCATACTCCTCGGGTCCGCGGCCGCTTTCGCACGGGCCCTTCGGCGAGGTCTACGTGATCGTCTTTTTCGGGCTGGTTGCGGTGGCGGGCAGCTATTTCCTGCAGATCGGGCAGCTGCCGGACGTTGCCGTCTCGCTGGTCGGCATCGCACTCGGCTGTTACGCCGCCGCCGTGCTGCTGGTGAACAACCTTCGAGACACGGAGGCGGACCTCCGGGCCGGCCGGAAAACCCTCGCCGGCAGGCTCGGCCCGCGTGCGACACGGTGGCTGTACGGCTTCCTCTTGCTCGTGCCCTTCCCGATGCTGGCGGCCGCCTGGGGCATGCAGGCACTCGGCCTCGTATGGCTCGGCTTGCCCGTGTGCCTCGGGCTCGCAGTGCTGTTCGCTCGCATGCCGGTCGGTCGGGGCATGAACGCGCAGCTCGGCAGGACCGCCCTGGTTCAGGTGCTCGTCGGCGCATTACTGATCGTGGAGCGACTGTCTTGAGCCCACTGATCGCGACCCTGCTGCCGGCCGGCCTCGCCTTCATCATGTTCGCCCTCGGGCTCAAGCTGAGCATCGTGGACTTCCGTCGGGTGTTCACCTACCCGGTCGCCGTGGGACTCGGACTGCTTGCGCAGACGCTGCTGCTGCCGCTCACGGCATTCGGTATTACCGTGTTGTTCGACCTGGGGCCCGAATCGGCTGTCGGGCTGATGATCCTCGCGGCCTGTCCGGGCGGCGTCACGGCAGCGATGATCACGGATCTGTCGCGCGGGGACACGTGCCTGTCCATTACACTCACCGCCTGCACGAGCCTGCTGTCTTTTGTCACCGTGCCGATCATCGTGGGTTTGTCGCTTGCGCATTTTCTCGGCGCGGCAGCGCCCGTCGACTACCCGATGGGCCAGGCCATCGGCAGCCTCTTCCTCATTACGCTGGTTCCGGTGGCGGCCGGCGTGGCGTGCAACCACTACGGATGGCTGCTGCCCGCCGTGGCGAAAGTCATCGGCAGGTTCGCCACGGTCGTCTTCCTTGTCATCGTCTTCGTGACCTTCTTTACGGAATGGCCCAGCATCACGGCTCACTTCACGACGGTCGGGCCGGCGATCCTCGTGCTCAATATCACGACGATGGCGACGGGCGCCGGGCTCGGCCTCGCCGGCCGACTGCCGACTGCCGGCCGGGTCGCCCTTGCCGTTGAATGCGGTATCCAGAACAGCGCGCTCGGCATCACGGTCGCCGTCAGCCTGCTGAGCGTATCCGGACTGGCCGTGCCCAGCGTGATCTATGCCTTCCTGATGAACATCACCGCCCTGGCGCTGGTGATCGTCCGCCAGCTGCAGGTCAGCCGTGCGGCAGTGACTGCAGAGGGTTGATGTATACTCGTTCGCGCCGGCCGATGCCGCCGCAATCAATCACTCCAGGGCGTTCGATTCACCGCGTGGGGGGAGCAGTCACCGATGACCGATGAATTTCGCGAACGCGCGTTGTACTACCACCGGCACCCCGTCCCGGGCAAGCTGCAGATCCAGGCGACCAAGCGCATGGTCAACCAGCTCGACCTCGCACTGGCGTATTCCCCGGGGGTCGCCGTCGCCTGTGAAGAAATCGTCGACAACCCGTCGGATGCAGCAGCCTACACCGCCCGCGGCAACCTGGTCGGGGTAGTGACCAACGGCACGGCCGTACTGGGGCTCGGACCGATCGGCCCGCTGGCCTCCAAGCCGGTGATGGAAGGCAAGGCGGTACTGTTCAAGAAGTTTGCCGGCGTCGACGTCTTCGACATCGAAATCAACGAAACCGATCCCGACAGGTTCGTCGACATTGTCGCCTCCCTCGAACCCACGTTCGGCGGCATCAACCTCGAAGACATCCGGGCACCCGAGTGTTTCGAGATCGAGCGCAAGCTGCGCGACCGTATGTCGATACCGGTAATGCACGACGACCAGCACGGCACCGCTATCTGCGTCGCCGCTGCGGTACGAAACGGGCTGCGTCTCATCGACAAGCGCATCGAGGATGTGCGCCTCGTCGGAAGCGGCGCCGGTGCCGCTGCGCTGGCTTGCGTCGACCTGCTGGTCGCCATGGGCTTGCGCAAGGAGAACGTGACGCTCTGCGACATCCACGGTGTGGTC
This sequence comes from Woeseiaceae bacterium, assembly GCA_035465295.1. GTDB lineage: Bacteria > Pseudomonadota > Gammaproteobacteria > Steroidobacterales > Woeseiaceae > UBA1847. The sequence goes on along the minus strand of DATHRM010000153.1, from coordinate 15,292 downwards.
TACCTGGGTCGTGACAACATGGACCCGTACAAGGAACGCTATGCGGTCGACAGTAACGCACGGGTTCTCGACGACGTAATCGACGGTGCCGACGTGTTCCTCGGGCTGTCGGCGCCGCGCGTCATCAAGCCCGAGCAGGTCAAGCGCATGGCCGATCGCCCGCTGATCATGGCGCTCGCGAATCCCGAGCCGGAGATAATGCCGGAACTGGTACACGAGGTGCGGCCCGACGCGATCATAGGCACGGGCCGCTCCGATTATCCCAACCAGATCAATAACGTACTGGTGTTTCCCTACATGTTCCGCGGCGCGCTGGACGTGGGCGCGACCGACATCAACAAGGCAATGAAGATAGCCTGCGTCGAGGCCCTGGCGGACCTGGTCATGGAAGAAGCCGACGAGGAGGTCGCCGCCGCCTACGGGGGCGGACAACTCCGCTTCGGCCCCGACTACCTCATTCCGAAACCCTTCGACTCGCGGCTGATCGCCGAAGTGCCCCTGCGCGTGGCGAAAGCCGCGATGGATTCCGGGGTTGCAACCCGGCCGATCGAGGATCTCGACGCCTACCGGCACCGTCTGGAGAATTACGTGTTCCGCTCGGGCCTCGTCATGAAGCCCGTGTTCGAGCGGGCCGCCCGGGATCCGCGGCGACTGGTTTACGCCGAGGGCGAATCGATGCGTGTGTTGCGCGCGATCCAGGTGCTCGTCGACGACGGTATCATCGCACGCCCGCTCTTGCTCGGGCGCCAGGAATTGATCGAGGCGACGATTCGCGACATGGGTTTGCACATCGTCTGCGGCAAGCACTTCGACGTGCTCGATCCGTCCAACAACCCGAATTACGAACGGGACTGCAGCGACTATCACCGCATCATGGAACGCAAGAGCGTGTCACCGGCCGATGCGCGCGCGATCATCCTCACCCGAACCACGGCCCTGGCAACGCTGATGCTTCACCGTGGCGACGTCGACGGCATGATCTGCGGAGTCAATGGCGGCTTCCACAAGCACCTGAATTACGTGCGCAACGTCATCGGCGTGGCGCCGGGACTGACGGATTTTTCCACCGTCAACCTGTTGATCACCCCGAAGGGAAGCCTGTTCATCACGGACACTTATGTGACTCACGGGCCGTCGGCCGAGCACATTGCCCAGACCACGCTTATGGCGGCCGACGTGGTGCGGCGCTTCGGGCTGACGCCGAAGGCGGCGCTGTTATCGCATTCCAATTTCGGTTCCAGCAGGGCGCCCTCGGCGCAGAGGATGCGCGATGCATTGCAGATCCTCGTCGAGCGCGAGCCGGATCTCGAGGTCGAGGGCGAAATGCACTCCGACGCGGCCATCTCCGAGCAGATACGCGAACGCATTTTCCCCAACTCACGGCTTACGGGCAGCGCTAACCTGTTGATCATGCCGGACCTGGACGCCGCCAACATCGCGTTCAACCTGATAAAGGCAGTGGGCGATGGCGTAAACGTCGGGCCTATCCTGGCCGGTGTGGCGAAGCCCGCGCACGTGCTGACACAATCGATTACCGTCCGTGGCATCGTCAACATGAGTGCGATCGCGGTGGTGGACGCGCAGGAGTATGCGCTCACCCGGGAAGCGGCGGTCGTCTAGGCAATGAATTTATCGGGCGTCTTCACTCCTGCGTGCCATGGTGGAAAAGACGAATAAAGAGGCGCACACCACCGCCGAAGCTTTATCTCAACCCTCAAATTCGCAGGGCACGTGGGTATAAAGCAAGGAGGAGACCACCTCTTTCATTATCTGCTCGGTAGCAGCGTCGATATCGAACGTGGAAAGTTCCGGCAGCGACTCGACCGGCTGGCCCGTGATAATTTGATAAAAGACAAGGGCTGTCAGCAACAAGCCCGTGTCGGATGCATGGTTGCCATCGGAAAGATGAAGCACGAGAGATGGGGCCCTGAATATGACCTCGTCCCAGACCAGTCCCACCGGCGCCACACAGGTGTTTTCACGAACCGCGATTCCCTTGTGAAGATCCCACAGGGTTTGCCCCTCCCACGTATTTCCTTCCCGTGGATGCTCGGGGAACATGATCGGCGTTGCACCTTGCTGCTTGCATCCCCTGATCCAGTACTCGGCGGCATCTGTTGGATAACTGTACGTCCCTGTGGTCGAGTATTTCTGACCTTGCAAGATCACGTGAGTCCACGGCTCCCTTTCCAGGTCAACATGACTAATTCCATCGGTGACCCGATCAACGAGGAAGCCACTGCTCGATGATAGTTGCACGTCGATCGTCTTGTCGGGTTGGCCAAGAGCCAGGAGATCCGCCAGCACCGGATAGAGTCCCGACGCGTGACTGTTTCCCATCAGAAGCACCTTGTAAGCGCTCGCACCCGAGTTATCCACGAGGGGATACGACTCTGTGTACCTGCCGAGCCCACTCGGGTCAGTAGTGTCTCCGGCCGGCGGAAGACCGGACGCCTGCTCACCTCCGCCCCCGCAACCGGAAAAGGACACTGCCGCGACAAGCATGAACAGCCTGATTCTGATGCTCATTCGAACCCCCTGAGGCATCAAGTCTATCAGAGCGTAACCCGGACCTTACCGGTACCGGACGGTCACAGGTGTTAACTCACAAGAACCGCCACAATAGACGCGGCCGCAATTCAGCTGCCGCCAATGGGGGCTGCGTGGGCATCCGAGACGAGCGTATCGACGTTGCTGCCAGTGAGTGACTTCAGAAACGCAAGCAAATCGTCGATTTCCTCATCGCTCAGTCCGAGAGGCTTTATCAGGGGATCGAGCACCTCGTTCGCCATGCCGCCGCGATTATAGAACAGCACAACGTCACGAAGCGTCGCCAGTGACCCGTCATGCATGTACGGAGCCGTCAATTCGACGTTCCGCAGCGTCGGCGTCCGGTAGCGCCAGCGATCATCCGGATCGCCGGTCACCTCGTAGCGCCCCAGGTCCCTGAAACTCTGCGTGCCGGTCGTCTGCACGAGATCCGACTCGACACGTTCAGAGTGTCCCGGCGCCAACTGCACGTCGAATTGCGTCTCGACGGGGTTCATCGTTGCGCGGTAACCAATGCCTGTATTGTGAAACTCGCCGTCGCTGAACAACGCGTACTCCCGCGTCACGGTATGACAGGCGCTACAGCGGCCCTTGCCGCGAAAAATTTCGAACCCGCGTTTACCGGATTCGCTCACCGCCGACTCGTCATTGCCGTAAAACCAGCGGTCGAATCCGGAATCTGCAGAAACCAGCACGCGCTCATAACTGGCAATCGCCATGCCGATCGTCTGGATATCCGGGCCGCGGCCGAAAGCTTTCATAAATTGCTCGCCGTAGTCGTCGAGGCTGTCGATCCGCTCGACGACGACGCCAATGGACACATTGCCCATCTCGTTTTGCGCGAGCAGCGGCGCCCAGACCTGGTTCTCGAGGCTGATCTCCCGCCCGTCGTGAAATAACCGCTCGACGTAAGCGGTGTTGTATATCGTCGGCGCATTCCTGCGGACGCTCTTGCCCTCTATGCCGACGGGCAGGCGCAGCTCGTTTTGCGAAAATCCCTGCTCGGGAATGTGGCACATTGCGCAGGATACCGTGTTGTTGGCCGACAGACGCCGGTCAAAGAACAACTTGCGACCCAGCCGGACCTTGTCCGACGTGACGGGATTGTGGTCCGGCACCGGGATATCCGGTAATCCGGGCGGCGGCTTCGCCAACACGGCGAGAAGGTCGGTCTCGGTTCCGCGACGTGACTGCAGGCTGACCGAATCGGTTTCGTAGTCGGGCCGCTCGTAGCCGTCGCGCATATCGCCCGGACCCTGCCTGCTCTCTTCTGCGCCAGCCGCAGTCAGTGCAAGAACAGCGATCCCGGCGCACGCGAGTTCCGGCAGCACGCTGCTTTTCATGATCGGATTCATTGAACGAACCTACGTCGCGGATGCCCGATCCGCCTACTATACTTTCCCCTGTCAGCCACATTCAGGATAGTATACGACCTGGAAGGGGGGAATTATGATGACGAATCCAATTGCGCGCCTTCGGGCGGCCTGCTTGGTTGCTACACTGTATTTCCTGTCCACGACACTGTTGCACGCCGACGAAACCTGTATGTCGCCGTACATGGCGAAGATCGTCGGGCAGGAGGATTTTGTCTACGTCTGGACACTCGGAGTGGAGGGACTGGGTGACGAGCAAGACAAGCTGGTCACGATCGACGTGCGTCCCGATTCCGATACCTACGGACAGGTCGTCAGCCAGTTGTCGGTCGGCGGGCGCAACGAGGCCCATCACTCGGGATTCACAGACGATCGTCGTTACCTGTGGGCCTCCGGCCTCGACACCAGCAAGATCTTTATTTTCGATGTACACAGCGACCCGGCCAAACCGAAACTGGTTCGGACGATCGACGACTTCGTCAAAAAGAGCGGCGGCGTGGTCGGTCCGCACACCAACTACGCCCTGCCGGGTCGCATGATGCTGACCGGGCTGTCCAACAGCGCCGACCATGGCGGGCGCACGGCTTTGGTCGAATACACGAACGCCGGCGACCACGTTGCAACGCACTGGATGCCGACGGACGATAACCTGCAGGGTGCCGTGAAAAGCGGCAGGTTTGCGGACGGCTATGGCTACGATGTGCGCGTGCTGCCGCGGCGCAATGTGATGATCACGTCCTCGTTCACCGGCTGGAACAACTACATGATGAATCTCGGTGCGTTGATGGCGGATGCGGAAGCCATGCAGCGTTTCGGTAACACCGTTGTGGTCTCGGATCTGCACACGCGCCAGCCGCGGAAGATATTCGACGTGCCCGGGGCACCGCTCGAGATTCGCTGTGCGTGGGGGCCGAAAAACGACTACTGCTTCACGTCGGCAGCGCTGACATCGAAGATCTGGCTCATCTACGAAGACGAAACCGGCGAGTGGCAGGCCGAGGCCGTTGCCGACATCGGCGACGCCAGCAAGATTCCACTCCCCGTGGATATCTCTATTTCGGCGGACGATCGGTACCTGTGGGTGAATACGTGGAACGACGGCATGACACGGTTGTTCGATATCTCCGATCCGCATGCGCCAGTCCAGGTCATGCAGGAAAAAATCGGTGCACAGGTCAACATGGTGTCGCAGAGCTGGGACGGCGAGCGCGTGTATTACACGTCATCGTTACTGGCCAACTGGGACAAGGTCGAGGCGCCGGATGGCGAGGACCTGCAGTACTTCAAGGCGTACAACTGGCAGGACGGCGAGCTTGAACATGCGTTTACCGTGGATTTTCTAGACGAAAAACTCGGGACACCGCACCAGATGCGCTTTGGCGCCTATTCGCTCTACGGCAAATAGATCGGGTGGGCCGTCGATAAACACATGAGATTTGTCCCGGTCCTCGTGCTGCTGACGCTGCCCGCGATGGCAGCGTCGCAGCAGCCGCATCACGAACCGAGCGAAAAATTCCCGGTTCTCGCGCCCGGCTATTCGGCCCTCGAATTCGTCGCGCCGGAGCCCGGAACATACGACCTGCCGCCCCTCGGTGACGCCGCCGACGGGACGCTCCTCGACAGCGCCGGCACGGCCGTCAATCTGCACGAGATTTTCGACGACAAGACCATCGTGCTCAGTTTCATCTATACGTCCTGTTCCGACGTTAACGGCTGCCCGCTCGCAACGTACGTACTGAGCCAGGTCCAGAAGCGATTGGCAGCGGATAAATGGGCCAGATCCAACGTGCGGCTCGTCAGCGTGAGTTTCGATCCAACCAACGACACACCGGCCGTCATGACCGATTATGGGCGGCACTTCCGGCATGGCGACGTCGACTGGCGCTTCCTGACCGCAGGATCCGAGGGCCGCCTGGAACCGATACTCCGGGACTACGACCAGTCCGTCATTCGCGATCGAGGCCCGGATGGCAAGGCGTTGACGACGATGTCGCACATACTCCGCGTCTATCTTATCGATGCAGACAAGCGTATCCGGAACATCTATAGCCCGTCGTATCTGCACCCCGACCTGCTGTACGCCGACATACTGACGGTCGCGCCATCGGAGTGATCAGCGCCAATGGCGGTGCAGCGAGTTCCGGGGAGAGGACGTTCTTCGTTAAACAACGCCCGGGATCCGGCATTTTCATGGCCTGTGCTTAAAGCACCTGGTCCGGCTCAACGAGCGCCCATCGCAGGGCCTTGCGCACTGCCCTCGCATCATCGATGCCGTCGACGAGGTGGGACTGGTGTTCGAAGGCCTCCCATGAGGACGCATCCCAGACACGCGTCGACAATCGCGCTTTCAACAGTTGCCGCACGCGCGGCAGATCCGCCAGCCGCTGGGCGGCGACTACCATGACCTGGTCGTAGAGGTCCTGCTGTGCATGGCTTGCACCGAGTTCGCCGTGACGCTGCCTCAGCTCGAGCATGGCCTCGAGCGCTTCGCCCGGTTTATCCCGGTACAACGCGGCGGCCGCATGGGAAAGTTCGTGCGCGAGCGCTGCCTGCGAGGAGTTCTCGCCGGCCGATGCCAGGTATCTCAAGGTCGCGTTCACGGCCGATTCCCGGCCCGAACGCACCAGGGCTATCACGTGGTGCATGGCCGTGAACCAGAGCGTGCATTGCGTGGCGCCGGCAAGGGACGCCTGCGCCAGCCGCTCCCAGCGCTCGGACCCCACGTTCACCCCCTGGAACTCCATACGCGCCAGCAGGGAAACACCGTTCTGGATATCGAGATAGAAAGTGGACTCGTCCGGGTAGATTTCGCGGTCGAATAATTCCAGCACCTGGTCGAAACTACCCCGGGTGAACCTGAAGAGGCTGAGATGCCACCACAGGTGGCCGCGAAAGAGGTTGTAGTCATTCAGGAAGCGCGCGGCATCTTCCAGGAGTTCGATGCCCTCGGCGGTGCGTCCCTGCATTTCGAGCACGTGGGCCAGTCCGTGCAGCGCCCACAGGTCCTGCTCCTGGATGGACAATGCCTCACGGGCCGCACGTTCGGCGACCTCGTAATTGCCGACCTCTTCCATCGCGAAGGACTTTGCCGACAGGAAGTGCCCATAGCCGGGTATCTGCGAGCTCCAGTGGCCGGCCTGCCCGGCGATCACCTCGGCCTGGTACCACTTGTCGCCCACCCAGAACAGCGTGCCGGTGTATTGCCGAAATGCGAGCAGGTCATGGGGCCATTCCAGCAATATTCGCTCCCAGGCTGCCGCACGTGCCAGCGCATCCCCGTCGAGCCAGGCCCGCAACGCTTCCTGGTGGAGACGCTCGCGCCGATTGGCAGGCAACGCCTCCGCCCGGCGCAGACGGGCCCGCGCCTTGGGCTGGGCGTCGAGCGTGCCCTCGGTCATCAGCGAATATCCGACGAGCACGTGTGCCAGCGGAAATTCCGGAGACGTTTCCAGCAACTCCACCAGGCGGTCCACAACGCCAGGACGGTAGTAATACAACTCGTCAACCAGGGCATCGAATTGCCCGACGACTGCCGAGTCAGGCGCCGTGACCGCGAGGCCGCGGACGTCGGTAATTTCTGTTCCCGGCATTGGTGCTTGTTCCCAGTCAATGCGAGCGCCGTTGAGGAGCCCATCATAGTGCACTAATCCGGTCAGCTTTCGACTAAATGCCTGTCCTGCTGTCCGGAACACGCGCGGGGCTTCTTTGCTTACTGGCGGCAAGGATGGGCCCGTCGCTTCGCGACCAGGCCTGCGGCTTTGCCCCTGCGCCTGTCGAACAGGGTCCCGGCTCGACATGGACGGAAAGACGTCTCGGTACGGCACGGGATCAGCTTCTGGTCGCTACTCGTGACGCCTGAATTCTGCTACCGACGAAGAACATGCTGCGCACGAAGTCGCATAATGGAGACACTTGTTGGCCATATTTCGACGTGATAGTTAAGGGCATCCGAATAACTCTTGGAGAACGGAATGTTTGAGCGCCCCGGGAAAGACGACAAGGTTGTCGAATCACAGAATATGAAAGCCACTGAAACTGAAAAAGCCGCTGCGTCGGTCAGGTCACCGGCGACTTCACGTCCCGGCGAAGCCGCCGTCATCGGCCGGTCGATCCAGATCAACGGCGACCTGCGCGGTGGCGAAGACCTGCGCATCGAAGGCGATGTCAGCGGAACCGTAGAACTCAGAAACAGCGCGTTGACCATCGGCAAGGAAGGCAAGGTAAAGGCCGACGTTTACGCCAAGTCAATTGCGGTCGACGGTGAAACCAAAGGCGACCTGTATGCGACCGAGTGCGTCAGCATACACGTCAATGCTCGCGTACAGGGCAATATCATCGCCCCGAAGGTCGGCATCGAGGAAGGCGCCCATTTCAAGGGCTCGATCGAAATGGATCCGGCCGCGGTAGAAAACGCGCTGGGCAAGTCCCGGTCCGGCACCGCCGACAAGTCGAACAGTGACACTGCTGCCAAGGACCGCCCCAAGATGCCTGCCAAAGGCGACAAAACCAGCCCGAACGTACCCTCTGCAAACGCTTGATGGACGTGTCGGTCTCCTTGCGCAAAGCAAGGTCCGCGTTGTCGCCGGTGGACGCGCCGGCGACGGTGCGCGCGCCGTTGTTTCAGGACCTCGTCACCGGCCTGGATGACGGCAAGCGCCATATCGTACTCGACCTCGGTGCGGCCTCTACGGCAATGCTGGCGTTATTGAGCCGGGCGCGGTGCCGCGTGGAAATCGCCGACTTCGCGCATTTCGGCGGCATCGATATGTTGAACAACGCGGAACCCGGCCTGTCACTGGGTGCCGCGGCCGAATCGTGGGTTGGCGAACAGGCCGAGCATGATCCGATCGACCGCATATTGTGCTGGGACCTGCCCAATTACCTGACGCTCGATGCGTTGTCAGCCCTGATGAGTGCGATAGCGCGCCGCGCTCGCCCTGGCGCGATCGCGCATGCGCTGATCTTCTATGCCGACCGCGAGATGCCCGATCATCCGCGCCGCTTCATTCCGACGCCCGACGGCGAGTTGACGGACTACGAACCACGGGGCACGCCTGTCGCGGCTCCAAGATATTCGCCCGAAGACCTGCGAAATAACATGGGCCCGTTTCAAATCGATTGCGGGCGGCTTCTCCGCAACGGCATGCAGGAGTATCTGTTCCGGCTTGCGACGTGACGCCATTGGATGGAGCAGCAGTGGTGCATCCACGGTGTCTATTTACGCAAGAGCATCACGACTCCTGCGACGCCAGCGACTGCGCCGCCAATCAGGTAGAACATGGTCTGATCGGAGTAGCGCCCGGTTAAGGCCTCCGACACCTCTTCCATCGGTGCGGTGGCAGCAGTCAATCCAAAATACAGCGCAATGGCACCGACAACCAGCAAGACGATTCCTATGAGTTTGTTCTGCGTCATGAAATTATTCTCTCCATCGCAGAAACAGTATTGCCAGCTTAGCTTAATTTGACCAAATCGGTTTCGGCGTTGGGAATCACGGGGTACGAAGTCCTCAACCACATTCGGCGAGAAAAACAAAAAGGGCCACAAAGGCCCTTTTCATTATTCTGGCGGCGCTGAGAGTCGACGGCGGAGCATGCTCTGCTGAATAAGGGGAGTTTTGCGGGCCCTGGTCGAAATTGGAAAAGATCGTCGGCGCTGGGTATGGTGACGTATCGGGCAAAGAACCGGCCGCGCCTGAAGATTCGGGACCGGATTCGTTTTCAGCCTGTCAAATACCAAAGGGGACCTAATCGATGAGCACCGATCCAGTCACTCCAGAGACCGTTCTATTGCGCAACGATGAAGACGGAATTACAACGCTCACGCTCAATCGGCCGGCGAAATTCAACGCATTGTCCGAAGAACTGCTGACCAGCCTGCAGCACGAGCTGGATCAGATCGCCGAGGATGAAACACTGAAGGTCGTGATCATTGCCGCCAACGGCAAGGCGTTTTGCGCGGGTCATGATTTAAAAGAAATGCGGGCCAGCGAGGACCGTGCTTTCCATCAAGCACTTTTCGACCAGTGTGGACGCATGATGGTCAGTATTAACCGGTTGCCGCAACCGGTCATTGCGCAGGTGCACGGAATCGCCACGGCCGCCGGCTGCCAGCTGGTTGCAAACTGTGACCTGGCGGTGGCGACCGACGATGCGCGATTCGCCGTCTCGGGCATCAACTTCGGCTTGTTTTGCTCGACCCCGGCAGTGCCCCTGAGTCGGAATCTTCCGCGCAAACAGGCAATGCAAATGCTGCTCACGGGAGACTTCATCTCGGCAGAGCAGGCGAAGGCCTTTGGCCTGGTCAACGAGGTTGTCGCAGTTGAGGAACTCGCAACAGCGACGCATGCGCTGGCTGCGAAGATAGCGGCCAAGTCTGCGCACTCGATAAAGCTCGGCAAGGACATGTTTTACAAGCAATTGCCAATGGATCTTGCCGATGCGTATGCGTACGCGAGCGAACGTATGGCCTGCAACATGGATTCGCACGACGCGCGTGAGGGCATCGATGCTTTTATTCAGAAGCGAAAACCCGAGTGGAAGAACAAATAGCGCCGCGTCATGGCAGATTCGCAGTACTCGGCCGATCTCGATAAGAATGCGGCCAACTATACGCCGCTTTCACCGCTGACTTTTATCGAGCGGGCCGCAGCCGTTTATCCCGAACGTTGCGCCCTCGTATACAATGAATCGCGCCGCAGCTGGCGCGAAACGTATGGCCGCATTTGCCGGTTTGCCAGCGCCCTGCGGCAGCACGGCGTCACGACAGACGACACTGTCGCGGTGATGCTGCCCAACGTGCCGGCGATGTACGAGGCTCATTTCGCCATTCCGATGGCGGGCGCTATAATTCATGCGCTCAATATTCGCCTCGACTCCGATGCGATTGCTTTTCAGCTCGGACACAGCGGTGCCCGCGTCTTGCTGACCGATCCGGAGTACTCCGCGACAGTGGCCGCGGCCCTGGACCAGCTCGACGATAAACCGCTCGTGATCGATGTCGATGATCCTGCCGTGGAAGACGGCATGCTGATTGGGGACTTTGAATACGAAGACTTCCTGGCGGGCGGCGATGTCGAATTCGCCTGGGAGTTGCCGCAGGACGAATGGCAGGCGATCGCGCTAGGCTACACATCGGGCACCACCGGCAATCCCAAGGGCGTCGTCACGCATCATCGCGGCGCGTATCTGAATGCAGTCTCGAACATACTCGCCTGGAACATGGGCGCCCATCCGGTGTATCTCTGGACCCTGCCGATGTTTCACTGCAACGGCTGGTGCTTCCCGTGGACGATCGCTGCCCTGAATGGCACCAATGTCTGCTTGCGCGACGTACGTAACACGGCGATTTTCAAGGCCATCAGGCACAACCGTGTCACGCACCTGTGTGGTGCCCCCGTCGTATTGAATCTGATGGCGAACGCCGACATCGAACTGACAAAGGCAGTGGACCGCCGGGTCAATGTGATGACCGCGGGCGCCGCGCCGCCGCCGGCGGTTCTCGAAGCGATGGCCCGGCTGGATTTCAACGTGACCCATACTTATGGGCTGACCGAAGTTTATGGGCCCGCCGTCGTCTGTTCATGGCACGAAGACTGGGATCAGTTGCCGATGCGCGAACAGTCGCAACTGAAGGCCCGCCAGGGCGTGCGCTACCCCATGCTCGAAGAACTCATCGTGGCAGACCCAGAGACGCTGGAGCCGGTGCCTAAAGACGGTAAGACCATCGGCGAGATCATGTTCCGCGGTAATATCGTGATGAAAGGCTACCTCAAGAACCCCGAGGCGACCGCTCAGGCATTTGCGGGCGGTTATTTCCATTCCGGTGACCTCGCGGTATGCCATCCAGACGGCTATATAGAGATCAAGGACCGTGCCAAGGATGTGATCATTTCGGGCGGCGAAAACATTTCGAGCATCGAGGTCGAGGCGACACTTTACAGCCATCCGGCCGTGCTCGAAGCCGCTGTCACGGCGATGCCGGACGAAAAATGGGGTGAGACGCCCTGCGCGTTCGTCGACCTCCGCAGCGACGCCGGAGCGATCGACGAGCAGGAACTGATCAACTTTTGCCGCGATAACATGGCGCACTTCAAGGCACCGCGGAAAGTCGTGTTCGGGCCATTGCCCAAGACATCGACCGGCAAAATCCGCAAGTTCGAGCTGCGTAAAAGGGCCGAACGGTTGTGACCGACATCGACACCTTGCGGCGTATCCTCACGAACTACAAACGCGTTGCGATCGTGGGGCTCTCGTCCGATCCATCGAGACCCAGTCACCGCGTCGCAAAGTACCTGCTCGATAAGAGTTTCGACGTAATACCCGTCAACCCCAAATACGGTCAAGTTCTCGGGCGCCGGTGCTACCCGGACTTGAACGCAATACCGACGCCGGTGGATATCGTTAATCTGTTTCAGCGCTCGGAGCGCGTACCGCCGTTCGTCGATGCTGCAATCGACATCGGTGCAAAGGTCGTCTGGATGCAGCTGGACATCGCTCACGACGAAGCAGCAGAGAAGGCAGGTGCCGCCGGACTCGAAGTTGTCACGAATCGCTGTATCAAGATCGAATACGCGCGACTTTTTGATGACCCAGGTACGGCTGGCGTCAATACCGGTGCGACCTAGCCCTGGCGGCCCGGTACGCTCGAACGCCAACCAGAACGGGGCCCGAAGATGACCGAAAGCGCACACAGCACATTTCCCCGGGCGATTTTTTAATATTTATCGTACCTTTCGCACCCGGGGAGAAAGACAAAAGGGCCACAAGGGCCCTTTTCATTTTTCTGGCGGTGGAGCGAGTCCTGTGCGGAGGATACTCTCCCGCTCTCCTCGCCCTATAGCACTCTTAGACCTATTATAGGCTTACAAAGTCTGACTAACGGCCGTGTCAATACGGCAAAAAGATCGGGTGGATTCCTTCTCTTTACAGGGTATTCCCGTGCCAGCCAATCCTGATAACACACAAGGACGTGACGCGCAGAAAGAAGCGCTTGAGCGAGCACCTCCTGTGGAGCCGCACAGCAAATCTTTTGCCGTGCTTGCTGTGGCGGTACTTGGCGTGGTTTACGGGGACATTGGCACCAGCCCGATTTATGCGCTACGCGAGACCTTCGCCGGAAAGAACCCGATTCCGGTGACACCGGATAACGTGCTCGGCGTCCTCTCGCTGGTCTTCTGGGCACTGATCCTGATCATTTCTGTCAAGTACATGATTTTCGTTCTGCGTGCAGACAATCGGGGCGAAGGTGGCACGTTCGCACTGATGGCGCTGCTGCGTCCGGATCGAAACCAGGACCGAACTCGCCGCCGTCTACTCATTTTGCTTGGCATTCTCGGCGCTTCGATGCTTTACGGGGGAGCGATGATTACGCCGGCCATCTCCGTACTCAGCGCTGTAGAGGGCCTGCAAGTCGCGGCTCCTCACCTCGACCGCTTTGTCATTGCGATTACGGCTGCAATCCTGTTTGCCTTGTTTGCGGTGCAACGTCACGGCACGGCGAAAGTGGGCGCCATATTCGGCCCCTTGACGCTGGTGTGGTTCGCGGTGCTGGCAATACTGGGAATACGCGGAATCCTGCAAGCGCCGGAGGTCTTGCTGGCAGTCGATCCTCGCCATGCTGTCCGCTATTTTGCGAACAACGGCATGGTCGGGTACTTCGCTATTTACGCCATATTCCTCGTAACGACCGGCGGCGAAGCCCTGTACGCCGATCTCGGACATTTCGGTCGGTCGCCTATCCGCAAGGTCTGGATTGGCTTCGTGCTACCGTCGCTGCTCCTTAATTACTTCGGCCAGGGCGCGCTATTAATCGTGGATCCTGCAGGCAGTATCCATCCCTTCTATCACCTGGCTCCTTCCTGGGCGCTGTTACCGCTGGTGTTTCTCGCCACCGCTGCCACCTGTATCGCGTCCCAGGCAGTGATCACGGGCGCCTTTTCCATGACTCGCCAGGCAGTGCTGCTGGGCCTGTTGCCGGCATTGACGGTAAATCAGACCTCCGCCGACGCCCGCGGCCAGATCTACATGCCCGCGGTCAACTGGTTTTTGATGTTCGCTGCCATCAGCCTCGTACTGACGTTTCAATCCTCCAGCAATCTGGCGGCGGCTTATGGCGTTGCCGTCAATTCGACGATGGCCATCACCACCGTGCTCGCCTTTAATGTGGCGCGCGAACGCGGCGGTTGGAGCCTGCCAGCGGCACTGGCGTTCCTGATCGGTTTCCTGTTCATCGACCTGGGATTCCTGGGCGCAAACCTGATGACGATTCCCAATGGTGGCTGGCTGCCGTTGTTGATCGGGGCAACCCTGTTCGTGGTGATGACAACATGGCGCCGCGGCACAAGCCTGCTGAATCAACACATCAACCGCAACACGCCCGACGTTGAGACGTTTATCGGGCAAGTCACCGGGACAAAAATAGCTCGCGTACCAGGCACTGCGGCATTTTTCACCGGACGTCTGGATCAGACACCCCCGGCACTTCAAAAGCTGGTCAGCAGCACGGGCGTCTTGCACGAATTAGTCATACTCATCACCGTGGTCATTGAGCCGATAGCCAGGATCGAGCAGGCAGGGCGTATCGAATTCACAGCGATGGACGCCGGGTTCCATCGTCTGGTGCTGCGCTACGGCTTCATGCAGGGACCCAACGTTCCGTCAGACCTCGCCTCTTGTGCCGAACTGGGCCTGGCTGTGAATCTGCACGAGATTCACTACTTTATCGGACAGACAGACCTGCTGGCTGGCCGCAAGCGGCACGGCATGATCGTATGGCGCGATCGACTGTTCGTGCGCATGGCGATAAACAGCCAGGATGCCACTGCGTACTACCAGATACCCAGCGGACAGGTCATGAAAGTAGGCTTGCAAGTAGGAATCTGAGGAAATGACGAGGCCGTCTATTTGCAGTGCGGCCGACGTCGTAAAGAAGCTGCCGATCCGCCACCCATTTCCGGCTCGAGAGCCTACTGACGGTCCGCAAAAATATACGTAAGACCACGCAAGTCGCGGAAAGAAAAAGGTTTTCGACAGTCTCTCGTTGGAGACCATTCGAAGGCCTGACTTATTGGCGGAGAGGGTGGGATTTTCGCTATGCGACCGGGCATGCCGCTGCGCGGCTGCGCCCGTCGAACAGGGCCCTCATCCTCAACCACACTCGGCGAGAAAACAAAAGGCCCTATGAAGGGGCCTTTTATTTTTCTGGCGGTGGAGCAAGTCCTTCGCGGAGGATGCTCTCGGCCTCTTTGTCAGCGGATTCCCTACTCCCTTACCGTGGCGGTTCTTGCCAGCGATTCCAGATCGCCGACAAGTCGACTCCTGTTGATTCCGACATGATGGGCTCGATTTCATCGTAAGCAAAGGCGCGCT
>DATHRM010000152.1:0-22792 GCA_035465295.1 Woeseiaceae bacterium | reverse complement strand
TTCGTGGTCGGAGGCTTCTGGGAGCTCTGGAACGTCGCCATTCCGCTGGCGCCGCTGAGCCTGATCGCCGTGGGTATCGGCCTTATCGTCTGGTATTGCACGAAGACGCTCAACCGGCGCAAGCGTATGTTCTAGTCGTCCCGGACGGCGTTGTCCGACTGCTTCGTGTGACGATGGCGTGCAAACATCCAGCTTATGATCACGACGGGCAGGAAGCCGAACACCAGGGAGACGATGATGAGATCTATGGTCGAATCGTCGAGCGGCAAGGTGCCCGAGAAGGTCTGCAGGAACTGCCCCAGGAGCCAGGCAAGAACGACGTATATCGCTCCGACGCGATATACCCTGTAGCGGTGCAGTTCATTTGATTTCGACACGATCCGGTCACTTCCCCAGTAGCTTGAATGCTCAGTCTGGGGCATCGTGCTCGTGTGTCGATAAGTACAACTACCCATCGGACAGGGCCTGAATTGGACGGGGCCGGTAGCGCTGCCCCCTTCGGGCCATTTTATGCGGGTTAAAATCGCTGCAGACCGGCGCGGATGCCGCATCGCGAGGTAAGTAAATGACGCTCATTAGCCCCGATAACGACCTGGCGCTCATGGCCGTTCTGTTCGTGATCGCCGGTCTCGCATTCCTCGCGGAAAAGACGCGCATCGGGTCGCATCTCACGGGCGCCGTAATTGCGATCCTCTCGGCGATCGCCATCGCCAACCTGCGCATCATTCCGCACTCCGCGCCGGCGTTCGATTTCGTGTTTTCCTATTTCGTTCCCGTGTTGATCCCGCTGTTTCTTTTCAAGGCCGACCTGCGGCATATGCTCTTCGAAACGACCCGCATGACCGGCGCATTCCTCATTGCCAGCGCGGGAACCGTTATCGGCGTGATCGTCGGCGTGAGTGTCCTCGATCTCGGCGGCCTGGCCGCGATGGCGGACATCGAACCGGGGCTGCGTGAAGCGGGGATCGCGGGGCTCTTCACATCGACCTATATCGGCGGCTCGGTAAATTACGCGGCACTGGGCGAGATCACCGGGCTGAGCAAGGATGCCTCGTTCTTTTCCGCGGCGACGGCCACCGACAACCTCTTCAGCGCTGTTTTTCTCGGCATCATTGCGATGCTGCCCGGGGTGAACTGGCTCGCCCGGCGCTTTACTCGCCATGAGCACGGCGCAGAACGGGCGCCTGCGGCGGGCGTCGAGCCAATCACGGCAACGAGCCTGACGCTGGCGATGGCGACGGCAATCAGTTTCGTTGCGATCGGCGACTTCATCACGTCGCTGGCGGGTGCCCCGAGCCTGCGATACGCGGTCATTACGGTGCTCGTGGTGACGGCGGCCACAGCGTTTCCCAGGGTCATGAGCCGCCTGCACGGCGGATTCGAACTCGGCGTCGGGCTCGCGTTCGTGTTCTTCGCGGCGATTGCCGCCGGCGCCAATGTCGTTGCAATGATCCAGATCGCACCGCTCCTGATCGTGCTGGTGCTCATCCTGCTCAGCGTGCATCTGATGGTGTTGCTCGGCGTCGGGCGCTTGTTCCGCCTGACGCTGCCGGAGCTGGTGACGGCTTCCAATGCCGCGGTTCTCGGCGCCACGACGGCGCCGGCGCTCGCAGCCGCCAAGGGCTGGCACGATCTCGTTACTCCGGGCGTACTCGTGGGGGTGCTCGGTTATGCGCTCGGAACCCTGGTCGGCACGGCCGTGTTCCATATCCTCGGCCTGATGTAAGGTGGCGCGGATGAACGGTGGTGACATTATCGGGCAGGTGCTCCAGGCGCACGGCGTGCGGTTCCTGTTCACGCTGTGCGGGGGCCACATCTCGCCGATACTGAAAGGCGCCAAGGACCGGGGAATTCGCGTCGTGGACACCCGTCACGAAGTCACCGCCGTGTTTGCCGCGGACGCAACGGCGCGCCTGACCGGCACGCCGGGCGTCGCGGCAGTTACCGCGGGACCGGGCGTGACCAATACGATTACGGCCGTGAAAAATGCCCAGCTCGCGCAATCCCCGGTCGTCCTGCTCGGTGGCGCGGCGGCGACCCTGCTGCAGGGTCGCGGGGCGCTGCAGGATATCGACCAGCTGGCGCTGTTCAAGCCGCACGTAAAGTGGTGCACCGCCGTCAAGCGAGTGCGTGACCTGGCGCCGGCGATTCAGAAAGGCTTTCGGGTTGCGCAGAGCAAGACCCCCGGGCCGGTCTTCATCGAATGCCCGGTGGACCTGCTCTACGACGAAGCCGTGATTCGCGAGTGGTACGAGGCCGCGACACCGAAGGGCAACGCGCTGACCGACCGCCTGATGCGCCTGTATCTGCAGCGTCACGCACGGCGATTGTTCGCCGACCCGCAAGACGCCGAGACGGGATTCGTAGCGACACCTGCAATTACAACTCCGCCACCGGGTGCCGTCGCGCAGGCGGCGGGCAGGTTGTCACGCGCCGAGCGGCCGCTCCTCGTGGTCGGCAGCCAGGCACTTGTCGATGCCGGCCAGGCCGATGCCGTTGCCGAGGCGATCACTACGCTCAACATCCCCGTCTATCTTTCCGGGATGGCGCGCGGGCTGCTCGGTTCTGCGCATCCGCTGCATCGCCGGCACCAGCGACGCAAGGCGCTGAAGGACGCGGACCTGGTGATCCTGGCCGGCGTGCCGTCCGATTTCAGGCTCGACTACGGCCGTCACGTCAGGCGTTCCGCATGCCTGGTATCGGCAAATCGCAGCAAGGTCGACCTCAAGCGCAATCGAAAGCCCGACATCGGCATCCTGGCGGACGCCGGGCTGTTCCTGCGCGCAATGGCAGACACTTTCCAGGCGGGCACGCATGAGCGCTGGCGCGACTGGCACGTGGCGCTCGAAGCGCGCGACGCCGCCCGGGAAGCCGAAATCGATGCGACGGCCGAGCGCGAATCCGAATACGTCAATCCCGTGGCGCTGTGCCGGCGCATCGACGCCGAATTGCCTGATGACAGCGTCATCGTCGCGGATGGCGGCGACTTCGTCGGCACGGCGTCCTATATTGTGAAACCGCGCAGGCCGCTCAGCTGGCTCGACCCCGGCGTATTCGGCACCCTCGGCTGCGGCGCGGGGTTCGCGCTGGGGGCGAGTCTATGCCGGCCCAGCAGCGAGGTATGGATGCTGTTCGGTGACGGCTCGGTCGGCTACTCGCTCGCCGAGTTCGACACTTTTGCGCGCCACGGTATCCCGGTTATCGCCGTCGTCGGCAACGATGCCGGGTGGACGCAGATCGCGCGGGAGCAGGTCAAGATCCTGCAGGATGACGTGGGCACGGTGCTCGAACGAAGCAACTACCACGACGTTGCTGCGGCGCTGGGCGGGCACGGGGTCCTTTTGCAAAGGCCGGATCAGCTCGCGGCCGGGCTGCAGGAGGCGCGCAACGCCGCGCAGGAGGGCAAGCCCGTGCTCGTGAACGCCTGGCTGGACAAGACGGACTTCCGCGAAGGTTCGCTGTCCATGTAGCCCGGCGCGTCAGCCGCTTTGCTGTCTGGGCGGATCCGGACGCGGCTGCGGCTGTGGCCGCGATGGCTCGCGTTCAGGCTCCGGCCTCGGAAACTGGTCCTTGCGGCTCGGCTGCGGCGGTTCGCGTACGATGAATACCTCGAGTTCGGCCGGCGTATACGGCGGCGGCAGTTCTGCCCCGTTTTCGACCGCGGTCACGATCCTGGTCATCGGTTCTTCGATGTCCTCGGCCAGCTTCCTGCCGACGTTCGTCTCGGTCAGCAGCCTGTAATCGCGCAGTGCAGAGGAATAGTCGCCGAGCTGCAGCTCGAGAATCACGGCGGCGTGTAACAGCTTCAGGTAATCCTTGCGGCTCAGCCAGCGGCCGTCGTTGATCATTGCCCTGCGGAACCGTTGCAGTTGACCTTCCCTGTCACCGCGTACGCCATGAATCCGGCCTTCCGCGATATAGGTGTAAGCGAGTTCGACTGCCGTCAGGTCGTCGGATCGCCGCATCTCGTCGATGCGCTCCTGCGCATTGTCGAGCCTGCCCTTGTCGATCGCGGCATGAACTTTCCGGTCCCTCGCAAAAAACTTCTTGGATACATACGGCTGCTTGCGTTCGTACACGAAATGCACGAGCACCCTGTCGGTCTGAATCTCTCCCGGTATGTAACGCCACCTGCTCACCGCTTCCACGGCCGCATCGTCGAATGCCTCACTGCCGCTCGATGCTTCGACGACCGGGCTGAACACGGTGCCGTCCTCGAGTACGTCATAGCTGAGCAATACCCAGCCCTCACGCCCGCGAACGAACTCGGACTTGGGAAACTCGGGTTTGGGTTGCTCGATGAGGTGCAGGTGCTCCTGCAGTTCGACGTGTTCGCGCAGGACGATCGGCTGCTCGTCCGCGCCCGCGGGAAGGCCGGCAAACAGCAGGACGACCAGGAGACCCTTCGGATTGCGCATGGCGGCTACCCTCCAAGCAGGACTGAACTCACCGCAATCAAGTTTAGTCCAGCGCCCGTGCCTGCGCTACAACGGGGTAATACGTTTGCCGAAAAGAAAGGCCCGGTTCCGGTCAGGTCGGTTTGATGTCGAACTGAACGTAGGTATGTCGATCCGGGCTCTCGTCGATCAGCGCGACCGTGAGCGAGGAGGAATCGGTGGGCGGGATCGTCCGGCGCAAATGCTCTTCAGCGGCCTCCATGTCGCTCAGTCCATTCTCACGAGCGTCGAGAGAGAATTCCCTGATCAGCAGTGCACGCCGGGAATACAGCTGTACGCGGTAGGTGCCGCTATTGCGGACGGCATCTTGCTGCCGCCGTTTCGTCTTGAATCGCATTATTATTCGTCCCTGCGTGTCGCGGAAGCCTTACTACTTTCCACGAGACAGCTTTGAATTCGGTTCCCTGCGGCGCCAGCCGAATTGCCGGTTATGTACAATGAGATATCGCCCTGTTACACGAAGACCCGCACCCGGCTCTCGACCATGACCAATCCTCGTGATGCCCTGCGCATCGATCGATGGCTGTATTACTGCCGGTTCTACAAGTCGCGCAGCCTGGCAACAGCCGCTGTTTCCGGCGGGCACGTGCGCGTCAACGGCGAACGCCCGTCGCCCGGGGCCCGGGTCAAATGCGGCGATCGGATCGAGCTTGTGCGCGACCGCCTGCCGTACGTTCTCGACGTGACGGCGATCCCTGCGCGGCGAGGCCCCGCCCCCGAAGCGCGGCAATGTTACGAAGAAGACCCGGGTATCGTGCTCGAACGCGAAGCGCTGACCCGGGCGTTGCGGCAGGACCGCATGCTGATGCCGAAAACAAAAGGCAGGCCCGACAAGCACACACGACGGCAACTCATCAAGCGCAAAGGTGGTTAGGAGTGCACCAGGATATGACCGATGCGCGGCTCGCCAAAAGCAGGGTGCCCGATACCTACCGGCGGATTGCCTCACTTTACAATGTCTGGGCTTTGCTCACCGAGAGCCGAGCCCGTGATCGCTGCCTCGCGTTGGCCGGGATTCAGGATGGTGACTCGGTGCTCGAGGTGGCGGTGGGAACGGGTCTCGCATTTGAGAAAATCCTGGAGGCAAATCCATCCGGCCGGAATGAAGGGGTTGACCTGACCGATGCCATGCTCGCGCGCGCCGAAGATCGTGCCAAAAGAAGTGCAACACGGAATTATCGGCTAAGCATCGGCGATGCCTACGATCTCGATTTCGAGGACAATAGTTTTGATGTCTTGCTCAACAATTATATGTTCGACCTGATTCCGGAGCGGGATTTTACCCATGTGCTTGGTGAATTCAGACGAGTGCTTCGACCAGGTGGCAGGCTCGTCATGGTGAATATGACTGAGGGCACACGCTGGTATAACGGTATCTGGGCCTTGATATACCGGATCAGTCCCGCTTTGCTCGGTGGTTGCCGTAGCGTTTTGCTGGCCCCTTATCTGATGGCGGCGGGATTTATCCTGATCCAGCGGGAATACGTCAGCCAGAACGCGTTTCCCTCGGAAGTTATCGCCGCGCAAAAGGAATAGGCCTGGGAAGCCAGTGTCCGATTTCCTCAAGCAGCTCGCACCCCATCGGAGTGAATGCGGCGATGGCGAGCCGCGCGCGATTTGTCGTTTTTGAGAGTCAATTCATAGCGGCGAAACGTGGATTTTCGATACAAATAAGCCTTATCCATGCGAGCAACCAGCTATGCTCTTCCCCGATTCCCACATTACGCTCGTGACCATCCTGGCGGTATTCCTGTCCGCTGTGATCGCTGCGTGGCGTTGGCGGCAGTCGAAGGCGGTCAGGCGCCGCATTACTCGCATGATGCTGACGTTCGGCATCGACGGCGCGACAGCGCGTGACGCGGACGCGCTGCTGGATATCGACATGGATGCGGTGCGCCGGCGTTGCCGCCGCTGCCCCAGCCCTGCGACCTGCGAGCGCTGGCTGAACGGCGAGACGGTGCCGGGTAACGACTTCTGCCCGAATGCGCCGCAGTTTGCCGCCGTCGTCCAGGTGCGGCAGTGCCGACTGCGATACGCCCCGGGGCACCGGCCCGGCCGGCGCCTCGATGGCTGAACCTTATTCGGTCGTTATGTCCGCGTCTTCGAGCAGCACCGGATAGCTGTATCCCGCGCCGAAATCCTTGTCGAGCACGATATTGCCGGTCAGCACGACGGTGTCGCCGACTGCCGTGCTGGACCTGGTCGTTACGATAAGGTCGTTATCGCCCGCGGCCGCGTCACCCGAGCCGTCCTGGATATGGATGAAATTCCAGCCGAGGATGCCGGGGTTGTACTTGACGACCTTGCCGCGCAAGGTGATCTCGCTGCCCGCCAGTTCGTCCTTGTTCGCGTACACATAGGCAATGTCCTTGCCCTGTTCGAAGGCCTCGACATCGGCAACGGCCGCCGCTGCAGCCGCGCCGCCCGTGATGTCCGGGTGGCCGGCCGGCAGTTCGCCCGAGGCCTGTGCCGTCGGCTGCGACCCTCCTGACAGGTTTTGCAGGCTACTCACGAAATACACCACGTTGAAAGTCCGGTCCAGCGTCTTGCTGGTGAAGCCGTTCATTGCCATGCCCTGGTCGGTCTGCACGATGTCGCCCACCGCGACCGGTGTCTCGAGTGCCGCGACCCAGCGCTGGTCCTGGCCCGTGTCCATGAACACGTACGTGTAGCCGCCCGAATTCATGGTCTCGAGGGCTTCGCCGCGGATCATGCCGGGCGGTACCGGAGTGGACAATGCGGCGTTCTCCATGGCCGCTTCGTCGGCCGATTCGGTGCAGCCGGTGACGGCCAGGAGCAGGCCCAGCGCCGATACGGCGATCGCGTGCTTTAAAGACATTGAGTTCAAGATGATTCTCCACGTGTCATTGGTTTTGCGGCGTTGTCTCACGTATTAGACACAGTCTCAATACGCGCAACTGCCTATGGTCGTCAGTTCACAGGCGGGCCAGCGTCTGCACGTGCGCACACGCGCTCGCGGCAAGCGCGTCGAGCGCATAGCCGCCCTCGAGGCTCGAGACGATGCGGCCCGCTGCGTGCTTGTCCGCCAGTTCGACGATGCGCTGCGTTATCCAGGTATAGTCGTCGACGGTCAACAGCAGGTGAGCCAGCGGATCGCTCGCGTGGGCGTCGAAGCCCGCCGAGACGAAGATGAGCTCGGGCGCAAACCGGTCGATCTCCGGGAGCCACTGCGCCTCGATGGCTTTGCGAAACTCGCTGCCCTTCGTGCCCGCGGGAAGCGGGACGTTCGCGATGTGCCCGGGCTCGGAGGGCGCGCCGGTGTAGGGATAGAACGGGTGCTGGTAACTCGAACACAGCAATACCCTGTCATCCTGCAGAAATATCTCTTCGGTACCGTTGCCGTGATGCACGTCGAAGTCGAGAATCGCGACGCGTTCCACGGCGCCGCTGGCCAGCGCGTGTGCTGCGGCGACGGCGATGTTGTTGTAGTAGCAGAACCCCATGGCTGACGCCTTTCCGGCATGATGGCCGGGCGGCCGTACGCAGCAGAAAGCCGTGCTGGCACGGCCTTCGAGTACGAGTTCGGTCGCGAGCACCGCCGCGCCAGCGGCATGCCGGGCCGCCGGCAGCGTATTCGGGCTCAGCCAGGTGTCCGGGTCGAGGTGCTCGAAGCCTTCGCTGGGCGCCCGCGCCTCCAGCATCTCGAGGTAATGCGCCGCGTGCACGCGCTCGAGTTCCCCGGAGGACGCGGCGCGTGCCTCGACAGGCAGCAGGTGGTCGTACAGATGCTGGACGTGAAGGGCATCGGTAATGCTCGACAAACGTTGCGGGCACTCCGGATGGCCGTCAGCCACTTCGTGGCGGTGAAATATCGGGTGAATAATGAGCGCTGTCGTCACGTACAATCCTTCGCTGGCAACCGGTCCGCGGAAGTGAACGGCGCGCCACCGGAATGTAACACGGGAAAGGATTCATGCAACCAATGAGAGAAGAGGGACCTGATATCGCGCCGATTTTCGAGGCGTCGTCCGTCGCCCTGGTCGGCGCCAGCGAACGCGACGGCTCGCTAGGCACAGTCGTCCTCAGAAACCTGGTGGAAGCGGGCTTCGACGGGCCCATTTACCCCGTCAACCCCAAGCACGACACCGTGCAGGGCCGGGCGTGTTTCCCGTCGCTGCAGGCCATCGGCAAATCCGTCGATCTTGCCGTTATCGTGACGCCCGCGAAGGCGGTCCCCGACGTGCTCGACGACTGCGGTGCCTGTGACGTTTCGGCAGCGGTGATTCTCTCGGCAGGGTTTCGCGAGTCGGGCGAGGAGGGTCGCGCGCTCGAGCAGGCCGTGCTCGACCGGGCAAAGCGGCACCGGATCCGCTTCATCGGGCCGAATTGCCTCGGCATCATGCGGCCCGACATCAAGCTCAATGCGACCTTCAGCCAGCGCATGGCGAAGCCGGGCCAGATCGCACTGGTGTCGCAATCGGGCGCAATGTGCACCGCGATGCTCGACTGGGCCAGTCCGCGCAACATCGGCTTTTCCTGCGTCATCTCGAGCGGGATAGCGGCAGATGTGGATTTCGGCGAGATGCTCGACTACCTCATCATCGATCCGGCCACCCACGCCATCATGCTGTACATCGAAGGCATCCACAACGCGCGGCGGTTCATGAGCGCATTGCGGGCTGCCTCGCGTGCCAAGCCCGTGATCGTGATGAAAGCGGGGCGCTTCGCCCAGGGCAGCCGCGCGGCCGTATCGCACACGGGCGCGCTGGTCGGCTCGGACGACGTATTCGATGCCGCCCTGAACCGCGCCGGTGTCGTTCGCGTGCATAACTATTCCGACTTCTTCGCTGTGGCCGAGACACTGCACACGGGCACCCGCACGCTCGGTCCGCGGCTCGCCGTCGTGACCAACGGCGGGGGCCCGGGGGTCATGGCGGCGGACTTCCTGACCGATCGCAAGCTCGAACTCGCAAACCTGTCCGAATCGACCTGCGGAACGCTCGACGGGTTATTGGCCGAATGCTGGTCTCATGACAATCCCGTCGACGTCCTCGGCGACGCGAGCGAGCAGGAATACGCAGGCGCCGTCGAGGCCTGCCTGGCTGACGAGAATGTCGATGGCGTACTCGCGATCGTCGTTCCCCAGGCGATGACCGATCCGACGTCGATCGCGGAACGCATCGTCGAACTCAAAAAGCAGGCAAAGAAACCGATCCTCACCTGCTGGATGGGCGACGAATCCGTGCAGGCGAGCCGGGATCTTTTTCGCAAGCACGGCGTGCCGACGTACGGCACACCGGAATCCGCGGTCGAGGCTTTCGCCGCAGCCGCAGCGTACCGGGCCAACCAGGAACTGCTGCTGCAGGTGCCGCAGGCGCTCGGCAAGCGGCGCAAACCGGATCGCGAAGGCGCGCAGCTCATTATCCAGAACGCGCTGGCGGAAAAACGCCGCGTGCTCGACCTGGTCGAGTCGAAAGCGCTGCTCGCCGCTTTCGGCATTCCCGTCGTGCGTAGCGTGCCGGCCCACGAGCCCAACGAAGCGCTCGCGATCGCCGAAGAGTTCGGCTTTCCCGTCGCTATGAAGATTCACTCGCCGGACATCTCGCACAAGACGGAGGTCAACGGTGTGCGTCTCGGCATCGGCAGCGGCCGCGACGTGCAGACGGTGTTCAGGGAACTCGTCGGGACCGCCAGCGAGCGCCGGCCCGATGCGAAAATCAACGGCGTGCTCATCGAGCCGATGTGGCAGCCGCGGGCGGGGCGCGAACTCATGCTCGGTGTCATCAACGACGAGGTGTTCGGTCCGGTGATCAGCGTTGGTCTCGGCGGCACCATGGTCGAAGTCATCGGCGACCGCGCAATCGGCCTGCCGCCGCTGAACCGCTTTCTCGCAAAGCGAATGATCGCGGACACTCGCGCCTCGCGATTCCTCGGCGAGTTTCGCGGCCGCCCGGCGGCCAGCCGCCGCGCGGTCGAGGACGTCATTCTCCGCCTGTCGGACATGGTCTGCGAACTCCCCTGGCTCGAGGAACTCGACATCAATCCGCTGATCGTCGACGACGAAAAAGCCATGGCGGTGGACGCGCGAATCGTGATCAGGCCAGTGAGCCCTGCGGCGCGCGAGTATGCGCACATGGCAATCCACCCGTACCCGAGCAAACTCGTGGACGAATACCGGCTGCTCGACGGCACCTACATCACGATCCGGCCGATTCGGCCGGAGGACGCAAAGACCGAGCGCGAGTTCGTTGACGGCCTGTCGGAACGGTCGCGCTACCTGCGTTTCATGTATGCAATGAAGAACATCACGATGCAGATGGTGTCGCGTTTCACGCAGATCGACTATGACCGCGAGATGGCGCTGATCGCACTGGTCGATACCGATGGCCATGAGCGGCAGATCGCCGTTGGCCGTTTCGTGACCAACCCGGACGGTCGCAGCTGCGAGTTCGCCATCGTCGTCGCCGACGACTGGCACGGGAAGGGCATCGCCACCGAGCTGCTGCGGCGGCTCATCGACATTGCGAGAGACCGGCGCCTCGAGGAAATGGTCGGCATCGTGCTGCGTGAGAACAAGGGCATGATCGCGCTCGCGAAGGAACTGGGCTTCGACCAGCAGCGTTCGCCGGACGACCCGGGCATCGTGGTCATGGCCCTGAAGCTGTAAGCGTGGCTGTTACTCCGTAAAGACGAACCCCGTGTCCTGCAGGCCAAAAGACGCCTGGCCGCCCCACAGCACGAAGCGGTCGCCGGTCCAGACCGACGCGGCGCCGCTGCGCGCCGACGGCCCGCCGAGGGTGTCGATCGCCTGCCAGCTGTCTGCCGCCGGGTCGTAGAAGTAGCCGCCGTTTTCGTCATTGCTCCAGACGAAGAGTCTCGAGCCGGTCCAGTGGCCGTGTTTCTCACCGCCGCCGAGGTACGGTTCGCAAAGGTTGGCCGCCGCGCGCCAGCTGTCTGCCGCCGGATCGTAGAAACGCAGTGTCGGCGTATTCGTCGGAAAGCCGTGCACGTCGATATGCGACGGCAACCCGCCGTTCCAGACGATCATCTCGGTGCCGGTCCAGGCGGCAATCAGCCCAGTGCCACCCGGTGCGTCGCCTGCGGCCATTGGTGTCCATGTGTCGCTGGCCGGGTTGTAGCGTGCGCCGTCCGTGAGCAGGGTGCCCCCTGCGAACGCGCTGATACCGCCCCAGACGATGAATTCCGTGCCGGTCCAGGCGTAGGCCATGTCGCGGCGCGGTGACGGTGCGTTCAGTGTGGACATCGGCGACCAGGTATCGGTCGCGGGGTTGTATCGGGCACCCGTATTCAACGTGCTCCCGCTCGTGCTTTCGCCACCCCAGACGATCATCTCGGTGCCCGTCCAGGCGATGGCATTGAGGCGGCGCGCCGACGGTGCGCCCAGCGTGGTCATTGCCGTCCACGTGTCCGTGCCGGGGTCGTAGCGGAATCCGGTGTTCGTGTTACCGCCCCAGACGAACATCTCGTTACCTGCCATTACGGCGGTATGTTCCGACTTCGCGGGAACGCCATCCGTGCTCATGGCGCTCCAGGTGTCGGAAGCGGGGTCATAGCGTGCGCCCGAATCGGTGTCGACAAATGCGCCGATGCTCTGCAGCCAGCCGTGACCGCCCCAGACGATGACCTCGCTGCCGTTCCACACGGCCGTGTGATCGCGGCGCTCGAAGGGTGCGCCGGAGAGGGCCGTCATAAGCCACGCACCGTTCGCAACGTCGCTGGTCGTCGTGAACGACCAGCTGAAATCGGCGCCGAGCGCATTGCCGGCAAGGTCCGTGATGCCGGCGGCCAGCCTCGCTTCATACCGCGTCCCGGAGAGGAGCGGGAGCAGGGGATCGAGTACCGCGGCCGCGCCGTTGTAGGTCACGGCGGCGTCGATGGCGTTGTTTCCCTCCTGCACCAGCGTCACGGTAGCGTCCGTGACCGTCGAGGAATCGATCGGTTCGTCGAAGCGCGCGAGCACGTTCGCACCGGGCGATACGCAGGCCGAGCCGGGGTTCGGGCTGACCTCGATCACCGCGGGCGGTGTGACGTCGGGGTTCGGAGCCGTCGTGAACTGCCAGCTCACGTCGTCCCCCAGGGGGTTGCCGCCGAACTCGTCTTCGACCAGGCCGCTGACCGTGACCGTGTAAGTGCTCGAGTAAAGCAGATGGAATTGGGGATCGAACTGCCAGCGGAAATTGCGGTCGTCGTAGCTCGTGAAACCAGAAACCTCCAGGCCATCCGGGTCGGTGATCGCCAGGCGATCGGCGGTCAGGCTGCTGCGCAGCATGCTCTCGCTGAACGTCACGGTGATGCTCCGGTTGACCGGCACGTCGACGGCATCGGGGGCCGGCGAACTATCGAGGATCACGGGCGCCACGACGTCCTGCACGCGCACGACGGTGATCGTCGCGGTGCCGCGGTTGCCGGCGTTGTCAGCGGCCGCGATAGTGATGACGTTTTCGCCGAACTGGAGGTCGATCGCTCCCGCCGGAATAGTCCACTGGGTTCCCCACAGCAGGCCGAGAAACGTGTTCCGGCAATACGACGCGATACCGCCGGTGCCGCCCTGGCCGGTGGACTCGTTCTGCCAGGTCAGGGTCAGCTGCGCGGGTTTTACGGCGATGCAGTCGACGTCGGCTGGCGACACGAAGGCCGTGCCGGAGATCTCGATGACCGGTGCCGTGGTCGTGTAGCTGCCGTTGCCTATGATGGGCTCGCGGATATCGACCCAGCCGATATTGCTGCTGTCGGCAATGCCGAGTTCGTCGTCATCGCCGCCGCCCCCGCAGCCGGCAATGAGCGCTCCCAGTAGTAATGCTGCCCGATACGTCATTTCGATGCCTCCTCGATCTGCATGCCCTGTCATTGCCTGGCAGTGTCGCAACGACGGCAGCGACGGGAATGAGGGCCGTCTGATGACAGCCTGAGGAGTTCCTAAGGACCGGGTGTTAGGCGAGAGATTATTATAAAAACCAGTAGGTTATTCAGTTTTTTTACTGTTATTTCTCGCTCAGGACGGCGGCGACGCGTTCCCGGTAGGCGGCGTGGCAGGCGAAACACGCGGCGACCATGCCCTGGTAAGCGGTGACGGCCGCGGCGCGATCCCGTTCTTTGGCGGCCTTGTAGATTTCGAGGGACAGCTCGTGCACCTGCACGTCGAAATTCTTGAACACGGGCATTTCCGCGCCGAGTTCGTCCGCAACCAGTTGCACCTGTTCGGGCGGGATCCTGGGGTGTTCCGCGATTGCCAGGGCGCCTTCCGCGATCTTCTCGAAATCGTCGAGCAGGAAACCGTCGGACATGTCGATAAAGTCGAGGCGTATCGCCTGCATGATCGTTTTCAGCGTCGTGTCGCTCGTTACCGCGGTCACGGGTAGCGCAAGGGCGGCAAGTGCTGTAATCAGCAACAGTTTTATCTTCGACATACGGTTATCACCTCAACTGGCTGTCTTTGCTGCCGCGGCGATTGTAGCCGCTCACGGCCTTGCGATCCCTGTCGCGCTCCGCCTGGCAGGCGATACAGAGCCGCACGCCCGGTACCGCCTCGCGCCGCGCCGCGGGGATTTCACGAGCGCACTCCTCGCAGTGCGTGCGGCTGTCGCCGCGCGGCAATTCACTGCGGGCGCGCTTGATGGCGTCTTCGACCGTGGCGTCGATCTGCTCCTGGACCGCGCCGTCTTTTGCAAAGCCACCGGCCATGGCGGAAACCCCTGAATACTCTCTTCCCGGCAATTGTAGGCGAGATTGACGCCGGCGTGGGGCCATCGCAGCGATATTGCAGAATGACCAATCGGTAAAAGCCCTGATTTCGGCCGAACGGGTCGCATGCTAGCGTCAACCCATGAACGCTGCCACGCACCAGGACATCGCCAGGCTGTTTCCCGGTATCGAGGACCACACGGTCGTGGAGATACTCGGCACCCACGCGACGCTCGGCGATATCGAGGCCGCAGTCGCGTTGCTGCAGGATGCCGACGAAGGCCTGATCGGCGTCAAGCAACGCCACGGCGATCGCATCAATCGGGTGCTCGATATCCTTGCCGCGTCCGATTTCCGCCCCGACGATCTCGACGAAGCGTAGGGCGCGGTTCTCCGCCCCGGGTTGCAGGGCAGGCGCTAACCGCGTTCCGGCACCATTGCCGATCGCGCTCGCTCGACGATGCCGTCAAGCCGACGCACATGCGAGCCCGGCCAGTAGACGCGCCCGCAGCGACGGCAGCGTTTGAATTCCCGGTACACGAGGAAGACCTGGAGGGGCACCGTTCGTGCCGCGTCGGCTCGCCGTATGGGTTCGAGTTTGCCGTTGCACTGCATGCAGCGCGTGTAAGGCCGGATGCTGCCGCTCAGATCGAGCGCGCGCACGACTTCGTCCAGCTGTTTTTCCGCATCGGTAGCCCTCAGCCAGTAGCCGTGGGTGACGCGGCCGTTCTTGAGGATGCCCTTGTCGCGCGTCAGGATGATGCGTCGTTCGGCAGCCGCGATGTCGATGATGGCGTCATCGTCGAGGTCGCGTCCCCACACGGTATCGAATCCCAGGAGGCGCAGGTTCCGCGCCAGCGTACCGAGGTGGACGTCCGCCACGAAGCGGGTCTTGCGCAAGGGTGCAGGCCTGAGTCGCGTAAGCGGCGTAACGTCGTAGCGTTCGAACACCGGATACACGGCCACGCGCTCGCCGCCATGCAGGCGATGGGCGAAATCCACCGAACGGCCGTCGACGAGGATGACATCGATTTCCGTGTGCGGCACGCCGACCGATTCGATGAGGTCTTTTACCGAGGGCGTGCCTGTGAATGAGCAGGCAAACTCGCGCTGACGCCTGTCTTCGGGAAGAAAGTCGTTCAGTTCCGCATAGCAGCGAACCTGCACCTGGCGCTGCCTGCGCGCGTATCGATCGGGGGTTTCCATGGTGAACCGTTGTCGTTCACCACGATACCACCAACAGCCGGTGCCGGCCGTATCCTGACGCTACGCGCGGATCTCGCCAGCATCGCTGTCGTGCACAACGGCGGCAAGCAGGTTCCGGCCGTAACGCCGGCCGAAGAGTTCCGCCGCCCAGGCCTGGCCCCGCAATGTATGGCGGGCTTGTATGCCCGGGACGCCGCGTGCGTCGAAACGGTCCTCGACAACCTCGTCAGCAGGCAGCGAGCCCGCCGGAAGCGATATCGCGATCAACACAACGGCCAGGAGTGCAGCCGCTATGGCTGCAATTTTCGAGTTTCCCATCGCCAACCCTCATCGTTTTTCTTATTCGGGGCAGTTGCAAAACCATACCGCCGGCGCGCGTCTGCGGCAATCGTGGTGCGCGACGGCCCGCAAAATTCCGCACGAAAACCGCTCGATGGCCGGCGCCCCGCGCATTCTGTTAACAACGGTGCGCGCGGATTTCAACGAGTTGCATGCGATCGCGTCAGTGGAGTTTACATAAGACACCAAAGCAAATAGACTGCAAAAGCTCGACGAATAATCAATAAGAGCCTTTAACCTCTTGTTTAAAAAGGCCGAACATATGAAATCGATCGTTGAACAATACAACGTCTGCCGGCGCCTCGCGACGCCGCTCTCGGATGCGCCGAGGTTTCCCGTGCTCGGCCGCCTGTGCCGGTCGTCGCTCGCGCAACTCGAACGCTCCTACCGGGAAGGCGCGCCGGTCGCCATACTTGTGAGCCACAGCCGGTTCGCGCCCGGCTACGTCGTCGACAGCTTTCTTGCCGGGATCGACACGCAGGCGACTGTCATTCGTATCGAGCAGTCGTTCGACGATCCCACCGCATTCATGGACGAGGTCGTGAATTGCCTGGGCTTCGATTGCGAGGGCCTGGGGCTCGCTGATTTCAAGAATGTCCTGGGGCTGTTTCTTCGCTCTCAGAAAATGAAACGACGGCGGACGGTCCTCGTGGTCAGGGACATCGATGCGCACGGCAAGCAGGTGCTTGCCCGGGTTCGCGAGCTGATCGACATGGAAGCGGGAAGTCAGTTCGGTTTGATGATTGTACTGACAGGACCCGCAAACGACATGCTCGAGCCGATGGATCCGATCCTGGAGGCCATCGCGGCGCACGCGGGGGAGCGGATTCTCCTGACGCCGTTTTCCTTGCCGGAGACGCGGGAGTTCGTCAGGGAGAGATACGAACGACCGGAGCCTGAGGCCGGGGAAGGCGATGATACCGGACGACACTTCGACTTCTATGCCGTTGGCCTGATTCACGAACTCAGCGCCGGTGTACCCGAAACCGTCGACCTGTTGTGCAGCAAGGCTGTCGAAATTGCGGTACGCGATGACGAGACGGCAGTTACGACGAAAATC
This sequence comes from Woeseiaceae bacterium, assembly GCA_035465295.1. Classification (GTDB taxonomy): domain Bacteria; phylum Pseudomonadota; class Gammaproteobacteria; order Steroidobacterales; family Woeseiaceae; genus UBA1847. The sequence continues at coordinate 6,067 of DATHRM010000152.1, read as the reverse complement.
GTGAAGGCAGCCGCGCGAGTGCTGGGACTGATCCCCGCGACGGCAGACACCACGACGGAGCCGCCGCTCCAGGCCGACGACGTGTCGGGGGACGCGTCGGGCCAGTTGATCGTCAAGGTCCAGGGCAAAGCTGCCAGGACGATTGATCTCAACGGCAGCAGTCTGCTTATAGGGCGCGACCGGTTCTGCGATATCTGTGTCGACGACGTCCAGGTCAGCCGGCTTCACGGCCTGATTGCCCGTACCGCGGACGGCGTTCATTTCGTCGATCTCGGCAGCAAGAACGGGTCTGCGATCAATGGCCAGGCAACCACGCGGCTGTCGCTGGAGAATAACGACGTCATCGCCGTCGGCGACGTCCGCATTATCTATTCCGCGAAACCTGCCGCCGAGAGCGAGGACGTTGACCTCGATTTGACGGATACCTTCGAGATCCCGAACGAAGACACGCGTTCGCCGATCGACGTCGTTGGCCGGCGTATCCGGGAGCGCGGGAGACCCTGAGCCGGGCCGAATTCGCGCTTACGACATGCCGCGCGCGCTCTTGATCAGGTCGTACGCCGCGTTGATCTCCCGCGAACGTTCTTCCGCCACGGCGCGCATGCTCTCGGGCAGGCCCCGGGCGGCGAGTTTGTCGGGATGGTTCTGGCTGATGAGCCGGCGGTAGGCTCGCTTGATCTCCGCCGGGCTGGCGTCGGCGGATACACCGAGGGCCGCGTAGGCGTCTGCAAGGCGGTCACCGGCCGGTGGTGCGCCGCGAGCAGACGGGCCTGCCCCGCCGGCGCGCAGCAGCGCCTCGAGTTGCGCAACGTCCTGTTCGCCGAGACCCAGGCGGCGCGCAATGCGCACCAGCATCTCGTGTTCGGCCGGGTCCACCTTGCCGTCGGCTGCGACAGCCATAACCTGCAGCTGCAGAAAAAGCTGGATTAACGGCGCCCGCCGGCGGCTGACCCGGGCAAACCGGTCGACAGCGGCATCGAGGTCGAAACCGGGCTGCTTGCCACGATTGAAGGCCGCTTTGGCTTCCTCACGTTGCGTATCCTGCAGCCTGAGCATGGTGAAGATTCGCTCGACGGCATCGATCTCGTCGCGAGTGACAACGCTGTCGGCCTTGCACAGTGCGCCCATGATGGCGAAGGTCGAGTCGATCATCTGCGACTGTACGACGCGCAGCCCGCCGATAACGGATCGCCGCAGCAGGGCGCCAGCCGCGTAGCCCAGCGCCGCGCCGATGAGCAGCCCGCCAAAGCCGCCGAATAAAGCGCCCAGCAGGGCGCCGATCACCACGAGAAACATCCGCGTAGTCTAACAGCGCAAGCATCGTCCCCAGTTAGCCCGCGTAGGTATTTCCGCGCATTGACCCGCGCCGTATGCGCCAGCATATACGCACAAGATGTCAGGTAGGTCGTGTTTCAGGCAACTTCGGGAGAGTATTGTGATGTACAGGTTCAAATCAGGTGTGTCCGTCGTCTTCGTCGCTGCGGCAGGGTTGTTAATGCTGACGGGCGCCGGAGTTGCGCAGGAAACCGGGGAAAAGAAGGCCAGCGCAGCCATTGAGGAAGTGGTCGTCGAGGCACCCGTTGTGCATCGCAAGGTCGCCGCGACAAGCCCCACGGGCTACACGACGGAAATGATCCAGCTCAGGCGTGAGGTTACCTTCGCCGATCTCGACCTCACCGATGAAAGCGACGTGAAGAAACTCGAAGAGCGCATCGAGGCAACCGCGAAGGAAGCGTGCGAGGCGCTGGACGACATGCTGGACAGGGACACGCAGGACCCGACGGACGTCTTCCGTTGCACCAAGCAGGCGATCAAGGACGCTAAAAAGGAAGTCGAGGCCGTCGTCGCCGCCGCGAACTGAGTTGCGCTTAGCGGGTGATTGATCCGCCGGCTTCGCCGGCGGACACCTCCGCTTTTGTTTATCATGGCGCATTCGCAGAGTCACGGGGCACACCATGAACTATCGCCATCTCGGCAAAGCCGGCATCCAGGTCAGCGAACTCTCATTCGGGTCCTGGGTGACGTTTCACACCCAGGTCGACGTGAGCGACACGGTGGAAATGATGGCGGCGGCGTACGAGGCCGGTGTCAACTTCTTCGACAACGCCGAAGCTTATGCAAACGGCAAGTCCGAAGAGATCATGGGCGAGGCTCTGAAACGTCTCGGTTGGCGCCGCGGCAGCTATCTCGTCTCGACGAAGCTCTTCTGGGGGCTGCACGACAATCCGAACGAGACGAATACCCTGAATCGCAAATACCTGCTCGAGGGTATCGACGGCTCGCTGCAGCGCCTCGACCTCGACTATGTCGACCTGTTGTTCTGCCATCGCGCGGACCCTGCGACGCCCGTCGAGGAAACGGTCTGGGCGATGCATAACATCATCGAACGCGGCAAGGCGCTGTACTGGGGTACCTCGGAATGGGAGGCGGCGGATATCCAGTCAGCGATCGATGCTGCCGAGCGCTACAACCTGCACAAGCCCGTCGTCGAGCAGCCCGTCTACAACCTGTTCGAAAGGCACCGTTTCAGCGATGCCTACCGGCGCATCTACGAAGAGCACGGCTACGGCTCCACGACGTGGAGCCCACTCGCATCGGGCACACTCACCGGCAAGTACCAGAAGGGCGTGCCGGAAGGCAGTCGCGGCTCGATCGAGAGCCTCGCCTGGTTGCGCGACCAGATCACGGACGCCGATCGCCTCGCAAAAGTCGCAGCGCTCGAGCCTCTCGCCCGGGAGATGGGCGCGTCGCTGGCGCAGTTTTCCCTGGCCTGGTGCCTGCAAAACCCCTGGGTGAGCACGGTCATTACCGGCGCGAGCCGGGTCGAGCAGGTTCACGAGAACATGAAGGCGGTGAACTTCGTCGATCGCTTCACGCCGGACGTGGTCGCCGAGATCGACAGGATCTTTGCCTGACCGGGGCGTCAGGGACGCCGGATAACCGCCTCGATTTCCCCGACCTGGCCGTCGGTAACCGGGTAAAACTTGCCGAGCGTGCAGGTCATGCCGGTGCTCCAGGTGCCCCAGTGCCAGGGCCAGCGCGAATACCAGGGCCACTCGAACCAGTCGTCGACCGCGAAGCGGTCAGTGTCGCAGATGCGCGAAAGGCTGTGCGAACGCACGCGCAGGACAGAGCCGTGTCGCAGGTCCGAACAGCGGTGGCGCAAGACGTTGACCCATTGCTGGTCGCCCCTTCCTGTGAACAACACGTGTTTCTCGTCGAGCGGGCGGATGCCCCTGTACTGAAGATCCGACAGGCAGCGCAGCGGCTTGCCGTCTTCGCCGAGTGACAGACTCAAGATATCCTGGATGTCGGCCTCCATCGCCTGGCCCCGGCTTTCATCGTCCGGCGAGGTTGCACAGCCGGCTATGACCAACAGGGCAACCGACACGCAGACGGAATATCGTCTAACGTCCATGACATGCTCCTGTTTTTAACTTCAGGAGCAGCGTAACACGCGTTACCGCGGTGCAGCCATAAGGGATGCCTGCAGGCGTTACCTGGTTTCCGTCAATACCTCGATCGATTCGGCATTAACGCCGTCGGCTTTCGCGGCGGCGCGGCCCTCGTCCGAAGACAGCATATCGGTGAGCGCCTGCATGTCCTCGACAGCGATGACCAGCCCGGTAAGGTCCGGGTTGTCCTCACTCCGGAACGTATGCACGTGCGCCGCGCCGTTTGCACGGAACAGGTCATGGCGGCTGTCCTCGCCTCGCCAGGCCGCAAGCCAGCGTTCGGCATCATCGACTTCGTGCACGATCATGACGTGCGAATGGCGCCTGCCTTCGCCCTGCATGCGATGCTTGCCCTGCATCGGGCGCGCCGGCGCTGCAGGCGGATTGTTGCTGTTCCAGATGTCGTTCGAGATGCGCCATTTGCCGTCCTCGCCCCGTAGCCAGGTCTCGATGAACTTCCCGGTGTCAACGACGTTGTCGCCGTCCATGACTTTGTAGGAACCGATCTTGTAGGCGAGACTGTCCAGCATCGTTATCTCTTCGATCGACGTTTCACCCGTCAGTCCGGCGTCCATCATGGCACCGAACGTTGCGCGCACGCCCTCGGCACCGCGCATCGTCTCGCCGTTCGGCGGCATGATGCGCGCGTTACTCGTGTAGATCATCGTCAGGGTATCGAGATCTTTGGTGTTCAGCGCCTCGTTCCATGCTGCGGAAAGCTGCTCGATGATCTTCGGATTGCCGGGGGGCGGCGCCTGGTTGCAGGAGGCGATGATCAGGGCAATACCCAGCGGAACGATGGCGAGCAGTTTTTTCATGGTTGTTTTCTCTCGTGTCAGGGCGGGGCTCAGGGCTTTCTGAACAGGAACGTAAAGCGATCGGTATTGCCGGTCACGCTGTGGCGCCCGACTTCGTAGCGGAGCTCGTCATCTGCCCGGTAGTGAAGGTCGCTGTACGCGACGAATTCGAAACCGATGTCGAGCATCTCCTTGATGACCTGCACGGGATCGATGCGGCGCCGGTTCTCCGGGTTCTCGGGCTCCATGTGCCGTTTCGTATGATCGACCACGCCGTAAAGGCCGCCCGACTTCAGCGCGTCGAACACGGCGCGATTCATGCGTTCGCGGGACTCCGCATCGAAATTGTGAACGTTCCTGAACGTGAGCGCCATGTCGATGCCGGAGATGCCGAAATCGAAGTCATCGAGCGCGTAGTAGCGGCTGCCTTCCGGCCGACGGATATTGGCGTCGGTCTCGATGACTTCGACCTTCTCGAAGCCGGGTTCGGTGAGCACGTTCTCGGACACGCGCCCCGTGCCGAGAGCGACGTAGAGCTTGCCATTTTCGGCCAGCACGGGCGCGAGAACGCGCGTATACCAGCCGCCACCCGGGATGAGTTCGAGAACGGTCATGTCGTCCTCGAGGCCGAAAAACTTGAGTGTTTCCAGAGGCTTGCGGTTGCGGTCGCGTTCAGCGTCGGCTTCCGGGCGGGATTCGGCGGCAAGCGCGGCTTCTACCTTGGCATCGATCTCGCCGGCCTGGGCCAGGCCGGCAAGGAACAACAGGACAAGCGGGAACCAAACTCTCACGGGCATGCTCCTTCGAACGGGTTGATTGACGTACCGGCGCGAAGGCTCGCCGCGCCGCAGAGTTGCGCAAGACTACCAGCTTGTGGCGGTTCGTGCCTACAGCGGGTGCCCGGCCGCCGTACCCGGCTACCCGACGATCTTCCAGCTGCCGTCCGGCTGCAGGCAGGCCGTGCCGTTCACTTCCTGGCCCGGTTCACCGCCCACGGTGGCGTCGAGTTCGAATTCCCGGCACGGTGCGCCCGAGGGCTCTTCGTAAGTGCGCGTCGGCGTCACCGTGTACTCGCGCCCGTTGTCCGGGTTCGTCCATTATCGTGTGTCTGCGGCCGGGTTTTTGCACGATCGGGCTTCGATCGGCGGGCGAAAAAAAGCCCCGCGCATGGCGGGGCTTCTTTTCTACGTGGCATTTCCTGTCACTGTCCCCAGTAGAACCGCCCCAGCAGCGTGTACGCGGTCACGTCGTCGCCCCATTCGCCGAAAAGGCCCACGGCAAAAGCGGGAGTGACGCTGAATAGCCCGCCGAGAACCAGTGCCGTCTCGTCGCCGGTGTCATTGAGGTCGACATACTGGATCGACCCTTCGATCTCCACCTGCTCCGTGGCTGCGAATCGCATACCGACGCCGAAGCCGAAGCCGTTGTCGTCCTGGTTGCCGAAACCGGGCACGTCGATCTCGACGTACTCGTACGACAGGCGCGCCCAGGCATCGACGACGTTCGACAGTTCCGTGTTGTAGCCCACGCCGAAGTCGAAGCTCGTCGCGTCGATACCGAAGTCGAGGTCCGCCACTGAATACGACGCGAACGCGTGAAAATCTTCGTGGAATGCGAACGATCCATCGATGCCCAATGCATCGCCATCGACGTTGATGTCGTCAAAGTCGATCATGCCGTAACCGAACGACAGCCAGTTGTAGTCGAAATCTTCCGCGCTGGCGGCGGCAGAAAATGCCAGCAATACAATCAATAGTGATGAACGCAACATGACGTTCTCCTTAGCGTTGCCCAAGTAAGTCGAATGCTAAACCC
>DATHRM010000151.1:0-8670 GCA_035465295.1 Woeseiaceae bacterium | reverse complement strand
GTCGTGCGAGGCTTTGGAACCGCGATCATGCACGGCGGCGCAACCGCGATATTCGCCGTTATCTCGCACACGATGCTCGAACAGTACCCGACGCGACGCTGGCTTGCCTTGCTCCCCGGGCTCTTTATTGCCGCGATCACGCATTCGGTTTTCAATCATTTCTTTTTTACGCCCATCATCAATACGGCGCTGGTGCTGGGCGTCCTGCCGTTACTTTTCGTCGTCGTCTTCGACCGCAGCGACAGGACTCTGTCCGACTGGCTCGGTGCCGGATTCGATGCCGACACGGAACTCCTCGAACTCATCAACTCCGGCGATTTTTCTACCTCCAAGGTGGGCATGTACCTGCAGTCGCTCAGGGAAAAGTTCGAAGGCCCGATCGTCGCGGACCTCCTCTGCTACCTGCGGCTGCACACGGAACTGTCGATTCGCGCCAAGGGCCTGCTCATGATGCGCGAGTCCGGTTTCATGAACAAAGCCGGCGAAGAAACGCGCGCGAAGCTCGAGGAAATGAAATACCTGGAGAAAAGCATCGGCACCACCGGCAAGCTGGCGATAAAGCCGTTTCTCAGGATGAGCCAGAAGGATCTCTGGCAGTTTTATATGCTTTCCGGCTAGTACTGGAGCGACAGCCTCAGCTGGTAGCTGCGACCGAAGATATCGAACATTCGTTCGTCGGTATTGTTGGAAAATACCGCGTCGGCCATCAATGGCGGGGCCTCGTCGAGCAAATTGGCGATAGTCAGCCGCACGGAGAGGTAATCCGTAACTCGGTAGCCCAGGCCCAGATCCAGGTAGTTCCTGTTGCCCGTCGACGGCACAGACACGATGGGATCGTCGAACCCGATGATTTCAGCGAATCGTTCTGCATCGTTGTCGGTATCCCCGATCCAGCGCCAAGTCAGATGCATGTCCCAGTCCCCGGCCAGGTAATTGACATTGGTCGTCACGCGATCGTTGGGAAACGTCGTGCCGATGTCGCCGAATTCACAGGTAAAGCCGAATACGCCGGCACAGTCGACGGGATCCACGGCCGGGTTCGCCTGAAACCTGAATTCCCTCAGGTGCGTCCACACGAGGTCTATCGAGAGGTCGGCATACGAACCCCCGATGCCGAACAGTGCAGGCAACTCCGTCGCGAAGCTGAGTTGCACATCCAGACCGCTGGTTTCGGCCGAGCCGAGATTGCTGGCGATCTCGATTACCTCAATCACGTTATAGTTGTTCGGATCACGGATAATGTCGTCGCAGAGGACGTTTACGGTGTTCCTGGCGTCGAAACAAACACGCCTGGCGTCGGCTCCACCGATCGTGTCTTCCACGTGGAGATCGAAGACATCCACGGAGAGAGTCCAGTTCTCGAAGCCCTTAAAAACGACGCCAGCGGTCCAGGTCTCCGCCGTCTCCGGAACGAGCGCCGGATTGCCGCCCGAAACGTAGGTAGTCGGGAAGAAGGGAGTCGCTTCGAACACACCCACCTGGTCCACCGGTATGCCTTGCAAGACACATTTCTCCGTGTTGCCGTTTGCAACCGGATTTTCGGATGCCGAGCATGGATCGTTATTATTGAGATCGACGAAACTGCCCGGGCTGCGCCGTTGCTCCAGGAACGCTTCGACGAGGTCCGGCGCCCGCACGCTGCGCTGGAACATCGTGCGCAATCGAAGGTTGTTCACGGGCTCCCAGTCAACACCGATCTTGAACGTGTCCACGGAACCGGCATTGTCGTACTCGGACAAACGCCCGCCCACCTCGAGCGCAAGGTATCTCGCGAACGACAGGTTGTCTGCGAGCGGAACCAGGGCTTCGGCATAGATTTCGCGAACGCTCTCACGGCCGTCAACGCTGGACGCGCCCTGGAAACCCATTGCGTCGCCCGAAAACAGCGATTCATCGGCCTCGAAATTGCCGGTGTCGCTGCGCCATTCGGCGCCGATGGCCACCGACAAAGGGCCGGCCCAGGTGCTGAACGGATCACCGCGCACAAAGGCACTGACCAGTTTTTGCTCACGGCTCGCGAAATTGGCGGCCGGCGGGAGCCGCAGAAAGTCGGCGGCTTCCGCAGAGATATTGCCCGCCCCGAACATGTTGATCGGCACGCAACCACGCGATGGATCGAAACACTGTCCGGTGAGCGGATCGACGAGCAATCCCTGCAGGAAACTGGATCGCGATACGTCGTTGATCAAGAGTTCTTCTTCTTCGCCTTTCGTATACGTCGCCCAGACGTCATAGTCCCAGGTATCGTTCAGGTAGCCACGCAGGCCCACGACCGCCCGATAGTAATCATTTTGCGTCTCCGCGATTCTGGGCCCCACCTCCTCCATGCGGCGCGCCAGGAAGAATGACACCAGGTTGGGATCGTTCTCATCCGGGATGTAGTAGTCGGCGAATAACTGGCTCGCTTCGGGAGACAGGGCCGGGTTGTCGAGATTCGTCGTAGCCAGTTCGAAGGCCGGAACCGGGGCGAGGTTTTGACGGCCCACGTTGCGTGTGTACGTCAACTCCGTGTAACCCTCGATTCGCTCGCTTAATTCATAGTTGAGAAACAGCCCGCCCGAGTAGCGTTCGAGCGGCACCTGCAGGTAGTTGGCTGGCGCGTAGTTGTAGCGGTCGTCGGGATCGATGAATTCGCGCGGCACACCGTCCGGTGTAAACGTAATCGCTACCGGCCCGTTACCGAGGTCCGCCTCGGGGAACGGAATAATGCCTTCAGGTATGGTGCCGCTGCCTGCCTGGACGATGTCGCCTTCCCAGGTGTCGAACAGCGGCACAGCGGAGATCGCCCGGTCGCCCGCGAACGAGGCCCGGCGATCGAGATACCCGCCGAACACGGTAATGTTTCCTCGGCCGTTGGCAAAATTGTGCCCCCAGGTCAGGTTCAGGTCGTAAACCTGCGAATCACCCTCTTCGGTCACGTAGGCGCTGGTATCGAGACCGAAGCCGTCGAAATCGTCGCGCGTGATGAAGTTGACGACCCCCGCGACGGCGTCCGAACCGTAAACCGTCGTCGCGCCGCCCGTGATGACTTCGACGCGGTCGATCAACACCTGCGGCAACGTGTTGACGTCGACGGAACTGCCGACGCCGGACGGCGCCAGCCGTCGTCCGTTCAACATCACCAGCGTCCGGTTGGAACCGAGCCCCCGCAGGTTGATGAGCGATTTGCCGTTGCCGGGATTGTTCGAGCTGCGGCCGAAATCCGGTGTAATCTGCGGCATCTGGTTGAGGGACTCTTCGAGCGTCGGCTGGCCCGAGTTCAGCAGCGTGTCACGGTCGACGGTCGTGATCGGGCTGGGAGCGCCGAAATCTCGCCGCGGGATGCGCGAGCCCGTTACGACGATTTCCTCGACGGCCACCTCTTCGGCTTGCTGAGCGAGCCCGGGAAAGGGCACCAGCGCCGTCGCGACGGCGCCGAACGCCGCGCCGCGCTGAAAGATACCGGCTCTGCGCTTGCGCAAAGGCATGTGCAACCCCCCTCAGGACTACCGATTATTCCGATTATAAAGAAACGGGCTGGTTATGATACCGGCCGGCCGTTCTGCTCACATTATAAATCAACAACTTGAAGTGACTGCCCTGCGATCGCGGCAACTACCTATTCTAAAGCGGCCGGCCCGGTCCTATTTTGAGAGTTGTGGGAGGAATGCCTGCCGGGAGCGGACGTGACCGAGCCAAGCGCAAAACGCCGCCTCGTCGAAATCGACACGAGCGAGCCCGTGTGGGAACGGTTTTTTACGGTCGCACCCCTCGTACTCATCGGCACCATCGACACGGACGGCACGCTCGACATGGCGCCCAAGCACATGGTGACCGCCATGGGCTGGCAGAACTACTTCGGCTTCGTCTGCACGCCCAGCCACTCGACCTGTGCCAATATCGAGCGCACCGGCGAGTTCACGGTCAGCTACCCGAAGCCCACGCAAATCCTGTATACGAGCCTCGCCGCCTCGCCACGCGTCGGCGGCGCCAAGCCCATCCTGGACTACTTCGATACGTTCCCCGCCGACCGGGTCGACGGTGCATTTATCGAGGATGCCTACCTTTATTTCGAATGCAGGCACTTCAAGACCGTAACCGGCTTCGGCGAAAATTGCCTGATTACCGGTGAAATTATCGCCGCCCGTGCCGAGTCGTCGTTCGTTCGCACCTCCGAGCACGACAGCCAGGACCTTATTCACGAGTCGCCGTTGTTTGCCTACCTGTCGCCCGGGCGGTTTGCCGCCATCGACACGTCCAATGCATTTCCGTTTCCGGCGGAAATGAAGAAGTGATGCCGGCATGGCGGATGCGGTCGTCGACCAGGTACGAGACTTCATCAATAGCCAGAAAGACGCGCTTGTAAGCCTCGTGCAGCGTCTCGTGGAGGCGGAATCGCCGTCCGCGCACCCGGAATGCCACGACAGCGTGCGTCGAAGTCTCGCCGGCGCGCTCATGGACGTCGGCTATGTCGTCAGGGAACCAGGGGTGCCTGCCGGCGTGCACCATATTTTCGCGCGTCCGGCAGAGCGTCGCCGCGATCGCGGCAACCAGTTGCTCGTGGGCCATTTCGATACCGTCTGGCCGATCGGCACCCTCGAGAAGCGGCCGTTTACCGTCAACGGCAATACGCTGCGCGGGCCCGGTGTCTTCGACATGAAAGGCGGGCTCGCCCAGATCGTTCTCGCCTTGCGCGCGATCCGCGAGTTGCGCCTCGAGCCGCCGCTGACGCCCGTATTGCTGCTCAATGCCGACGAGGAGATCGGCAGCCGTACATCGTCGACGTATATCCGCATGCTCGCGCGCCGCGCGGAACGCGCATTCGTGCTCGAACCGGCAATGGGCGAAGACGGCAAGCTCAAGACGGAACGCAAGGGTATCGGTCGATTCACCATCACGGTATTCGGCAAGGCCGCGCATGCCGGCCTCGATCCCGAAGGCGGCGCAAGCGCAATACTGGAACTCTCGCACGTCATTCAGACGCTCTTCGACTTCAACGATCCGGACAAGGGCATTACCGTCAATGTAGGAACCGTCGACGGCGGCATCCAGCCCAACGTAATCGCACCGCACGGCACCGCGGTCGTCGACGTCCGCGTGCCGACCGTCGAATCCGGCAACGCTATCGAGAAAGCGATTCGCGGCATCGAACCCGTCACTCCCGGGGTTCGCCTGCATATCGAGGGCCGCATCGGCCGGCCGTCGATGGAGGCCACGCCCCGCAATTCGGCGTTGTGGCGGCAGGCAAAAACACTCGGCGCGGATCTCGGCCTCGACCTGCGCCGGGCACGAGCCGGTGGCGGCTCGGACGGCAACACCACGAGCCAGTATGCGGCCACGATCGACGGCCTCGGGCCGGTGGGTGACGGTGCCCACGCCGAGCACGAACACCTCTATATCGACAAAACCCTGGAGCGAGCGGCGTTGCTCACACTGTTGCTGCTGGCTCCGCCCGCGGAGTCTGCGCGATGAACAAACGCGTGCTGGGATCGCTCGCCAGGATCGCCGATTTCGACACGAGCCCGTTCGACGTCGTGGCCATTCCGCGCAGCGAATGGGAGACCGGCGATTACGTCCAGGGCGAGGTCGTGGGCGAAGCGACGCAGCTCTACACGATCGAGTGCACGACGGGCGAGATGATCGGCGTCGAAAAAGGTGACCGCGTCATCGGTGCATTCGGACACCGGGCCGCCACGCTGGAAGGCGTCGGAAGCTGGATGAAAATGGACGGCGGCGCCATGAACGCCATGACCAGTGCCGGGCTTTTCGGGCGTTTCACGTCGGTCTCCCGGCTGTTACCGCGGCCGCTGGACCTGGAGTACGCAGGCCACGTGTTGCGCCGGGGCCGTAAAGTCTGCATGCGCGATTTTGCGCTGGAGGCGGCGCCGCGCGAACTCGACGTTCCGACGATTCTCATGGTCGGTACGTCAATGTCGGCCGGCAAGACGATGGTCGGCAAATTCGCCTGCCAGATTTTGGCGGATCTCGGCTACCGGGTCATCGGAACCAAGCTCACGGGCGCCGGGCGCTACCGTGACATCCTGAGTTTCCGTAATCACGGCGCGGCGGAGGTTTACGATTTTGTCGACGCAGGCCTCCCCTCCACCGTCGTGCCGGAAAACGAGTTTCGGCTCGCAATCCGGCCGCTGCTCAACCATATTGCGAGCCGCGGTGCGGATTTCATGGTCGTGGAGGCCGGCGCATCGCCGCTGGAACCGTACAACGGCGCCGCAGCGATCGATGAACTCGGCGCGAACGTGCATTGCTGCATCCTGTGCGCCACCGATCCTTACGCGGTCGTCGGCGTGCAGAAAGCCTACGGGCTGAGACCGGACCTCGTCGCAGGGCCGGCGACCAATACGTCGGCCGCACTCGACCTGGTGGAGAAACTGACGGCGCTGCCCGGCATCAATATCATCGACCCGGATCAATTGCCGGTTTTCCGCGACTTCCTGGTCCACGTCCTGCACATCGATGCCGTGGCCACACGGGCGCCGGACTCCGCCTGACTCCGCGCTATTGCTGCTCTTTCCACTGGATCTCGATCATGATTTCGTTGCGGCGCAGAAACCAGGGCGTGAACGGGGCATCGTAGCGCGCGAACACGGGCGCGCCCTTCGTCTGTACGCGGTCTGTTGCCAGGGCCTCGAGGAGGATTTTCTCGTGCTCTGCGTAGCGCTGCTCGCTCCAGGTGCCGGAATAGCGATGCACGGCCATGACCCGTTCGGGACGCTGCACGAGTTTGATGTCGGGATTGGTGGGCTTCGGCAGCGTCTCCATTGTGTATTTGCGTTCCATCACGAAGGAATAGGTGAACGGCCCATTGTCGTCTCGCGACTCGACCGGCGCGGTCATGTTCATCTTCTGCTTCGGTTCGTTGTCGCCGAATATATACCCGGCGAGAACGCGAAACGCGCTGTTGCCGGCGCCCCTGAAGTCGTCATCGACGTCGACCTCGGCAACGATATACGGCGCATACCGTCGTACGTCGTAGTACTTCGTCTCGAGCAGGATTTCATAGGCCGGCTCTTCGGTGGCCATTGCCGGGCTTCCATAAAGAGTGAGTGCCAGTAGTAAAGACCAGGACTTCCTTGTCATTGCAGCATACGCCTCCGTCTTGGTGTATCAATATTCGATCGAAGCGCCGTCCCAGGCGAAAAAGCCGCCCGTATCCCCGGGCGTCAGCCGGTCGATGACCGCCAGCATGCGCTTGACGGACTGCGCGGGAGAAAACAATTTTTCTTCCGGCACGCGACGCTGGAATGGCGCCGACAGCGCCGAATCGACGGTCCCCGGATGCAGTCCCGCAATGATCGCGTCAGGAAAGCGCCGCGCATGTTCGATCGACAGGGTCTTCAGGATCATATTGAGCGCCGCTTTCGACGACCGGTACGACACCCAGCCACCGAGGCGGTTGTCACCGATGCTGCCGACGCGCGCGGACAGTGCCGCGAACACCGCCTTGCTGCCGCGGCGCATACGGGGAAGGAAAGCTCGCGCGACGAGTGCGGGGCCGATGGCATTGACCGTGAACAGTTCCGCCATTGCGTCGGAATCGATATCGCCGAGCGCCTTCTCGGGCCGGACGGCATCGCCGCGATGCAGGATACCGGTGGCCACGATGACCAGGTCCGGGTTTTCGTCCTTTTCCAGCGTGTCGGCCGCGCGATCGACGGAACGGCTGTCGCAGATATCGATGGGCCCGGCGATCACCTTGCTCCCCGGAAACTGGACCGGGTTGCGGGCAAATGCGTGTACCCGCCCGACGCGCTCGTCGTCGGCGAGCTGGCGCACGCACTCCGAGCCGATCGCGCCCGATGCGCCTACGATGACGACATTCAGGTTTTCCGGGAAGGAGTCGAGTTGAGACACTGTAAAAGAGTGGCAGCACGTCCCTGTGCCACCACGCTACCACTCGTTATGAAGCGGGGATGATAACGGTGTCGATGACGTGGATAACGCCATTGCTCGCACCAATGTCGGTTTTGATGACGTTGGCGTTATTGATCTGGACTCCGTTGTCGGCAACCGTAATGTCGACGTCCTGCCCATTGACGGTCTTTGCCTCGCTGAGCTTGACGACGTCAGCCGCTTTCACCTTGCCGGGCACGACGTGGTACGTCAGGATCGCGACGAGCTGGTCGCGGTTTTCCGGCTTCAGCAACGATTCGACCGTGCCTTCCGGCAGTTTTGCAAACGCGGCGTCCGTGGGCGCGAAGACGGTGAACGGACCGTCGCCCTTGAGCGTGTCGACCAGGTCGGCAGCCTGCAGTGCGGCGGCGAGCGTCTTGAACTGGCCTGCGGCAACCGCGGTGTCGACGATATCCTTCGACTCAGCCTTTTTTTCGTGGTGGCCTGCCGTCGCCTGCGCGGCTACGAGCACGAACTGTGCCGCGATCAGTATTTTGAAAAATCCTGCAACCTTGCTTGTCATTGATAATCTCCGTTTATCGAGGGTTAATACAACGTGGGAGACGATAACAACACGCCGCGGAAATAGGGTTTCAGAAATGTGATGATTTGTTTCAGGTCGTATCTTTTCGGGTGAACGCGTCCAGGAATGTCTCGGCGGCTGCGAATATCGCCTTTTTGCGGGCCGATTCGAGCCGGTCGAGCGCCTTCGGCATCAGCGCGAGACGGGGATTGGACGCAAAGAAGTCACGATGTTTGTCGATGAATCGCCAGTACAGG
>DATHRM010000150.1:0-4180 GCA_035465295.1 Woeseiaceae bacterium | reverse complement strand
GCGGGGGTTAAAATGCGCGGCTCTCCCGGTTCGACCCGGGATTATTTATGCCCAGAAGGAAGGCCTGATCTAAATGCCAAGTGTTCGCGTAAAAGAGAACGAATATTTCGATGCCGCGCTGCGCCGCTTCAAGCGTGCTTGCGAGAAAGCCGGGGTCCTCACGGAACTTCGCCGCCGCGAGTTCTATGAGAAGCCGACGCAGGAGCGCAAGCGCAAGAAGGCCGCCGCCGTGAAGCGGCACCTGAAGCGCCTCTCCCGCGAAGAGTCGAAGCGCAAGCGTCTGTACTGATCGTCCCCCGAGGTTCGAGGCTCTCTCGGCCGATGTCTCTGAAAGACAGCATTACCGAGGACATGAAGTCCGCGATGAAAGCCGGCGACAAGGACCGGCTCAAAATCGTGCGTCTCATCCGTGCCGCAATCAAGCAGGTCGAAGTCGACTCCCGCAAGGAACTCGACGACGCCGCGGTGCTCGGCGTGCTCGACAAGATGGTGAAACAGCGCCGCGACTCCGTCGAGCAATTCACCCGCGGCGGCCGCGACGATCTCGCCGCCATCGAACAGGCCGAGATCGAGGTCCTCCAGGGCTATCTGCCGGCGAAAATGGACGATGCCGAACTCGACGCACTGATCGATGAAGTGATCGCGGCAACCGGAGCCGAGAGCATTCGTGACATGGGCAAGGTCATGGGCGCCATCAAATCGAAGGCCGCCGGTCGCGCAGACATGGGCGCCGTTGGCAGCCGGGTCAAGGCACGGCTCGAAGCCTGAAAACGCCGAAATAAAGCGCTGGCGAATCGGCGTGAATTCGCTATGCTTGTGCCAACGGGCCTCGGCCCGGACGCCAATAATAAGAACAGGCTCTGTCAAGACCCGAAGCCGCGGAGCGCACGTTTAATTCACTATGGCAGGACTGATTCCCCAGGATTTCATCGACGACCTGGTCGCACGGGCCGATATCGTCGAGGTGATTGGCCGCCGTGTTCAGCTCAAGAAGGCCGGCCGTGAGTTCAAGGCCTGCTGTCCGTTTCACGACGAGAAGACGCCGTCCTTCACCGTGAGCCCGTCGAAAGGTTTTTACCATTGCTTCGGCTGCGGCGCGCACGGCACCGCCGTCGGGTTTCTCATGGAATTCGACCACATGAGTTTCGTCGAGGCGATAGAGCGCCTCGCGAACTCCATGGGCGTGGAGGTGCCGCGAGACGAGTCCGATCGTCCGGCGCGTCGCTACGACGAGCTCTTCGACCTGATGTCCCGCGTGGAGCGTTTCTGGCAGCAGGGCCTGCGCGAAAACCCGGCCGCAGTCGACTACCTGAAGCAGCGGGGCATCGACGGCAGTACCGCGAAACGTTTCGGCCTCGGCTATGCCGCCGACGCCTGGAGCAGCGTGCTCGACAAGTTCGGCACCTCGCAGGAGGCTATTGACCGCCTCCTCGCTGCCGGGCTCATCATCCGCAAGGACAACGGCGCGCATTACGACCGCTTCCGCGACCGCATCATGTTCCCGATCCGCGACGTTCGCGGGCGTTGTATCGCCTTCGGCGGCCGCGCGATGGGTGACGGCGAGCCGAAATACCTGAATTCCCCGGAGACGGTGCTGTTCCACAAGGGCCGCGAATTGTACGGCCTGCACGAGGCGCGGCAGGCGCTCCGGCAGATCGACCGCTTCGTCGTCGTCGAAGGCTACATGGACGTCGTCGCGCTCGCGCGCCACGGCATCGACTTCTCGGTGGCGACGCTGGGAACCGCGACCAGCGCGGATCATCTCAACCGGCTGTTCCGGCTGACCGAGAACGTCGATTTCTGTTTCGACGGGGACCGGGCGGGCAAGCAGGCCGCCTGGCGCGCCCTGGAGACCGCCCTCCCCCACATTCGCGAAGGCCGCCAGGTGCGTTTCGTGTTCCTGCCGGAGGGCCACGACCCGGATTCCTATGTCAACGCGCACGGCGCCGACGCGTTCATAAAAGCCCTCGACAACGGGGTTGCACTGTCGGACTACCTGATCACCGAACTCGCCGGACAGGTCGACCTCGCCACGGTCGACGGGCGCGCGAGGCTGGCCGAACTCGCGAAGCCGATGGTCGGCCGGATTCCGCCGGGCGTATACCGGGAGTTGCTGATCGAATCACTGGCAAAGACCGTGGGACTGACCTCCGGCAAGCTGGAAACAATGCTCGGCCGCGCGCAGGCGACCGGCACCGAGCAGCCGGGACGCCGGCGGCTGCCGCGCGGGCGCCCGGTATCGGGCGCGGCCGGCAGGCCCTCGGTAGTGAGACGGGCGATCACCCTGCTGCTGAACCACCCGGAGGCGGCGGCGAGCCTCGATGTCGAGAAGCTCGCCGGTGTCGGCCGTCCGGGCATCGACCTGTTGCGCGACCTGATTGAAACGGCCCAGCAGGAGCCCAATATCACGACGGCGGGACTGCTGGAGCGCTGGCGTCACGACGAACAGGGGCGCCACCTCGGCAAACTGGCCGCCGTGGAGGTCCCCGGCGACGAAGAATTCGACCCGGCCGCGGAGCTCGCCGACTGCCTCGCGCAGCTGGCGCTTGCCGGGCGCCGGGAACGAATTGATTTTCTCATTGAAAAACAGAGGGTTAAACCTCTCGATGAGGCCGAAATCGCGGAGCTCCGGCAGCTTCGCTGATGCGCTCGGCCAGGGAAGAGACGACGGAATTTTAAATGGACATTTATAGATTAGATCGGGTCAAACAAGTACACTTGGTCGTTTGCATTTTTTACATGGAGGGCGTTTCGTCTTGAGCGAGAAACGTGCAGCACTAGGCAGCAGCAAGCAGGCTCAGCAGCTGAAGGAACTCATTGCGCGCGGCAAGGAACAGGGCTTCCTGACCTACGCCGAAGTCAATGATCACCTGCCGAATGACATTATCGATCCCGAGCAGATCGAAGACATTGTCAACATGATCAACGACATGGGCATCACGGTGCACGAGAAGGCGCCGGATGACGAGTCGTTGCTGCTGTCCGACGCCGCCGTCTCGAACGACGACGACGCCGCCGAGGAAGCAGAGGCCGCGCTCGCCAGTGTCGACGCCGAGTTCGGTCGCACGACGGATCCGGTGCGCATGTACATGCGTGAAATGGGTACCGTCGAGCTCCTGACTCGCCAGGGTGAGATCGAGATCGCGAAGCGCATCGAGGATGGTCTCAACCAGGTCAAGTACCACATGTCGCACTTCCCGCCGACGATCGACCTGCTGCTCGAGGTCGCCGACGCCGTCGAAGCCGGCGACACGCGCATGCAGGATTTCGTGGTCGGTTTCATCGACCCGAACGAACCGGACGAGATCAAGCCGCCCGCGCCGAAGTCGGATGATGACGACGACGAGGCCGTGGATACCGGCCCGGATCCCGACGAGGTCAAGGCACGGGTAAAGAAGATTCGCCGGCTGCACAATCGGTCACTGAAGGCCATCGACAAGCACGGCATGAAGGACAAGAAGACCGTCAAGATCCAGGCCGAACTCGCCGACCAGCTGATGGAGCTGAAGCTGGCACCGAAACTGTTCGACATGCTGGTGAAGAACCTGCGCACCGTCGTGTCCGTGATCCGCACCCAGGAGCGTCTGGTCATGCAGATCTGCGTGCGTGACGCAGGCATGCCGCGCAAGGACTTCCTGGCGAGTTTCCCGAAGAGCGAGACGGATCTCGCGTGGGTAGACAAGCACATCCGTGCCAAGCGCAAGCATTCATCGACGCTGGCCAAGCTGAAGGACGACATTCTCCGCGCCCAGCGCAAGCTGCTGCAGGTGGAGGAAGAAACGTCGCTGAGCATATCCGAGATCAAGGAAATCAACCGGCAGATGTCGATCGGCGAAGCCAAGGCCCGGCGCGCGAAAAAGGAAATGGTCGAAGCCAACCTGCGCCTCGTGATCTCTATAGCGAAAAAGTACACGAACCGCGGCCTGCAGTTCCTCGACCTGATCCAGGAAGGCAACATCGGCCTGATGAAGGCGGTCGACAAGTTCGAATACCGTCGCGGCTACAAGTTCTCGACGTATGCAACCTGGTGGATTCGCCAGGCGATCACGCGTTCGATCGCCGACCAGGCGCGCACGATTCGTATCCCGGTGCACATGATCGAGACGATCAACAAGCTCAATCGCATTTCCCGGCAGATGCTGCAGGAGATGGGCCGCGAGCCGTTGCCCGACGAACTCGC
>DATHRM010000149.1:0-2751 GCA_035465295.1 Woeseiaceae bacterium | reverse complement strand
GGTTGCGGCGGCAACACTCAGGCGCTGCAGCGGTTCATGGTGGGAAAGGGAAATCGTGGCGGCCTGTGCCGCCATCGAAACGCACAATACTGCCCATGCAGCTAACCATCGGACGCCTGACATAATGCTCTCGCGATCGTTGAAAATGACCAAAGGATAGCTAATCAAACGGTATTGAGCGCGACAAGGAATTATCCGTCGCTTCGAAGCGACATCGCTATCCAAAGTGTGCCGCAGTTCTCAAAATTTCGACAAATCCCTCGCGCGGGAGTTTCCGGCGTCTTACTTACTCGCCTGCGCCGAGGAGCAGCGCGCATTTCGGAACAGTGCCGCTATTCCGCCAGGCGTCGAATTCCGCATCGGTCAGCAGGTAGACCTGGCCGGGCCGGCGGACGAAATGCAGTTCGGCGGCGAGTTCACCCACGTCGGTCACGAGGCGTACGACGTCGCCCTCGACGGTATAAGTGCCGCGCACGGGGAAGCCGGGAAACGGGTCGACGGTGTTGCCGGCGTCGTCGACCGTGACTTCATCCGTGAACTTGTCCCAGGTGAACCGGCTGTCCGCCAGCTCGATCGTGTTGCCTTCGAAGGCCACGCAGGACGGCGCGTACGTGCCCACAACGCCGTCGTTCGTTGCGCAGCCAGCGACGCAGGCGAGCCAGGTCAGACAGACCGCTGCATTCATTTTCATCGTTTACCCTCGTCGTCTGAGCGCCACGTGTCCGGCACTCGAATGGCGATGACTTCGCCCACCGCCGCCACGTCACCCCCGGATATCGCCTCGCAGTCGACGATGGTCTTCCTGTCGCCGCATTCCCGGATCGTCGCCCGCAATTCGACGGGCCTGTCGATCCGTATCGGCTTCAGGTACCTGACATTCAGGCTCCCCGTGACGCACCAGATCGGCGGACCCTTGCCGATGTCAAAACCGTCGCGCTCGTAGTAATTCGCAATCGACGTGCACACGCTGTGGCAGTCGATGATACTGGCAATTGTCCCGCCGTAAAGGTACTGGGTGGGTCCCGCGCACTGCTCGGGTCGCGGCATGTAGGTGCAGACGGACTCCCTGCCGTCCCAGAAGCTCTTGATCTGCAAGCCGTCGGGATTCTCAGGCCCGCAGCCGTAGCAGTGGTTGTGCGGAATCCTGTCCTGGATCGCGGTCATTCGATGCTGCTCGACGCGGGCTGCAGGCCGGGGGCGAGATACACGGCGAGTATGGCTGCGCCGACGATCGACACTGGCGCAGCTGCCGTGAACCACCAGGGATGCGGGATGATCAGCAGCATGGTGGCCGCGCCCGCCAGCACGATGCCCCCGACGACGACGGCGTAAGGGAGCGGCCTGGAGCCGGATATCAGCGCGCCGGCCAAAGTGCCGAAGAACGTGCCGGCGACCCATGCGGCACCGACGAACAGGAGGCTGCCCACCGGCAGCGCGGACATGAATTCCCGAACCTGCTCCGGGTCGCCGAATTCGATATCCGCCGGGGGCGGGTAGACGAGATGGCCGAGCATTTCGACGACCTGGATCGTGAGTATCGCAACGCCCACGCCGGCAACGGCGGCTGCCAGTTTGCGCATCATTCCTGTTCGCCTGCGGCTGTTTCGGCGCCGGCGTTTCGCGCCGCGAGCGCGGCCTGGATGCGTGCCGCGAAGGCGTTTGCCTCGGCAGCTATCCGATCGGTGTCGAGCGTCAGGAACTCGCCGTCGCGCATGAGCAGCTTGCCATCGACGACGACCGCAGCGACGTCCTGCTCGTCCGTTACGTAGACGAGGTGCGAAATGACGTCGAAGGTCGGCACGTGATGGACGTCGTCGAATGCGACCTGAATGAGGTCGGCGCGTTTGCCGGTTTCGAGCGAGCCGATCTGGTCGTCGAGCCCGATGGCCTCTGCGCCGCCGATCGTCGCCATCCCGAGCACGGCTGTCGCCGGCAGCGCCTCGGGGTCCATGCGCGTGACCTTCTGCAGCAACGCGGCCAGGCGCATCTCCTCCCACATATCCAGGTCGTTGTTGCTGGCAGGGCCGTCGGTACCGAGGCCGACCCGCACCCCCGCGGCGAGCATCTCGGCTACGGGCGATACGCCGGATGCCAGCTTCATGTTCGAGGAGGGGTTATGGATAACCCCGACCTTGCGCTCCCTGAGTATCGGTATCTCGGCCGCTGTCGGCCAGACGACATGCGCCGCGATGGTCGGCCCGTCGAAAAAGCCGATGTCGTCGAGCATCTCGATGCTGGTCTTGCCGTAATTGTCTTTCGAATACTGTGATTCGAACGGCGACTCTGCGACGTGGATGCTGATGGCGACGCCGTGCTCCTGCGCCGCCTCACGCGTCTTTCGCAGCTGCCCGGCGTCGAGCGTGTAGTTCGCGTGCGGGCCGAAGATCGGCGTGATGCGCGGGTGGCGACCCTGCCAGCGGTCAATGAAGCCTTCGCCTTTCTCGATGGAGTCGATGGCGTTCTCGGCGTCGGGGCTGCGCTGGTCGATGACGGTCGCGGATACCAGCGCGCGCATGCCGCAGCTGACGACGACCTCGGCGATCGTGTCGGGGTAGTAATACATGTCGACGAACGTCGTCGTTCCGCCACGAATCATCTCCCAGCACGATACTTCCGTGCCGATGCGCACGAACTCCTGGTCCACGAATTCGACCTCGGCCGGGAAGATGTAATTGGTGAGCCAGTCCATCAAAGCGCGGTCGTCGGCGATGCCGCGCAACAGCGTCATGGCGGCGTGCTGGTGGCCGTTGA
>DATHRM010000148.1:0-1905 GCA_035465295.1 Woeseiaceae bacterium | reverse complement strand
CGAACTCCGTCCCGAACGCCACGTAGCTGAAACTGTCGTCCGCCGCCCGGTTCGCGTCATAGCCGACCACACCTGCGATGCCTATCAGCGACCAGTCGAGCTTCCCGGACTGGAACGCATATCGCCCACGGACATCGCCCCTGTAGGTCCAGGCATACTCGCTCTCATCGATGAGCGTACCGTAGCTGAGCTGGACGCTTGGCCGCACCGACAAGCGATCGGTGACCGGCACATCGATATCGGCACGGAGGCCGGCGCTGACCGCCGAGAAATTCCGGGGATCCAGGGTCCCCGGGACATCGTCGAAATCCAGCTGCGCTACGCCCACCGTGAAGGGCACGCGAACCGTGTAAACAGCTTCCCGGTCCTGATCGTCGAACCAGCCGGCATCGCCGGACGTCCAGCGCGGAGCGAAGTTCGCGATGAATGCGCTTTGCTGGTCGACAATCTTGTACCAGCCGGTGCCGAAATAGGACGCATAGGCCCAGTGCACGGTCGGCGCCGGCAATTCCTGGGAGGATGCGGGCCACGCGTGCAGCAGTGCGGCGCCAACAGTCGCACAGGCAACCCATCGGCGAAGTATGGTCACTGTCCCCTGTTCAGTTGGATTTTGCGAGCGCCTGGTCGAGATCCGCGATGATGTCGTCGATATGCTCGATCCCGATGCATAGCCGGATCATGTCCGGCGTGACGCCTGCCGTTTTCAGCTCGTCTTCGGATAGCTGCCGGTGCGTCGTCGAGGCCGGGTGGGCCGCCAGTGACTTGACGTCGCCGATGTTTACGAGCCGCAGGAACATATTCAGCGCGTCGTAAAACTTCACGCCCGCGTCGAAGCCGCCCTTGATACCGAACGTCATCAGCGCCGAAGGCTTGCCGTCCGTGTATTTCTTCGCGAGGTCGTAATAGGGCGAATCCGGCAGGCCCGCGAAATTCACCCATTCGACGCGCGGATGATCCTTGAGGTACGTGGCGACGGCGATGGCGTTGTCGCAGTGCCGTTCCATGCGCAGCGGCAGGGTCTGCATGCCCTGCAGAATGAGGAATGCGTTCATCGGGCTCAGCGCCGAACCGGTATTCCGCAGCGCCACCGTGCGGGCGCGGCCGATGTACGCCGCCTCGCCGAGGGCTTCCGTGTAGACGACGCCGTGGTACGACTCCTCGGGCTCGTTCAGCATGTGGAATTTCTTCGGATGTTCCGTCCACGGGAACTCGCCCGAGTCCACGATAACGCCGCCGAGCGAGTTGCCGTGACCGCCCATGTACTTGGTCAGCGAATTGACCACGATGTGCGCGCCCCAGGCGATCGGCTTGATCAGCGCCGGCGTTGCCACCGGGTTGTCGACGATCAGCGGCACGCCATGAGATTGCGCCATATCGGCAAGCGCTTCGAGATCGACGATATTGCCGGCCGGGTTGCCGATCGACTCGCAGAAGACCGCGGCGGTCTTGTCGTCGATGTGCTTCGCCATGGCGTCCGGGCTGTCGTCGTCGGCAAAACGCACCTCGATGCCCTGCCGTGGCAGCATGTGTTTGAACAGCGTGTAGGTGCCCCCGTACAGGAGCGGCACGGTCACGATATTGCTGCCCTGCTCCGCGATATTCAGGATCGAGTAGTTCACCGCCGCGCTGCCGGCGCTGAGGCCGAGGCCCGCAATGCCTTCTTCCAGCGCCGCGCAGCGTTCTTCCAGTACCGCGGTCGTCGGATTCATGATCCGTGTGTAGATATTGCCCTCGACCTCGAGGTTGAACAGGTCGGCGCCGTGCTGCGCGCTGTCGAATTCGTAGGCGACCGTCTGGTAGATCGGCACGGAAACCGCCTTGGTGGCGCTGTCGGACTTGAAGCCGGCGTGAATGGCGAGGGTCTGGTCTTTCATTTTTTCTCCTTGAGGCTCAATGGGTCGTCGT
>DATHRM010000147.1:0-11479 GCA_035465295.1 Woeseiaceae bacterium | reverse complement strand
GAGCGCGTCATCGTGTCGCAGCTGCATCGTTCTCCGGGCGTGTTCTTCGATCACGACAAGGGCAAGACGCACAGCTCGGGCAAACTGCTGTTCTCCGCTCGCATCATCCCGTACCGGGGTTCCTGGCTCGACTTCGAATTCGATCCGAAGGACTGCGTGTTCGCCAGGATCGACCGCCGCCGCAAGCTGCCGGTCACCATCATCCTGCGCGCGCTGGAGATGACGAACGAAGAGATGCTCGAGATGTTCTTCGAGACCAATGATTTCTACCTGTCCGACAAGGAAATCAAAATGGGTCTCGTACCCGAGCGGCTGCGCGGCGAGACCGCGACGTTCGAAATCAAGCTCGGCCGCAAGGTCATCGTCGAGGAAGGCCGCCGCATTACGGCCAAGCACGTCCGCGACATGGAGAAGTCGACCGTCGACAAGCTGACGGTGCCGGCCGAATACCTCGAGGGCAAGATTCTCGCCCACGACATCGTCGATACCGAAACCGGCGAGCTGCTGGCAGCCGCCAACGCCGAATTGACCGCGGAAATGATCGAAACGCTGATCGAGAACGGCATCGAGCACATCCGCACGCTGTATGTGAACGACCTCGATCGCGGGCCGTTCATCTCGAACACGCTCAATATCGATCCGTCGACGACGCGTCTCGAGGCGCTCGTCGAGATTTACCGCATGATGCGTCCGGGCGAGCCCCCGACCAAGGAAGCGGCCGAGAACCTGTTCCAGAACCTGTTCTTCAACGCGGACCGCTATGACCTCTCGGCCGTCGGCCGCATGAAGTTCAACCGTCGCGTCGGCCGGGATACGTCGGAAGGTGAGGGCGTGCTCGAAAAGGAGGACATCCTCGATGTGCTCAAGACGCTTATCGATATTCGAAACGGTTACGGCACCGTCGACGACATCGACCACCTGGGTAACCGCCGCGTACGCAGCGTCGGCGAGATGGCGGAAAACGCATTCCGCGTCGGACTCGTTCGCGTGGAGCGCGCCGTCAAGGAACGGCTGACGCAGGCGGAGACCGAGGGCCTGATGCCCCAGGAGATGATCAACGCGAAGCCGGTGGCGGCTGCAGTCAAGGAGTTCTTCGGCTCGAGCCAGCTGTCGCAGTTCATGGACCAGAACAACCCGCTGTCGGAAGTTACGCACAAGCGGCGCGTATCGGCGCTCGGCCCGGGTGGCCTGACGCGCGAGCGCGCGGGCTTCGAAGTTCGCGACGTGCACCCGACCCATTACGGCCGTGTGTGCCCGATCGAGACGCCGGAAGGCCCGAATATCGGGCTGATCAACTCGCTCGCCGTGTATTCACGGACCAACGAGTACGGCTTCCTCGAGACGCCGTACCGCAAGGTAGTGGACGGCAAGGCGACGACGGAGATCGAATACCTGTCGGCGATCGAAGAGAGCCAGTACGTCATTGCGCAGGCGAACTCCGAGCTGGACGCCAACAGCAAATTCGTCGACGACCTCGTATCGGTGCGTCACAAGAACGAGTTCACGCTGGCCGACCCGGCGGACGTCAACTACATGGACGTGAGTCCCCGCCAGATCGTATCCGTGGCGGCGGCATTGATTCCGTTCCTGGAGCACGACGACGCAAACCGCGCGCTCATGGGTTCCAACATGCAGCGCCAGGCTGTGCCGACGCTGCGTTCGGAGGCGCCTCTCGTAGGCACGGGCATCGAGCGAGCCGTCGCGGTCGACTCGGGTGTGACCGTGGTCGCCGGCCGCGGAGGCACGGTCGACTCGGTCGACGCCTCGCGAATCGTCGTTCGTGTCAACGACGAGGAAACCAGTGCAGCGGAAGCCGGCGTCGACATCTACAACCTGACGAAATACACGCGCTCGAACCAGAACACCTGCATCAACCAGCGGCCGCTGGTTTCGGCAGGCGACCAGATCGCCGCAGGCGATGTACTTGCCGACGGCCCGTCGACGAACATGGGCGAGCTGGCGCTCGGCCAGAACCTGCTCGTCGCGTTCATGCCGTGGAACGGCTACAACTTCGAGGACTCCATCCTGATCTCGGAGCGGGTCGTCAAGGAAGATCGCTTCACGACGATCCATATCGAGGAGCTGCAGTGCGTTGCGCGCGACACCAAGCTCGGCCCCGAGGATATAACCTCGGATATCCCAAACGTGGGCGACGCCGCGCTGGCGAAGCTGGACGAGTCCGGTATCGCGTTCATCGGCGCGGAAGTAAAGGCGGGCGACATCCTGGTGGGCAAGGTTACGCCGAAGGGCGAGACCCAGCTGACGCCGGAAGAGAAGCTGCTGCGCGCGATCTTCGGCGAGAAAGCCTCGGACGTTAAGGACACCTCGCTGCGCGTACCGCCCGGCATGGACGGTACCGTCATCGACGTGCGCGTGTTTACGCGTGACGGCGTCGAAAAGGACGCGCGCGCCCTGTCGATCGAGAAATCGGAGCTGGAGAGCGTTCGCAAGGACCTCGACGACACGCTGCGTATTCTCGAGGAAGATATCTACGAGCGCGTCGAGCGCATGCTGACGAACAAGGTCGCGCAGGGTGGCCCGAACAAGCTGAAGTCGGGATCGAAGATCACCAAGGCCTACCTCGACGAGGTGCCGCGCGAACAGTGGTTCGAGATTCGCCTGAAGAACGACGAGGCCAACGAGCAGCTCGAGAAGGCTTACGAGCGTCTCAAGGCGCAGCGCGAAGAGTTCGATCGCCGCTTCGACGAGAAGAAGGCGAAGATCACCGCGGGCGACGACCTGGCTCCGGGCGTGCTGAAGATGGTCAAGGTCTACCTGGCCGTGAAGCGCCGCATCCAGCCGGGCGACAAGATGGCCGGCCGTCACGGGAACAAGGGCGTGATCTCCACGATCGTCCCGGTCGAGGATATGCCTTATCTCGAAGACGGAACGCCGGTCGATATTGTCCTGAACCCGCTGGGCGTGCCGTCGCGTATGAACGTCGGCCAGGTGCTGGAAACGCACCTGGGCTGGGCCGCCAAGGGCCTCGGCAGGAAGATCGATGCGATGCTCAAGGCGCAGGAGTCGACCGCGAAGGTCCGTCAGCTGCTGGAGACGATCTACAACAAGACCGGCGGCAAGGACGAGGACATCAAGTCGCTCAGTGACGCCGAGGTGCTGGAGCTGGCAGGCAACCTGACCAACGGTGTGCCGACGGCGACGCCGGTATTCGACGGCGCGACGGAAGCCGAGATCAAGGGCTTGCTGGAGCTCGCCGACCTCAACCAGTCCGGCCAGTCGACGCTGTTCGACGGACGCACCGGCGAGAAATTCGATCGCGAGGTCACTGTCGGCTACATGTACATGCTGAAGCTCAATCACCTGGTTGACGACAAGATGCATGCACGCTCGACCGGCCCCTACAGCCTCGTCACGCAGCAGCCGCTGGGCGGCAAGGCGCAGTTCGGCGGTCAGCGTTTCGGCGAGATGGAGGTCTGGGCGCTCGAAGCCTACGGCGCCGCCTACACGCTGCAGGAAATGCTGACGGTCAAGTCGGACGACGTGCAGGGCCGTACCAAGATGTACAAGAACATCGTTGACGGCGAGCATGAAATGGATGCCGGAATGCCGGAATCGTTCAATGTGCTGGTCAAGGAGATTCGATCTCTCGGCATCAACATTGAGCTGGAGACAGACTAATGAAAGATCTGCTGAAGCTTTTCAAGTACCAGAACCCCGTCGACGACTTCGACGCGATTCGCATCGGCCTGGCCTCGCCGGACATGGTGCGGTCGTGGTCGTTCGGCGAGGTCAAGAAGCCGGAAACGATCAATTACCGCACGTTCAAGCCCGAACGCGATGGCTTGTTCTGCGCCAAGATCTTCGGCCCGATCAAGGACTACGAGTGCCTGTGCGGCAAGTACAAGCGCCTCAAGCATCGCGGCGTCGTCTGCGAGAAATGCGGTGTCGAGGTTACGCAGACCAAGGTGCGCCGCGAACGCATGGCGCACATCGAGCTCGCGAGCCCGGTCGCACACATCTGGTTTTTGAAATCGTTGCCGTCGCGCATCGGCCTGATGCTCGACATGACGCTCAGGGAGATCGAGCGTGTGCTGTACTTCGAGGCCTTCGTCGTTGTCGAACCCGGCATGACGGAGCTCGAGCGCGGCCAGTTGCTGACGGACGAGATGTACCTCGAGGCGCTGGAGCAGTACGGTGACGAATTCGACGCCCGCATGGGTGCCGAGGCCGTGCGCGACATGCTGCGCACGATCGACCTGCAGCGTGAAGTGCTCTCGGTGCGCGAGGATATCGACGCGACGCGCTCGGAAACCAAGATCAAGCGGCTGTCCAAGCGGCTGAAATTGCTGGAGTCGTTCATCGAGTCCGGCAACAAGCCCGAATGGATGGTATTGACCGTGCTGCCGGTGCTGCCGCCGGACCTGCGTCCGCTCGTGCCGCTCGATGGCGGCCGTTTCGCGACGTCGGACCTGAACGACCTGTACCGGCGCGTCATCAACCGCAACAATCGCCTGCGCCGGCTGCTGGAGCTGAATGCGCCTGACATCATCGTGCGCAACGAAAAGCGCATGCTGCAGGAGTCCGTGGACGCGCTGCTCGACAACGGCCGCCGCGGCCGGGCGATCACGGGCACCAACAAGCGCCCGCTGAAGTCGCTGGCCGACATGATCAAGGGCAAACAGGGCCGTTTTCGCCAGAACCTGCTCGGCAAGCGTGTCGACTACTCCGGCCGTTCGGTCATCGTGGTCGGCCCGACGCTCAAGCTGCACCAGTGCGGCCTGCCGAAGAAGATGGCGCTCGAGCTCT
Organism: Woeseiaceae bacterium; assembly: GCA_035465295.1. Taxonomy (GTDB): domain Bacteria; phylum Pseudomonadota; class Gammaproteobacteria; order Steroidobacterales; family Woeseiaceae; genus UBA1847. The sequence goes on along the minus strand of DATHRM010000147.1, from coordinate 6,712 downwards.
TCAAGCCGTTCATCTTCTCCAAGCTGCAGCTGCGCGGCGAAGCAACGACGATCAAGGCGGCGAAACGCCTCGTGGAACGTGAAGGCCCGGAAGTATGGGATATCCTCGAAGAGGTCATTCGCGAGCACCCGGTACTGCTGAACCGTGCCCCGACGCTGCATCGTCTCGGCATCCAGGCGTTCGAGCCGGTGCTCATCGAGGGCAAGGCGATCCAGCTGCACCCGCTCGTCTGCACCGCGTTCAACGCGGACTTCGACGGCGACCAGATGGCGGTACACGTACCGCTGTCGCTGGAGGCGCAGCTCGAGGCGCGCGCGCTGATGATGTCGTCGAACAACATCCTGTCGCCCGCCAACGGCGACCCCATCATCGTGCCGTCGCAGGACGTGGTGCTCGGTCTCTACTACATGACCCGCACGCGCGTTAACGCGAAGGGTGAAGGCATGATCCTGTCGGACCTGGACGAGGCCCGGCGGGCTTACGAGAACGGCGTTGCCGAGCTGCAGGCCAGGGTCCGGATTCGCGTTCCCATGGACGTCGCCGATGAGGACGGCGAAACGCGCCGCGAAGCGAAACTCGTGGAAACGACGATCGGTCGCGCGCTGCTGTCCGGCATATTACCGCCGGGGCTCGATTTCGACCTGGTCAACCGGACGATGACGAAGAAAGCCATTTCCAACGTCATCAACGCCTGTTATCGCAAGCTCGGCCTGAAAAAGACCGTCGTATTTGCGGATCGCCTGATGTACACGGGCTTCCGTCTCGCGACGACGGCCGGGATCTCGATCGGCGTCAACGACATGGTCGTGCCGGAAGGCAAGCCCGACATCCTGGCGGTGGCCGAAGCCGAGGTTAAGGAGATCCAGGACCAGTACGGTTCGGGCCTGGTCACCGACGGCGAGCGCTACAACAAGGTCGTCGATATCTGGTCACGCACCAACGACCAGGTCGCCAAGGCGATGATGGACAAGCTGGGCACGGAGAAGGTCAAGGACGCCAGCGGCAAGGAAGTCGACCAGGAGTCCTTCAACTCGATCTACATGATGGCCGACTCCGGTGCGCGTGGTTCCGCCGCACAGATCCGGCAGCTGGCCGGTATGCGCGGCCTGATGGCGAAGCCTGACGGCTCGATCATCGAGACGCCGATCACCGCGAACTTCCGTGAAGGCCTCGACGTACTGCAGTACTTCATCTCCACGCACGGCGCCCGCAAAGGCCTGGCCGATACGGCGCTGAAGACCGCAAACTCGGGTTACCTGACGCGTCGCCTGGTCGACGTTGCGCAGGACCTCGTGGTTACCGAAGTGGACTGCGAGACCAAGAACGGCGTATCGATGGCCCCGCTCGTCGAAGGCGGCGACATCGTCGAGCCGCTGCGCGAGCGTGTGCTGGGACGCGTACTGGCCGAAGCCGTGCTGATACCCGGCACGGACAAGGTCGCGTTCGACGCCGGAACGATGCTCGACGAAGCCACGGTGCAGCAGCTCGAGGACTACTCGATCGACCAGGTGCTGGTGCGTTCGCCGATTACCTGCGAGGTCCGCTACGGCGTGTGCTCGCAGTGCTACGGGCGAGACCTCGCGCGCGGCCAGCGTATCAACATCGGTGAAGCGGTTGGTGTCATTGCCGCGCAGTCCATCGGTGAGCCGGGCACGCAGCTTACGATGCGTACCTTCCATATCGGTGGTGCGGCATCACGCTCCGCGGCCGTCAACAATATCGAGATCAAGTCGAAGGGCGTTGCGAAGCTCAACAACATCAAGACCGTGGCGCACCACAAAGGCTACCTCGTGGCCGTGTCGCGTTCGGGCGAGATCTCGGTCATCGACGACCTGGGCCGTGAGCGCGAGCGCTACAAGGTGCCTTACGGCGCAACCATCACGGTTGCGGACGGCGAGCAGGTCAAGCCCGGCCAGATCGTCGCCACCTGGGACCCGCATACCCACCCGGTGGTAACCGAGGTTGCAGGCAAGCTCAAGTTCCAGGACTTTGTCGACGGCGTAACGGTTGCCGAGCAGATCGACGAGTTCACCGGCCTGACGTCCATCGTCGTGCTGGATCCGAAGAGTCGCGGCGCTGCCGGCAAGGACCTCCGTCCTGTTGCACGCCTCGTCGATGAGGATGACAACGACATCTGTTTCGCGAATACGGATATCCCGGCGGTGTACGCGCTGCCGGTCGGCGCGATCATCAGCATGTCGGATGGCGCGCAGGTTGCCGTCGGTGACGTCATTGCCCGTATCCCGCAGGAATCGTCGAAGACGCGCGACATCACGGGCGGTCTGCCGCGTGTTGCGGACCTGTTCGAGGCTCGAAAGCCGAAGGATCCGGCGATCATGGCGGAATACACCGGCACCGTGAGCTTCGGCAAGGAGACCAAGGGCAAGCGCCGGCTGGTCATTACGGACGAGGACGGCGAGAGCCATGAGGAGCTGATTCCGAAGTGGCGCCACCTCAACGTCTTCGAGGGCGAACAGGTCGTCAAGGGCGAGGTCATCGCCGATGGTGAGCCGAATCCGCACGACATCCTGCGGCTGCAGGGCGTCGAGGAGCTGGCCGACTACCTGGTCCGCGAGATCCAGGACGTCTACCGGCTGCAGGGCGTCAAGATCAACGACAAGCACATCGAAGTCATCATTCGACAGATGCTTCGCAAGGTGAATGTCGTGAATGCAGGTGAAAGCGTGTACCTGCGCGGCGAGCAAATCGACAAGGCCCGTTTCCTCGAGGTTGCCGAGCAGCTGGAGGCCCAGGGCAAGGAATCGCTGACCATCGAGCCGGTTCTGCTGGGCATCACCAAGGCATCGCTCGCGACGGAGTCGTTCATCTCGGCAGCGTCGTTCCAGGAGACCACTCGCGTCCTGACGGAGGCGGCTGTCCGCGGCCTGAAGGACGAGCTTCGCGGTCTCAAGGAGAACGTCATCGTTGGCCGCCTGATCCCGGCGGGCACCGGTTTCGCGCATCACGCCGAACGCCGGCGCACGCGCGAGCAGGATCTCGCCGACCAGCTGAAGGAGCTCGACGAGGCACAGCGGGCCGAGGCTGAGGCGGCAGAGGCGGAGGAAACCGAGGCCGAGGCCGCCGCGGAAGCGGAGGCAGCGGATGTCGCCAGCGACGCAAGCGAGGAAGCCCGGTCGGAGGGTTGATAATCAATGGCTTAGCGGCCGTTTTGCGGCCGCGGCCAACCTTGCTTGACAGCCTGCGGCAGGCCTCCATACAATGCCCGGCCTCATGACGAGGGCCCGCCTTTTCGCGGGCCCTGACAATTTGGGCCTGTAGGAGCGGTTCTCGAACCGCGACCGACAGACCGGATACCCGACAACGAGCCCCGCGAGGTTCGGCAGTCGGGTATGCGCGTATTTTTGCCGCGCACGGTACAGAATTTTTTGACAATCAAACAAAGAGACCAAGGCCCATGGCCACAGTGAATCAGTTAGTCCGGAAGCCGCGCCAGTCCAGGCGTGAGAAGAGCACCGTTCCCGCGCTCGAGGCATGTCCCCAGCGCAGGGGCGTGTGCACCCGCGTGTATACGACGACGCCGAAGAAGCCGAATTCGGCCATGCGCAAGGTAGCTCGCGTGCGCCTGACGAACGGCTTCGAAGTCACGTCGTACATCGGCGGTGAAGGCCATAACCTGCAGGAACACTCGGTCGTGCTGATTCGCGGCGGTCGTGTAAAGGACCTCCCCGGCGTGCGTTACCACACGGTGCGCGGCACGCTCGATTGCGCCGGCGTGTCCGATCGCAAGCAGGGCCGTTCCAAGTACGGCACGAAACGCCCCAAATCGTAAATAACAACGCAAAGGTATCGTAGGAGCGCGCCCCGGCGCGCGGCCACCGAATCCAGGAAACACCCATGTCCAGACGCACACAGGCGCCGAAGCGCCAGATCCTTCCCGATCCGAAATACCAGAGCCAGCTTCTCGCGAAGTTCATGAACATGATCATGAGCGACGGCAAGAAGTCCGTGGCCGAGCGCATTATTTACGGCGCGCTGGACCGCATTTCCGAGCGGGAGACGCACGCCGACGACAAGGCGCTGGAGCTGCTCGAGCAGGCGCTCGAGAACGTCAAGCCGATGGTCGAGGTGAAGTCGCGTCGCGTCGGTGGCGCGACCTACCAGGTGCCGGTCGAGGTGCGTCCCGCACGTCGCCAGACCCTGGCCATGCGCTGGGTTATCGACGCTGCCCGCAAGCGCAGCGAGAAATCCATGGCCTATCGTCTCGCTCATGAACTGATGGATGCCGCCGAAAACCGCGGCACGGCCGTCAAGAAGAAAGAAGATACGCACCGCATGGCGGAAGCCAACAAGGCGTTCTCCCACTACCGCTGGTAACCGGTGTACGTGGCCGAGTATCCGAGTATTTTTCCGTGTCCCGCACAACCCCAATCGAGCGCTATCGCAATATCGGCATCATGGCCCATATTGATGCCGGCAAGACGACGACGACGGAGCGCGTACTTTTTTACACCGGCGTATCCCACAAGATAGGCGAGGTGCATGACGGTGCTGCCGTCATGGACTGGATGGAACAGGAGCAGGAGCGCGGCATCACCATCACGTCCGCTGCCACGACCTGCTTCTGGAAGGGCATGGACCAGCAGTATGCCGAGCACCGCGTCAACATCATCGACACGCCGGGGCACGTAGATTTCACGATCGAAGTCGAGCGCAGCCTGCGCGTGCTCGACGGCGCCGTCACGGTGCTTTGTTCGGTCGGCGGCGTCGAGCCGCAGACGGAAACCGTATGGCGCCAGGGCAACAAGTACAAAGTGCCGCGCATGGTTTTCGTCAACAAGATGGACCGCGCAGGCGCCAACTTCCTGCGCGTCGTGAACCAGGTGCGGACCCGGCTCGGTGCGAACCCGGTCGTGATCCAGCTGCCCATCGGTGCCGAGGAGAAGTTCGCCGGCGTCATCGACCTGATCGGCATGCGTGCGATCTACTGGGACGAGTCCAACATGGGCATGACCTACGACGAGGTCGAAATCCCCGAGGAGCTGCGGGAAGAGGCGGAGACCTGGCGCGAGAGGATGGTCGAGGCGGCTGCCGAGGCCGATGAGGAGCTGCTCGACAAGTTCCTCGAAGACGGCACGCTCGATGAGGCCGAGATTCGCAAGGGCCTGCGCAAGCGGACGCTCGCCAACGAGATCGTCGTCGCGATGTGCGGCTCGGCCTTCAAGAACAAGGGCGTGCAGGCGTTGCTGGATGCGGTTATCGATTACATGCCTTCGCCGATCGACGTACCGCCGATCAAGGGCATCCTCGACGACGAGTCAGAGGGCAAGCGCTTCGCCCGCGACGAGGAACCGTTCGCAGCGCTGGCGTTCAAGATTGCAACCGACCCCTTCGTCGGCAACCTGACGTTCTTCCGCGTCTATTCCGGCGTCCTGAATTCGGGCGACACGATCTACAACCCGGTCAAGGGCAAGAAGGAGCGCATCGGTCGCGTATTGCAGATGCATTCGAACGACCGCAAGGAGATCAAGGAAGTGCACGCGGGCGACATTGCCGCTGCCGTGGGGCTGAAAGACGTCACGACCGGCGACACGCTGTGCGATATCAAGCACGTCATCACGCTGGAGCGGATGGAGTTTCCCGAGCCGGTCATTTCGGTCGCGGTCGAGCCGAAGACGAAGGCAGACCAGGAGAAGATGGGTATCGCGCTTTCCAAGCTCGCGAAGGAAGATCCGTCGTTTCGCGTTCACACGGACGAGGAATCCGGGCAGACGATCATCTCGGGCATGGGCGAACTGCACCTCGACATCATCGTCGACCGCATGAAGCGTGAGTTCAAGGTCGAGGCGAATGTCGGCAAGCCGCAGGTCGCGTACCGCGAGACGATCCGCAGGACCGTCGAGCAGGAAGGCAAGTTTGTCAGGCAGTCCGGCGGCCGCGGCCAGTACGGTCACGTCTACCTGCGCATCGAGCCGAAGGAGCCCGGTACCGGGTACGAGTTCGAAAATGCGATCGTCGGCGGCGCCGTGCCGAAGGAATACATTCCGGCCGTCGACAAGGGCGTCCGGGAACAGATGGAAAACGGCGTCGTCGCCGGGTATCCGCTCGTGGACTGCAAGGTCACGCTCTACGACGGCTCGTACCATGACGTCGATTCGAGCGAGATGGCGTTCAAGATCGCGGGCTCGATCGCATTCAAGGACGGCGTGCTCAAGGCCGATCCCGTCCTGCTCGAGCCGATCATGAAGGTCGAGGTGGTGACGCCGGAAGACTACATGGGCGACGTGATGGGCGACCTGAATCGCCGGCGCGGCCTCCCGCACGGCATGGATGACTCGCCGTCGGGCAAGATCATCCGCGCCGACGTGCCGCTGGCCGAGATGTTCGGCTATGCAACGGACCTTCGCTCCATGAGCCAGGGCCGGGCCGTCTATTCGATGGAGTTCAGCAAGTATTCGGAAGTGCCGCAGAACGTTGCGGACACCGTTATGAGAAAGGCATCCTGACAGGACTTTGATGTGTCGTAGGAGCGCTTCTCGAAGCGCGAATGAACAAACCGGGAAATTGCAAAATGTCTAAAGAGAAGTTTCAAAGAACAAAGCCGCATGTAAATGTAGGCACGATTGGTCACGTTGACCACGGTAAGACGACGTTGACGGCGGCGTTGACGAAGGTGATGGCGGAGAAGCACGGATCTGGTGAGATCAAGGGATACGACCAGATTGACAATGCGCCGGAGGAGAAGGAGCGCGGC
>DATHRM010000146.1:0-2235 GCA_035465295.1 Woeseiaceae bacterium | reverse complement strand
GGCCGCCGTCATCGGCTTCTTCTCCGGCCGAATAGACGCACCCGGAGGCAACGGCAGCACTGTGGCATCCGGCGACAGCAGCGAACGCGAAATTCTGTACTGGGTAGCGCCGATGAATGCGAACTACCGGCGCGACGAGCCCGGCAAGTCACCGATGGGCATGGATCTCGTCCCGGTATACGCAGACGAGGTCGACAGCCAGCCGGGTACCGTGAAGATCGACCCGACCGTCGTCAACAACCTCGGCGTGCGTACGGCAAAAGCGGAGCGCGGCGCCCTCTCGCGGCACATCGATACCGTCGGCTACGTGCAATTCGACGAAGACACCCTGCACCACGTCCATACACGCGTCGACGGCTGGATCGAGAAGCTCGCGATCACGGCGACCGGCGACCCGGTCGAAAAAGGGCAGCTGTTGTTCGAGCTGTACTCGCCCACGCTCGTCAACGCGAAACAGGAGTTCCTGGCGGCATTGCGCAGCAATAACACGGTGCTGCTGCAGGCATCCCGCGAGCGCCTGATGGCGCTGGGCGTCACAGAAAGCCAGATCGCACAATTGCAAAAAGAACGCACCGTCCGGCAACGCGTTCGGGTCTATGCCGAAGCCGACGGCGTGGTCGCCCACCTCGCCGTTCGCGAAGGCATCTTCGTCACGCCGGCGAACGAGGTCATGTCTATCGCTGAACTCGACAAAGTCTGGGTGCTCGCCGAAGTCTTCGAACGTGAGGCGGCCTGGGTGAGGCCCGGCCAGATGGCCATGGTGGAACTCGACTACCTGCCCGGGAAGATGTGGCACGGCACGGTCGACTACGTATACCCGGAACTCGACCCGAAGACCCGGACGCTCACCGTCCGCATTCGCTTCGACAACGAGGACGAGATGCTGCGCCCGAACATGTTCGCCCGTGTCACGATCCACGCAGAAGATACGGGCCCGGTCGTGCACGTGCCGCGGGAAGCCGTCATTCGCGGCGGCAACATCGATCGCGTCGTGATCGCGTTGGGTGAAGGCCGCTTCCGGTCTCGCCCCGTCACGCTCGGCATCGAATCGGGTCACCGGGTCGCCATTCGCTCGGGCCTTGAAGCGGGCGAAGAGATCGTCGTGTCCGGGCAGTTCCTGATCGACTCCGAGTCGAACATCGAGGCCGCGCTCGCACGCATGGACGGGATGGACGCGGAAATGCCCTCCGATCAGGGTGAGACGGATCACGGCCAGATGGACCACGTCGAGTCTGATGAAAGTGAGATGGATCATAGCGAGATGGAGCAACAGCAATGATCACGGCCATCATCCGCTGGTCGATCGCGAATCGCTTTCTCGTGGTCCTGCTGACGTTGCTGCTGACCGCCTGGGGCATCTATTCCGTGCGCCAGACGCCGGTCGACGCCTTGCCGGACCTGTCCGACGTACAGGTCATCATCAAGACCTCGTTCCCGGGGCAGGCACCGCAGGTCGTCGAGGACCAGGTGACCTACCCGCTGGCCACGGCGATGCTGTCCGTACCCAAGGCGCTCTCGGTGCGCGGCTACTCGTTTTTCGGCGATTCCTATGTCTACATCATTTTCGAGGATGGCACCGATCTTTACTGGGCGCGGTCGCGGGTGCTCGAATACCTCAGCCAGGTCACGGGACAGCTTCCTGAAAACGCGAAACCGGCGCTCGGTCCCGACGCCACCGGGGTCGGCTGGATATTCCAGTACGCCCTCGTGGACAGGACCGGCCGGCACGACCTGTCCGAGCTTCGCAGCCTGCAGGACTGGTTCCTGAAGTACGAGCTTCAAACCGTACCGGGTGTCGCCGAGGTGGCAACCGTCGGCGGCATGGTGCGCCAGTACCAGGTGGTGGTGGATCCCGACAAGCTGCGCGCCTTCGGCATCCCGTTGTCGCGGCTCAAGACCGCGATCCGCAACGGCAACCAGGAGACGGGCGGCTCCGTCGTCGAGATGGGCGAAGCCGAGTACATGGTCCGCGCAACCGGCTACCTGCAAAACCAGGAGGACCTCGCGAATATTCCCCTCGGCGTGAACGAACAGGGGACGCCGCTGGTGCTTTCCGATGTCGCCGAGATCAGGCTGGGTCCGCAGATGCGCCGCGGTATCGCGGAACTCGACGGCGAAGGCGAAGTGGTCGGCGGTGTCATCGTCATGCGCTGGGGAGAGAATGCCTCGAAAACGATCGATCTCGTCAAGGCGCGGCTTGCCGAGCTCGAGCGCAGCCTGCCCGAAGGCGTGGAG
>DATHRM010000145.1:0-4438 GCA_035465295.1 Woeseiaceae bacterium | reverse complement strand
GCGGAGGATTGCCAGGCGGCGCTGCAAAGCCGCGACGGCGGGCGCATAGCGATCGCGAATCCCGAGACGGCACCTTACGGCGCGGCCGCCCGGTCGTTCCTGCGGCGCTCGGGACTGTGGGAGTCGCTGCGCGACCGCCTGGTCGTCGGCGAAAATATCGCGCAGACGCTGCAGTTCGCCGCTTCGGGCAACGCGCAGCTGGGCTTCATTGCGCGTTCGCAGCTGCAGGCGCCGTCGCTGCCGACGGCATCCTGCAGCTGGCCGGTACCGGAATCGATGCATGCCCCGATCGATCAACAGGCGCTGTTACTGCAGCGCGGAGCGGCGTCCGAAGGCGCGAAGTCGTTTCTCGCTTTCCTGCGCAGCGGCGCCGGACGTGCCATCATCCGGCGCCATGGATACGGCCTGCCCGAGGTGAAGGAGTAATGGCATCGACACTGGGGCCCCTGCTGCTGTCGCTGCAGCTGGCCGCACTGACAACCGTGATCCTGGTCGTGCTGGGGACGCCACTCGCCTGGTGGCTGTCGCGCACGCGTTCGCGCCTCAAGCCGGCGATCCAGGCCGTCGTGGCCCTGCCGATCGTGCTGCCGCCAACGGTCATGGGTTTTTACCTGCTCATCGTCCTCGGGCCCTACGGCGCGATCGGTCGCTGGTGGGTCGAGGTCACCGGTGAAGCGCTGACGTTTTCGTTCACGGGGCTGGTCATCGCTTCCTGCTTCTACAGCCTGCCGTTTGCGATCCAGCCATTGCAGAGCGCGTTCGATGCCCTCGGTACGCAGGAGGTGGAGGCGGCGCGGACGCTGGGCGCTTCCGAGCTCGACGCGTTCTTCACGATTGCAGTGCCGCTGTCCGTCCCCGGATTCCTTGCCGCGACGGTGCTGAGCTTTGCCCACACGCTCGGAGAGTTCGGTGTGGTGTTGATGGTCGGCGGCAATATCCCCGGCGAAACGCGTGTCGTCTCCATCGCGATCTACGATCACGTCGAATCGCTCGACTATGCAAGCGCGCACCAGATGTCGATCATCCTCGTGTTATTCGCGTTCGCAGTGCTCCTGTCGATGTTTCTGGCCAACCGCCGGCTCGAGAGGCGCTTGCGATGAGCAGCAACATCTCGGTGCGTTACCGGCTGCAGCGCAGCGACTTTGCGCTGGACGTGGACGCCGACATTCCGATGCGGGGAATTACCGGTGTATTCGGCGAGTCGGGTGCGGGCAAGACCGCGCTCCTGCGCTGCATCGCCGGGCTCGAGCGAGCGGCGTCAGGCCGTCTCGTCATCGCGGACGAGGTGTGGCAGGACGACTCGGTATCGCGGCCGGTCCACGACCGCGAGATCGGCTACGTATTCCAGGAGCCGCGGCTGTTCGCGCACCTGAGCGTGCGCCAGAACATCGAGTACGGTAAGCGCCGCGGGCGCCGCGGCGACGTCGGCTTCGACGAGGCCGTGGAACTGCTGGGTCTCCGCTACCTGTTGGACCGGCGCGTGGACACGCTGTCGGGCGGCGAAGCGCAACGCGTGGCGATTGCCAGGGCGCTGTTGCGCTCGCCCCGGGTCGTGCTCATGGACGAACCGATCGCTGCGCTCGATCGTGCAAGGCGCGATGAAATCCTGCCGTTTCTCGACAGGCTTCATTCGGCGCTTTCCATCCCGGTGATATACGTCAGCCACAGCATCGAGGAGGTGATTCGCCTTTGCGACTACCTGCTCGTCATGGAGCGCGGCCGGATCATTGCTGCCGGGGACATCCAGGAAGTCCTGCTGCGCGCCGACCTGCCGCTGCTCGGCGGCGACGAAGCGGGTGCGATCATCCACGCCAAAGCCATCGATCGCGATGTCGGCGACGGGCTGACGAAAATCGAGTTCGACGGCATGGAGATGTGGGTGCCCGGAGCCTACGCGACCGGAGCGCCACTGCGGCTGCGTATTCGCGCGAACGACGTCAGCCTCTGCCGCGACGACCCCGGCGCCTCGACGGTTCTCAACGTGCTTCCGGCTTCCATCGAATCCATTCGGGATGACGGCGAGTCCTGCGCGCTCGTGCAGCTGGCGGTCGGCTCGGGACATATTCTTGCCCGGGTCACGCGCCGGTCGCGCACCGCGCTGAATCTCGAGCCGGGCGACCGGGTGCTGGCGCAGATCAAGTCCGTCGCCGTCAAGAACGCGCCGGCCGCCGGCCGCTGATCAGAGGAGCGGCGAGGCCAGCCTCGCGAGGCTTTCGACCACGGTCCTCTTCCGTTGTCTCAGGTTGTTGATGTGTTTGCGAATATTGGCCAATGCGGGCCTCGTTCGGGTGACCCGGTATAGAGACTTTTACCTATGGGCCGAGGATATTTTTCGATAATTCAATTATTTACCATAATTACCCGAAGCATTATGTCTTTTACCTGTCACGGTGTTTCGCTACACTAGAAGGAACGCAGTCCACGACAACAACTGCAGAGCAGGGGATCGCGTTGTGAACACCGTCCGGGCACGCCTGAAGTCTGGTCCCGCCATTGAGGGGCTCGCCATACTCGTGTTGCTGCTGGGCAATCCCGCGGCCTCCTGGGCGAGCGGCTGGCCGCCCTTTGCCGCACCCGATTCCATTGTCGTTTCCCGCGGTGGAACTGCCGAGGAACTGACCACAGGCGCGAGGAGCGTGCTCGCCAACGATTTCGATCTCGAAGGCGACCGGCTGACTGCGGTACTCAGCAAAGACGTCAAGCACGGCAGTCTCCTGCTGCGCAGCGATGGCACATTCCTGTACCAGCATGACGGCAGCAAGCCGGACGACGACGAATTCAAGTACCGGGCGTTCGACGGCACCGGGTTCTCGAGAGAGGCGGCGGTCAAAATCACCATCGAGGACGTGCCGAATTCGCCGCCGTTCGTCGTCAGCGACGTGCCGAACCAGACGGCGACGGAAGGCGAGAAGTTCCACCTGGAGCTCGCCGGGAACTTCGCTGATCCCGATGAGAATGACGTTCTGCGGTACAGTATCAAAGGCCTTCCAGACAGCGGCTCGCTGCAATTCGATGAGGCAACCGGTGTCCTGGATGGCGTGCCGATAGCGGCAGATGTCCAGGACCAAGCTTACAAGATCGAGGTTAAGGCGATCGACCTGCAAGGTGCTTCTTCGAACGCCCTCAAGTTTGACTTGCGCATCGTAAGGCATAACGAGCCGCCGATTGTTGTTAAGCCGGTTCCCGACCAGGAAGCCGTCGAAGGTATCGTGTACAGCCTGAATCTCGCCGCAAATTTCGACGATCCCGACGAGGGTGACGTGCTGCGTTACAGTGCCAGCGGATTGCCGGCGAGCGGGACGCTGCAGCTCGACGAGAGGACCGGCCTGCTGTCGGGCACGCCGGTACGCGCGGATGCGCGTGACAAACCCTACATGGTCGAGGTGCAGGCGCGAGACAGGGCGGGCGCAACCGCCACACTGGCATTTCGGCTGCTGGTAGTGCGTGACAACCGCAGCGACGTCGTTCTCGACATAACGCTCGCCGCAAACCCGGTGACCGTCGGTGAGGACGCGCAGTGGAATATCGACATACAGAACAAGGGTCCCGGCGACCTGCAGGATGGCCAGTTGTTTGCGGGCTGGGTTACGAGCGGGCCGCCACTGACGGTTACGGCTCCGCAGGGCTGCGTGGTGACGGATAACGGCACGAGCGCCCCCGCCATGGACTGCACGGTCGGTCTCGTTACAGCCGGCACGTCGCTGACGCTGAGCGTGCGAGGCGTGCAGGACAGCGATGGCGACAATTCGCTGCTCGGTTTCGTCACTGCCGATGACCCGAATCCCGAAGACAACGCGGCGCTCGCGAGTGCGGTGGTCGTTGCCGAGTTCAGCGAAGGCCCCACGCAGATCGTGAACGTCGCAGGCGCCACCGTGCAGACGGGTGATCTCGACGGCGACGGAGCGATCGACGTCGTTACGACTGGCGCCGAGACCATCCTGTTCCTCAACAATGGCAACCGCGCCGTTTCGACGCCCGGCATCAGCCTCGGTCCGGACAGCGGCGGTTCCGCTCTCGCGTTGCTCGAGTGGAATGGCGACGGGTCGCCGGACATCGCGGTGGGCGGCCTCGACGGGCGCTTGGTGGAAGTCTTCGTCAACGACGGCAGCGGCGGCTTCAGCAGCGCCGCCAGCCTGCAAAGCGGTGGCATAGCAAACGTGAATGACCTGCTGGATGTGGATGCCGACGGCAATGGCATCTCCGAACTTCTCGTTACGGGCTCTGGCGGCACGGCGTTGCTGGCCCGCAGCGCGGAGGGCGGGATCGACGTCGCGCCGCTTACAACAGGGGCCGGGCGCGACCTCGCTATCGCGGATCTCGACCAGGATGGTGACCAGGACTTCATCGTCGTGCTCGCAGCCGATCGCCGGGTCGAACTGGTCTACAACGCCGGCGACGGATCTGCCGCCGGCGTTACCTCGCTCGAACTGGGCAGCGT
>DATHRM010000144.1:0-2606 GCA_035465295.1 Woeseiaceae bacterium | reverse complement strand
CGCGTGACCAGCGACGGCGGCGGCCTCGTCCGCAACGGCATGGCCGAGTTCATCGCGCAGGAAGAGATGGACCGCTACACCGGTTACTGGTGGGCGCCGGACGACTCCGCGATTGCCTTTATTCGCGTGGACGAATCACCCGTGCAGGTTGCCGAGCGCTTCGAGATCCACGCGGAGGATTTCGAGGTCTACGAACAGCGCTACCCCGCCACCGGCACGCCGAACGCGGTCGTCGAACTCGGCGTCGTCGCGCCCGACGGCACCGGCCTGCGCTGGATGGATATCGGCGACGAAACGGATATCTACCTGCCGCGCGTGGACTGGTTCCCCGGCAGCGAGTTCCTGGCGGTGCAGCGGCAGTCGCGCGACCAGCAGACGCTGGATCTCCTGAAGGTGAACGCAGAGAGCGGCGAATCCCGCGTCCTGCTGACCGAGACCAGCGACACGTGGGTCAACCTGCACAACGAGCTTGCCTTTCTCGAGTCCCGGCCGCGCTTCATCTGGAGTTCGGAACGGAGCGGCCATGCCCACCTGTACCTCTACGACAACGAAGGCGAGCTGATCCGCCCGCTGACGTCCGGCGCATGGGACGTTGCCGACGGCGCCCGCGCCCGCTCGGCGCTGCTGCACATCGACGAGCCCGGCGGCCGGATCTTCGTAACCGGCACGCTCGACAGCCCGGTGGAACGCAATATCTACGAAGTGTCGCTGTCCGGCGAATTCGAGCCGCGCCGCTTGAGCGCCGAGCCCGGCTGGCACCAGGCCGACTTCGCCGACAGCGGGGAATTCTACGTCGACAGTTTCTCGAACGCCGGCACGCCGCCGCAGCTGAGCCTGCACCGGGCGGACGGCGCCCGCATCGACTTCATCGAGGACAACCGGCTCGATGAATCGCACCCGTATTACCCCTATCTCGCCACCCGCCCGTCGATCGACTTCGGCACGCTCGAGGCCGGCGACGGGCAGACCCTGTATTACCGCATGCTCAGGCCCGCCGGTTTCGCTGCCGGCAAGCGCTACCCCGTCGTCGTCTACGTGTACGGCGGGCCGATGGGGCAGGACGTCACGAACGAGTGGGGCGCGGGATTCAACGAGATCCTCGCCCGCCACGGTTTCATCGTCTTCACGATCGACAATCGCGGCACGGGGTTCCGCGGCACGGCCTTCGACGCGCCGCTGTACCGCCACATGGGCAAGGTGGAGGTGGCCGACCAGATGGCCGGCGTGGACTACCTGCGCTCGCTGGACTTCGTCGACCCGGACCGCATCGGAATCTGGGGCTGGAGCTACGGCGGTTACATGACCCTCATGAGCCTGTTCAAGCACCCGGACGCGTTTGCCGCCGGGGTATCGGGCGCGCCCGTCACCGACTGGACGCTGTACGACACCCACTACACCGAGCGCTACCTCGGCACGCCGCAAGACAATGCCGACGGCTACGAGGCATCGGGCGTGTTTCCTTACGCGGAAAACCTGGCGACGCCCTTACTCCTTATCCACGGCATGGCCGACGACAACGTGCTGTTTACGAACAGCACGAAGCTCATGAAGGCCCTGCAGGACGAGGGCCGGCCGTTCGACGTGATGACCTATCCGGGCAGCAAACACGGACTGACGCGGGTACCGGCCACCGGCCGGCACGCCTATGCGCATATGCTGCGCTTCTTCCGGCAGCACCTGCAGCCGTAGCTCGCAATCAACCGGCCGCCCGGGTGAGGGCCCGCGCGAAGCGGCTCGCGGAGGACGGATCGGCGCGGAAGTAGAGCGACGGCTCGATCAGCTCGAGTTCCATCAGCAGGAAGCGGTCGCCCGACGCGCGCACGTAATCGGCGCGGACGTAAACGGGCTGCGGAGTTACGACGCGAAGGACGCTGCCGGCCGTCGCGACGAGCGCCGCCGGCGCCTCGACACCCAGTATGTCCGCGCCGTGCTCTTCCTGCGTCCGAAAGTCGCCCGCCTTCGGTTTCTTGAGAATGGCGTGACTGTACTCGCCGCCGAAAAAGAACAGGGAATACTCCCCCTCGCCCTGCACGCTGTCGATGAAAGGCTGCACGAAGAACGGCCGCTCTGCATAGATTCGCTGCAGTTCGTCCGCAAGCCCGGCGCGCGGCGGCTCGCGGAGCACGACGATGTGATCGGAATTGGCACCGACGACCGGCTTGACGACGATCCGGTCGCTGCCGTACCTGTCGAAACAGGCACCGACGCGGCCGGCGTCGAAACGGTCGAAATACAGGCTCGGAACGATATCGGCGCCGCGTGATTCGAGTTCCCCGAGGTAGGTTTTCTCGAGATTCCACAGCACGAGTTCGAGGCTGTTGACGAGCGTCGCGGACGATCGTTCGATCGTCTCGAGGACCAGCAGGAACCCGGGCACGTCGTTCTGGTAATCCCAGGGCGTGCAGATGTAGACGACGTCGTAATCGTCCCAGTCGACCACGCGCCGCCACGGCACCATGTCCACTTCCCAGCCCAGTTCGGCCATCGGCGCGAGACTCAGGTCGGCGTCCGAGACGAAGTTGCCGATGTCGTCCATCGTCAGGTAGGCGCAGCGCCCGCCCATCAGTCTCCCTCGAGCGCGGCGAGCTGGCGGTCGTGCAGCCGAC
>DATHRM010000143.1:0-13715 GCA_035465295.1 Woeseiaceae bacterium | reverse complement strand
GTGGCGCGGCTGGCAGACGGCGTGACGGTCGAGGCCGTGGCCGACGACGGATTGATAGAGGCCTTCACGGTCGACGACGCCCGGGCGTTTGCGCTTGCGGTGCAGTGGCATCCGGAATGGAAGGCGAGCAGTAACGAATTTTCGAGCGCGATTTTCAAGGCGTTCGGCGACGCGTGCAGGGAACGCGCCAGCAAACGACGGGTGTAACGTGAGTAAAGACGAAGTATTCCAGCCCTGGTTCAAACAAAGAGCTATCGAGGACGTCGAGGCATTCGTACCGGACATGGCCGGCTCGGCACGGGGCAAGGTCCTGCCGGCCGACAAGTTTGGCAGCGGCGAGATGAAGATGCCGGAGTCGATTTTTGGCCAGACGATCTCCGGTGATTACGTCAAGGATCCGAACAACGTCGAAGACCGCGACATGTTGCTCGTACCGGACTCGAAAACGTTACGACCGGTGCCCTGGGCGACGGACCCGGCCGCGTCGGTGTTTCTCGATTGCTACCGTCGCGACGGGTCCCACGTTCCCGCATCGCCGCGCAGTGTATTGCGCAGCGTGCTGGCACAGTATGAGTCCCGCGGCTGGGTTCCGCTGGTTGCGCCGGAAGTCGAGTTCTACCTGCTCAGCCCGCACTCGGACCCCATGCAGGAAGCGGAGCCACCGGAGGGCAGGCTGGGCTGGACGGAAGGCGCACGGCAGCCCTACAGCATCGACACGATGAATCATTTCGACCCGTTTATTAACGACGTCTATGCGTATTGCGAGGACCAGGGAATCCGGATCGACACCCTGTCGCAGGAGGCCGGGCCGGCGCAATTCGAAATCAATTTCCTGCACGGCAATGCAGTGGACCTCGCCGACCAGGTATTCCTGTTCAAGCGCACCGTGCGCGAGGCGGCGATCGAGCACGAAATGCACGCCACGTTCCTTGCGAAACCCATGTCGGAAGATGCGGGCAGCGCAATGCACATTCACCAGAGCGTGGTCGACAAGCAGGGCAAGAACATCTTCTCGACGGCGGACGGCGGGCCGAGCGAGCTGTTCTACAATTTTCTCGGCGGGCTGCAGCGTTACATGCCGGACGCGATGCTGATTTTTGCGCCCTACGTCAATTCGTACCGGCGCTTCCTGAACCCGTGGGATTCGCCCGTGAACCTCGCCTGGGCTATAGACAACCGCACCGTCGGACTCCGGGTGCCGGATTCGGCGCCGGAAGCTCGGCGCGTCGAGAACCGGCTGGCGGGGGCCGATGTAAATCCGTACCTGGCTATCGCCGGAACGCTGGCATGCGGTTACCTCGGCATGGTAGAAGGCGTGAAACCGACGGACCCGATAACGGGCAGCGCCTACGGCAGCGAATTCGGTTTGCACAGGCACATTTTTTCGGCGATAGACGCCCTGCGTGGCAGCAACGCGATCCGGAGCATGCTCGGCGACGAATTCGTTACCCTGTACTGCGCGGTCAAGTACGCCGAGTTCATGGAATTCGAGGAGATCATCACGCCCTGGGAGCGTGAGATCCTGATGTTCAACGTATGACAGGGGTTATTCATGACGGCGATTGAAAAGCGATCGCGACAGGATTGGCAGGAGCTGGACAGAGACCACCACCTGCATCCGTTCACGGACCACAAGGCACTGCACGAGAAGCGTTCCCGGATCATCACGCGCGCGGAGGGTTCGTACATCTTCGACGCGGACGGCAACAGGATTCTAGACGGCATGTCGGGGCTCTGGTGCGTCAACGCCGGCTACGGCCAGCAGTCGCTTATCGACGCGGCGACGCGGCAGCTGCAGGAACTGCCGTACTACAACAACTTCTTCCAGTGCGCGCATCCGCCCTCGATCGAACTCGCGGCATTGCTCCAGGAAGTCAGCCAGCCGCAGTTCAACCGCGTGTTCTTTGCGGGCTCGGGGTCCGAGTCGAACGACACCGTGGTGCGCATGGTACGAACCTACTGGGACCTGATGGAACAGCCCGGGCGGCACACGATCATCAGCCGCAAGAACGCCTATCACGGCTCGACGGTGGCGGCAGCGAGCCTGGGCGGGATGAAGCCGATGCACCGGCAGAGCGGCCTGCCCATACCCGGCATCGAGCACATCGACCAGCCGTACTGGTTCGGCAGCGATCGAAGCCTGTCACGTGACGAGTTCGGGCTCGTAACGGCCAGGGCGCTCGAAGAGAAGATCCACGAAATCGGCGCCGACAAGGTGGCCGCATTTATCGGCGAACCGGTGCAGGGGGCGGGCGGCGTCATCATCCCGCCCGATACCTACTGGCCGGAGATCCAGCGGATTTGCGACGAATACGGCATCCTGCTGATCTCGGACGAGGTCATCACCGGTTTCGGGCGGCTCGGCGAGTGGTTCGGTGCCGACTATTACGGTTTCAAGCCGGACCTGATGCCGTTCGCGAAAGGCGTAACCTCGGGATACCTGCCGCTCGGCGGCGTTCTCGTGGGCGATCGCGTTGCCGACGTATTGATCGACAAGGGCGGTGAGTTCTTCCACGGCTATACCTATTCCGGCCACCCCGCAGCCTGCGCCGTCGCCATTGCCAATATTCGCCTGATCCGGGACCAGGGGCTGGTCGATCGGGTGAAAAACGACATCGGCCCGTATCTGCAGGAACGCTGGGCGAAGCTCGGCGAGCATCCGCTCGTGGGCGAGACACGCATGGTCGGCCTGATGGGCGCGCTGGAACTCGTCCAGGACAAGAAGACCCTCGAGCGCTTCCCCGAAAATCGCGGTGCCGGCACAATTTGCCGCGACATCTTCGTCGACAACGGGCTCGTGCTGCGCGCCGTGGGCGATACCCTGGTGTGCGCACCACCGCTCGTACTCCGGCGGGAAGAGGCCGACGAGCTTGTCGACAAGGCCTGGGAATGCCTGGACCTGGCTGCACGGGCGCTCGCAACGTGAGCCGCCGCAGGGAGTAGCCGCGTGCACAAGAAAATCACCGACCACGCAATCGTCCGCGAAGACCTGTACGGCACGACGCCGGAGCCCACCTACGGTGGCGCGTTGTCGTTCTGCCGGCGCAAGTTCACCAAGGACATGGCCGGCGTGGACGTCGCGGTAACCGGCATCCCGCTCGACACGGCGACAACCAACCGGCCGGGCGCCCGCTTCGGGCCCAGGGCCATTCGCGCCGCATCGTCGATCATGGCCTGGGAAAAGCCGTACGCAATGGAATTCGATCCTTTCGACAAGCTGGCCGTCGTCGATGCCGGCGACTGCTTTTTCGACCACGGGCGTCCCGAACAGACGCCGGCGGAAATCGAAGCGCACGCCTTCGGCATCATAGACCAGGGGCCGGCCCTGCTGTCGCTGGGCGGCGATCACTTTATTTCCTACCCGCTGCTGCGGGCCCATCACCGCAAACACGGCGAGCCGCTGTCGCTGCTGCATTTCGACGCCCACAGCGATACCTGGGCCGACGAAAACGATCGTATCGATCACGGCACGATGTTCTGGTGGGCGGCAAGGCAGGGGATCGTCGATCCGGCCAGGTCCGTGCAAATAGGCATCCGGACGTCGAACCCGGACACACTCGGCTTCAACATCGTCGACGCAGCAGAAGTCCACGAATCGGGTGTCGCGGCGGTCGTTGCCCGGACGCGCGAAATCCTCGGCGACCGGCCGGTTTACCTGACGTTCGACATCGACTGCCTGGATCCCTGTTACGCGCCGGGCACGGGCACACCGGTATGCGGCGGCCTTACCACGCACCAGGCGATGGCCATACTAAGAAAGCTCTCGGGCATCAACGTCGTCGGGATGGACGTGGTCGAAGTGGCGCCCGCTTATGACGTGGGTGAGATCACTGCGTTGGCGGCAGCGCACCTGGCGATGGAAATGCTCTATCTCCATGCCTGCCGCCCGGGAGCCTGATGGCTCCGATGCGAATCAGGCGATGACCTTCTTGAGGCTGTTTTCGTAGTCCGATTTCTGCCGCACGCCGACGATCGTATCGACGACCTGGCCCTTGTCGAACAGCATGACGGTCGGGATTGAGCGAATGCCGTACTGCATCGCAACCTGCTGGTTCGAGTCTACGTCGACTTTCGCGACCTTAACCTGGCCTTCGTACTCCGCGGACAGGGATTCGATGACGGGACCGAGGACCCGGCAGGGGCCGCACCATTCCGCCCAGAAATCGACGAGAACCGGGGTATCGGACTGCAATACCTCGTCCGCGAAGTCTTTGTCCGTGACGGCTACCGGGTGCGTTGCTGATTCGTTCATAATGTCGTTCTCCGTTGACGCGATCCAGAGATCTGGGATCGCTGCGGGCGGTTTCAAGCGTTTGACCCGGGAGAGGGTGCCAGTACTCAGATGATTTCGCTATACGTGTATTCCGGATGGGTACGGTCATGAACGTCACTGGCCTGGTGCGTTTTTTCGAGCAGCGGCGCGAGCGCGGCGAACCGCTTGCGCTGGTCACGATCTACGAGACCAGCGGCTCCACGTACAGCAAGGCGGGAACGCATATGCTGATCGACGGTGACGGCGACTTCCACGGCATGCTCTCGGGCGGCTGCCTCGAGGGCGATCTCGCATTGCGTGCGGCGGCCGTCATCGAATCGGGCGAAGCACAGACCGTAACCTACGATCTCGCGCAGGACGATGAGCTGTGGGGCCTCGGTGTCGGCTGCGACGGCGTGATGCGGGTCTTCCTGCAGGCCCTCACGGCCGATAACGGCTACGAGCCATTCCACGCGATTGCCGGCGCCATGCAAGGCGACCGGTCCGCGCGCATGGCCATCGTAATCGAGTCCGCGCACCCGGAGGTTCTTCCGGGAGCCGCGGCGATCGACGCAAAAGACGGCATGCGCGGGCTGGGCCTCGCGGACGACGCGGCCGGCCGGCTGCTGCAGGACGCCGGGCGACCCGCCCTCGAGCGAATTGTGGTCGATGGCAAGGATCTGGATGTACTCGTGGCCACGATCCGGCCGCCGCCGCGCTTACTCGTGCTCGGCGCGGGACCGGATGCGGAACCGGTGGTGCAGTTCGCCGCCGAACTGGGCTGGCGCTGCACGGTGGTCGACCATCGCGACGCCTACGTCGACAGCGGCGATTTCGGCGGCGCGGAGCAGGTCCTCTGCCTGCCTGCCGCAACGCTGGCGGAAAGCCGCGATCTCTCCCGTTACGACGCTGCTATCGTCATGAGTCATCACCTGGCGAGCGACCGCGCGTACCTGGAGCAGCTTGCCGGGACCGACATGCGCTATATCGGGCTGCTGGGCCCCGCGGCCCGGCGCGACCGGCTGCTGTCCGAGCTGGGTGAAACAGCGCGGACCCTTACGGCGCGCCTTCACGGCCCTGCAGGTATCGATATCGGCGGCCGCGGTCCGGCAGCCATTGCCTTGTCGATTGTCGCCGAGATTCAGGGAGTGCTGCAGGGGCGCATCAGCTGATAACTACCGTGCGATCTCGTCGCCCGGCAGGAAACAGCGAATGATCATGTCGGCGAGCTCGTCGAGGGCCGCTTCCGAGTCGAAGTCGATGTTGCTGGTGCCCTTGATCTCTTCCCCGAGCGCGAGCAGGCCGCCGGCCGATACGCGGATCATGTTGAACAGGATTGCGGGATCGCCCGCGGGCGCGATGCCCAGTTCCTGCAGTTCGCGCAGGGACTTCACGACGATATCGAACAGCGGTTTGAGGTGATTTTCGACAAGCCAGTCGAGGCGTGCAGAAGGATGGCTGGACTCCTGCAGGATGAACTTGTGCAATGCCGGCTGACTGTGCGCATAGCGAACGTAAGTCCGGATAAACGTCTCCGCGCGCGCCCTGGGCTGCGATTCCGGAACTTCGGCCATCGCCTTGACGAGTGAAATATTGAATTCACGGAAAATGCGGTCGGCGGCTGCGCGCCACAGCTGGTCCTTGTTCTTGAAGTGGTACGTGATGAGGGGGTGGTGCACGCCGGCGCGATCGGCGATGTCGCGCGTGGATGTGCCCTTGAATCCACTTTCCGAAAATGCCTCGATAGCCGCATCCAGCAGTTTTTGCTGAGTCACGATGCTGCGCTGTTGTTGTTTTCTTGCAGGCTTTCGATCGCCTGTAGCCGCTCGCTCAGACACGCAGTTGAGTCCCGTGTTTTTTTCTCCGGGGCGTAGACTAGCCTCAAAGCGCAAATTGGTCCAGAAAGGACAGTTTTTGTATGGGGCGGCGCGGGTTCCCGGCTATTCGAGCGCGAACATCATGCGCACGCCCGCGCGCTTCTCGACGACCTGGCCGTTCTCGACAACGGGTTCGAACTCCCACTTTTCGACGGCGCGTGTCGCGGCGTCGACGAAGGTGTCGCCCGGCTCCGAGCCGATGATCTCGATATCGGCGACGCTGCCATCAGCCGCAACGGTAAACACTACGTCAACCCATCCGGAGATGTTGCGCCTTTCCGCGGACCGCGGATAACGGGGCGCCACGTACTTCTTGCGTGTCAGTGTGCTTGCGGCAACCGGCGTCTGTTCCCGTACCGGCACGGGTTCCGCAGCCTCGGCCGGCGGCGGAGCTGCCGATTCTTCGGCAACGGGCTCGGCGGCATCCGCGGCGTCCGCCTCTGCGGACGTGGCGTCTGCCGGGCTCGCATCGGCCGCCGTTGCGGTCGCCGCCGCAGCTGCGGCAGCCGCGGCTTCCGCGGCGCGCTGCTCGGCCGCCTGGCGCTCTTCTTCGGCGCGTTTCTCCGCCTGCTGGCGTTCCGCCTCGGCGCGGCGCTCGCGCTCCGCGCGCCGGCGATCCTCTTCCACGCGCTGACGGGCTTCGGCCAGCGCCCTGGTCGATGCCGCGAGTTCCGCGCTCTGCGGATCGAGCTGGCGCGCCTCGGCAAGCAGCGCTTCAGCCGTGCTGAAGCGGCCGCCATCGATTTCTTCGCGCGCCTGCAATACGATTTTGCTGGCGACCACGGTCAGGCCGGTCTGTGCCGCGGCATTGCCGGGGTCGTTGCTGAGCGCGAGCTGATAATAATAGCGCGCGTTATCGTTGGCCGGCGTCGTAAGCGCGCCTTCGTCCAGCTTTTGGCCGGCGAGCGCGAGGACTTCGTCGACGCGGCGTTCGCTGCGCGCATTCCGCAGCTCTTCCTCGACGGCATCGATCTCGCCGTCGCCGACTATACCCAGCGCGCGCGCGCCGGCGATCGCCGCCGATGCGTCCTCGAGACGCTGTTCGCGAATCGCGCTTCTCGCCGAATCGATGTAATCACGCAGCTGCATCTGCGACACCTGCGCGGAGAGGAACGGCAGCCGCGGATGGTCGGGATTTGCCTGCCGGACGCGCTCCAGCGCCGCGGCCGCCTCGCCGGCGCGCCGTTCGAGCAATGCGGATTCGGCCATGGCGAGCGCCTCGTCGAGCGTGGCGTCGAGCTCCGCCGCGGCGTAGGCGTTGTCCGGAGCCGCGCTGACCGCGGTCATGTAGAGTTCGATTGCGTTGTTGCCCGGCGGATCGAATATCTGGCCCGCATCGCGCGCAAGCCGCGCTTCTTCGAGCAGGTCGTCAACGTTAACCGACGGTTGCGCGGCGCTGCCGCCGAAGTCCGGTGAGCTCTCGGTGACCGACGACGCTGCTGCCGGCCGTGGCTTGCTGACCGTCGCATCTTCGGAACCGCCGAATACCCAGAACCCGATCGCGGCGGCCGCTACGAGTGCGGCCGCTCCGATGCCGAGGGTCTTCGGATTCAGGAAAGACGATGTGTCACCGTCATCGCCCGGCGCCGCAGCTGGCGGGGCGGACGCGTCTTTTTTCGGTTCCCTGTCTTTCTTGCTCGACAGCGATTTGGTCACCGTAGAAACGATGCCGGTCATCGTTTCCGTGAAGCCCGCATCGTCGCCGAACGCATCGTCGAGGCTGCTTCTTCCGCCGGAAAGCGATTCACCCTTGCGCGCCGCGATCGACGGTGCGGCTTGCGCCTGCTTGCCGTCGGCGGGTTGCGGTTTTGTCGCCGCGGACTTCGCCGGGGCAGCTTTCGCCGGCGGGGGCTGCGGTTTCGCTTTCTGCACGGCCGGCGCGGCTGCCTTGCCCGTCGTCCTGAAAGCCGAATCCGGCGCCTCGAGATGATGCTTGACGGATGCCTCCACCGCGAGTCGCGCCCGGCCGGGCGATACCGGCTTCAGCAGGAAGCGATAGACCTTGCCGCGATTGATGAGGTCCATGAGCATCTCGCCGTCGTCACGGCGACCGGCGACGATGGCGACGAGCCGTTTGCGAAGGTTGCGCAGGTGTCCCGCCAGTTTCTCGACGTTGTCGCCGACCATTGCCGCATCGATGACCGCAACGCCCACCTTGTTTTTGCGGACCGCTTCCTCGGCCTGCTTGAGCGTGTTGGCGTAATGCACCGAGTGCGCGCCACGCGACGATTCCTTGATCGTCGTCAGGAATTCCTGGTCCTTGGTGATGACAAGGACGTCGACGGTGGCTGCACCAACGGCGCCGGACGGGGACACTTTCCTCGGATCCAGCGCCGGTAACTGTCCGGTCGCGTCGGTAATGATCGAGGACCCGTTTTCGGAGGTCTCCATGATGATATGTTCGGAGACCGGTTCGTCCGGGTTGGCGCGATTGTCGTTCGCGGACTCGGCCAGCGTGATGAGCCGCGATTGCTGCGTGGCGTTATCGATGAGACGCCGCAGTTCCGACGGGTCGACCCCGCCGCGAATGACCTGGAACACTTCCTTCTCACCGACCAGCGCTTCGGTGCTGTCGCCGGCGAGCAGGATTCCGATGGTCTCGGGCGAACGTTTCCTGGCTTCGCGCAGTGCCTCGGCCCCGCTCATGCCCGGCAGCTTCTGTGCCGAAACGATTACGTGGATTGGCGTCTCGCCGAGCGTAACCAGCGCTTCGGTGCCAGTGGTTGCACAGTGGACCGTGTAGCGATCGTCGAATCCCGTGCTGAACTTGTCCAGCGTGGACTGCTCGCTATGCAGCAACAATACCTGTGTTTTGTATCGGTCCAGAGCCACCGGCTTCCTCCAAAGGCCTTATGTTCAATTGCGCGCGGATTCCTTGCGTTCACGAAGTATATCCCCGGGTTTTCCGTTAAATGTCGCCGCGCACCGACATATTCCTTAATCTGTGACGCGTCGCACAGTCAAAGTGCAGGGCTCGTCACAGTTGGCTTTCCGTGTGTCGAGATGGTTTCGCGGGATACATTTTCGGGGCTGCCGGGCGGGGCGTTTATCTCCCTCTTGGCTCGCTGCGCTGCGCTTTACTTCGGTCGACAAACGCCCCGCCCGGCAGCCCTTCCCGGCCGCTCGGGTCGTATGCAGGAACGGTTCTCGAACCGCGATCGCGCGCCTCGCGTCAGCGGCGTTCGCTGACCTCGGTTTCGAGGACGCTGACGGCTTCGTCGAGGGGCAGCACCTTCTGCTTCTTGGAGCCGAGGCGGCGCATGGCGACGGACCTGTTTTCGACCTCCCGGTCCCCGACGGCGAGCAACACCGGTACCTTGGCGACACTGTGTTCACGCACCTTGTAGGAGATCTTCTCGTTCCTGAGGTCCGCCTCGGCACGCAGGCCCTCTGCCTTAAGCGCCGCCACGACCTCGCGGGCGTAATCGTCCGCTTCCGACGTGATCGTCAGTACCTTCACCTGCACCGGCGCGAGCCACAACGGCAGGTTGCCGGCGTGATGCTCGATCAGGATGCCGATGAAGCGCTCGAGGGAACCGAACATCGCTCGATGCAGCATGACGGGCAGGTGCTTCTCGCCGTCTTCGCCGACGTAGGTAGCGCCCAGCCGGCCCGGCATGTTGAGGTCCACCTGCAACGTGCCGCACTGCCAGTCGCGGCCGATGGCATCGCGCAATACGAACTCGAGCTTCGGCCCGTAGAAAGCGCCTTCGCCGGGGTTGTGGGTGTAGTCCAGGCCGGCGACTTCGAGGGCCTTGAGTAAGGCAGCCTCGGACTGGTCCCAGACCTCGTCTTCGCCGACCCGCACCTCGGGCCGATCCGCGAACTTGATGCGCACGTCCTCGAAACCGAAGTCGCGGTAGATCCCGAGTATCAGGCTGCAAACCGCAATCGACTCATCGGTGATCTGCTCCGGCGTGCAGAAGATGTGCGCATCGTCCTGGGTGAATGCCCGCACGCGCATCATGCCGTGCAGCGCACCGGAAGGCTCGTATCGATGGCACTTGCCGAATTCAGCGAGACGCACCGGCAGGTCGCGGTAACTCGTGATGCCCTGCTTGAAGACCTGCACGTGTCCCGGACAGTTCATCGGCTTGATGGCGAAAGTCCGGCCATCGACCGTCTCGGTGGTGAACATGTTGTCGCCGAACGCTTCGAGGTGACCCGACTTTTCCCACAGCGTCGTGCTCATCAGTTCCGGCGTGTTGATTTCGCGGTAACCTGCCGCGTTCTGCTTCCGGCGCATGTAGCCGATGAGGTTCTGGTAGAGGGCCCACCCCTTCGGATGCCAGAATACCGCGCCGGGGGCTTCTTCCTGGAAGTGGAACAGGTCCATGACGCGGCCGAGGCGCCGGTGATCGCGTTTTTCGGCCTCCTCGAGCATGTGCAGGTACTGGCGCAGCTGCTTGTCGTTCGGCCATGCCGTGCCGTAGACACGCTGCAGCATTTCGTTCGAGGAATCACCGCGCCAGTAGGCGCCCGAAACGTGCGTCAGCTTGAACGACTTGCCGAGCTTGCCGGTCGACGGCAGGTGCGGACCACGGCAGAGGTCGATGAAGTCGCCCTGTCGGTACAGGGTGACCGGCTCGTCGGCCGGGATACTCGCGATAATTTCGGCTTTGTACGCTTCGCCGATCTTGTGAAAGAACGCCACGGCTTCGTCGCGGTCCCATACCTCGCGCGTAATCGTCTCGTCGCGGTCGACGATCTCCTTCATGCGGCGTTCGATGACCTGCAGGTCGTCCTCCGTAAACGGCTCTTCGCGTGAAAAGTCGTAGTAAAACCCGTTCTCGATGGCCGGTCCGATCGTTACCTGGGTCTCCGGCCAGAGTTCCTTGACCGCTTCCGCAAGCGCGTGCGCCGCGTCGTGCCGGAGCAGCTCGACGCCCTCGTCCGAGTCGCGCGTAATGATCTCGACCGTCGCGTCGTCCTCGATTTCGCGCGTGAGATCCCACAATTCGCCGTCGACGCGCACGGCCACCGCGTCGCGCGCGAGGCTCTTGCCGATGCTGGCGGCTATTTCGGCACCCCGGGTCGCAGCGTCGAACTGCTTTTCGGAGCCGTCGGGTAGGGTAATTGTCGGCATGTCGGTCGTTGTCTGTTCGTTGCCCGCGGAAACGGCGCGCCATTGTACAATTGGTTTCCCGTATAAGACAGTCACTGATCCATGAGCGACGCTCAAGACCCATCGCCGCCGGCCGGCCACGACCATGACACCTGCGTCTCCGATGCAATCGCGACGGCGGAGCGGCTGTGCCGAGAGCGCGGGCTGCGCTTCACGGATCTGCGACGCCGGGTGCTGACACTGGTGTGGGACAGCCACAAACCGATCGGCGCCTACGACATCCTCGACAAGCTCGGCGGGGAGGGCAAGGCGGCTGCGCCGCCGACGGTCTACAGGGCGCTCGATTTCCTGATCGAGGCCGGACTCGTGCACCGGCTCGATTCGCTCAATGCCTTCATCGGCTGCCCGGACCCGGCCCGGTCCCATGCCGGCCAGTTCCTGATCTGCCGGAGCTGCCGCACCGTGGTGGAACTGGACGACCCCGACATCGACGCGGTCGTGGCAAAGAAGGCCGAGCGGCTCGGCTTCACGTCCGTGCACCAGATGCTCGAGGTGCAGGGTCTCTGCGGCAACTGCGGCCGCGAAGACTAGGCGCGGCAGCGACTTCGCGTACAATAGCGCCCGGTCCAGAACAGCGAATTGAATCGATGAGCGAAGCGCCGCGGGACTTTATCCGCCAGATCATCCATGACGACCTCGAGTCCGGCAAGCACGACGAAATCGTTACGCGGTTTCCCCCGGAGCCCAACGGCTACCTGCACATCGGCCACGTCATGTCGATTTGCCTTAATTTCGGTGTCGCCGCCGAGACGGGCGGACGTACCTTCCTGAGGTATGACGACACGAACCCGCACAAGGAAGAACAGGAATACGTCGACGCCATCGAGAAGGACGTGCACTGGCTCGGTTTCGACTGGGGCGACCGGCTGACGCACGCGTCCGACTATTTCGAGCAGCTGTACGAGGCCGCCGAGAAACTCATCGAAATGGGGCTCGCGTACGTGGACTCGCTGAGCGCCGAGGAAATCCGGGCGCACCGCGGAACCCTGACGGAGCCCGGCACCGACAGCCCGTACCGCGATCGCACGATCGACGAAAACAGGGACCTTTTCCGGCGCATGCGCGCCGGCGAATTCGGCGACGGCGAGCACGTGTTGCGGGCGAAGATCGACATGGCATCGCCGAACATGAACCTGCGCGACCCCGCGCTGTACCGCATCCGGCATGTCAGTCACCAGCGTACCGGCGACACATGGTGCATCTACCCGATGTACGATTTTGCGCACACGCTGTCGGATGCCTTCGAGCACATCACCCACTCTCTGTGCACGCTGGAATTCGAGGACCACCGGCCGCTTTACGACTGGTTTCTCGATCAGCTGCAGCCGCCGCACCGTCCACGGCAGATCGAGTTCTCGCGCCTGAATCTCGCCTACACCATCACGAGCAAGCGCAAACTCGGGATGATGATCGCAAACGGCGTGGTCAGCGGCTGGGACGACCCGCGCATGCCCACGATTGCCGGCATGCGTCGCCGCGGCTATCCCGCCGCCGCCCTGCGAGACTTCGTGATGCGTGGCGGGGTGACCAAGAAGGACAAGCTCATCGAGATGGGCGTCCTGGAGAACAGCGTCCGCGAGGTGCTGGGCGAGCAGGCCGAGCGGCGCATGGCAGTGCTGAAACCGCTCAAGGTCGTGCTGACGAATTACCCCGACGACCAGGTCGAGATGATGGAGGCCATGAACCACCCGAACCGTCCCGACATGGGCACGCGCGAGGTCCCGTTTTCGAAGGAAGTATGGATCGAGCAGGACGACTTCATGGAAGAGGCGCCGCGCAAGTTTTTCCGCCTCAAGCCCGGCGGTGAAGTCAGGCTGCGCAGCGCCTACATCATCCGTTGCGACGAGGTTATCAAGGACGACGCCGGCAATGTCATCGAACTGCGCTGCAGCTACGATCCCGATACGCGCAGCGGCACGGGAAGCAGCGACCGCAAGGTAAAGGGCACTATCCACTGGGTGTCGGCCGGGCACGCCGTGCCGACAACCGTGAGGCTTTACGACCGCCTCTTCACGGTACCGAACCCGAACGCGGCGGACGACTTCATGGACGTCCTCAATCCGGAATCGCTCGAAACGGTCGAAGCGAAGCTCGAGCCCTCACTCGCAACGCTCGCGGCGGGCACGGCCGTGCAGTTCGAACGCCTCGGCTACTTCTGCCCGGATTCCGCGGAAGACTCGGACGGGGCGCGCGTGTTCAACCGCATCGTCACCCTGAGGGACTCCTGGGCGAAGATCGAAAAACAGGCGATGCAGGCGGAGAACTGAAGCCGCAGCCCGCTCAGTTCTCGAAGCGGTAGGTCAGGTCGACGCCTTCGTCGCGTGCGCCGGACGTCAGCGTCAGGCCGAATCCCTCGGTGAGGTCGTAACGCACGCGGATGACGTTTTCCTGGTCGAACAGGCCGATGCCGTAGCTGGCGTATACGCGTGGCGCGATGTAGGTGCCGAAGTCGAATGCCCCG
>DATHRM010000142.1:0-7047 GCA_035465295.1 Woeseiaceae bacterium | reverse complement strand
GGCCTCAGCCTCGCTTTCTTCCTGTGGACCGCGATTTCGATGGTGCAGAAGATCGAAGAGAGCCTGAACTACGTATGGTACGTGTCCGAGCACCGCAGTTTCGCGCGCCGCTTCGCCGAATACATGTTCGTACTGATGGTCGGCCCGCTTGCAATCGTCATTGCACTGGGCATGATCACCGCGCTGCAGAATCAGCAAATCGTCCAGTACCTGCTCGAAAACCAGATCGTCGGCTCCCTCTTTGTCGTAACGAGCAAACTCACACCGTATTTCCTCGTGTCCGCGGTTTTCGCGTTCCTTTACTGGTTCATGCCGAATACGAGAGTGAAGTTCGTGCCCGCCGTGGTGGGCGGGCTGGCGGGCGGTTTCATCTGGGCCAGCATGGTGGTCATTTTCACGGCGTTTGTCGCTACCGCATCGGCGCGGCAGGCGGTCTATGCAAGCTTCGCGATCGCGATCGTCACGCTGATCTGGCTGTACCTGAACTGGCTGATCCTGCTCATCGGTGCGCAACTTGCGTTTTACGTCCAGAACCCCGCCTACCTCCGGGTCGGCCGCCAGGAACCGCGCCTGTCGAATTCGGTGCGCGAGCGCCTGGCGCTCAACATCATGCTCATGGTGGGCCGCACGTTCAGGAACCCGGAGCAGAAACTCCCCGTGCAGGCAGTGGCCGATGCCCTGCAAATTCCATCGCTGGGACTCGCCCCGATGATCGAGGATCTCGAAACGCGGGGGCTGCTCACCGCCAACGAGGAAGGCGAACTGCTGCCGGCGAGGGACATGTCCCAAATCCAGCTTGGCGACATCCTCGAGGTCGCGCGCACGGAGGGAGAAACCGGATCCTACCGTGAGCCGACCTGGGACCCGTCCATCGATGCGCTGGGCGACAAGCTGGACGGGGCGGCACTGTCCGCGGTCGGCACGATGACGCTGTCCGAGTTCATCGACAAAGCCGGATCAGCTGCCGGCGACGGTCATCTCGTCGACGAGGATTGAGCCGCAGCGAATTCCGCCGCGCAGATCCTGGTCCCGGCCTACCGCGACGATGCGCGCATACAGGTCGCGAAGGTTGCCCGCAATCGTCACTTCGTGCACCGGGTGGCTTATTTCGCCGTTCTCGACCCAGTGGCCGACCGCACCCCTCGAGTAATCGCCTGTCACGGTGTTGACCCCCTGCCCGATCAATTCCTCGACGAGCAGGCCCGTTCCCATTTCGGCGAGCAGGGCTTCGAGGCCCGCGGCGTTGCCGGGCACGATCAGGTTCTGCGCACCACCCGCGTTCGCCGTTGTCTCGAGGCCCAGCCGGCGCGCGGAATAGCTGCTCAGGATATAGCCCTGCAGCACGCCGTCGGTCACGATATCCCGGTCGTAGGTTGCCACGCCTTCGCCATCGTACGGCATGCTGGCCAGGCCCTTAGGGATATGGGGGCGTTCCTCGACGCTGATGAATTCCGGAAATATACGCTCACCGACCGCATCCAGCAGGAACGACGAACGCCGGTACTGGGCGCTCCCGGAAATAGCGCCCATGGCATGCCCGATGAACCCCCGCGCCAGTTCGGGAATGAAGACGACCGGCGCCCGCGTCGTTTTCAACTTGCGCGCGCCCAGCCTTTGCAACGCGCGCATCGCCGCCTTGACGCCGATGCTCTCGGCGGTCTCCAGGTCGGCGGGATCCCGCGCCGAGCTGTAATAGTAGTCCCGCTCCATGTCGCCGTCCGCGCTGCCGAGGACCGCGCAGCTGAGCGTGTGACTGGTTTTGGCGTAGCTGCCGATGAAACCGTGGGTATTTCCATACGCGCGCACGCCGCGATTCGTCCAGACCGTCGCGCCCTCGGAGTTCGAGATCCGCTTGTCGTAGTCAAGCGCCGACGCTTCGCAGGCCATCGCGAGATCGATGGCGGCCGTGGCATCGAGGTCCCATGGATGCTCCAGGTCGAGGTCGGGAACGTCGGTGCACATGCGATCGGCGTCCGCGAGCCCGGCATGTTTGTCTTCCGCCGTGTAGCTCGCGAAGGTGCACGCCTTGCCGACCGCCTCGCGGATTGCGTCGCCCGATATGTCCGAAGTGCTCGCGCTGCCCTTCCTGGAACCGCAGTAAACGGTGATGCCGATACCGCGATCGTTGGTGTACTCGAGGCTCTCGACCTCACCCAGCCTGACCGTCGCAGCCAGGCCGATGTCATGGCTGACCGCGACCTCGGCCTGGTCCATTCCGCGCCTGCGCGCCTCCGCCAGCGTGCTGGCGATGATTTCCTCGAGCTCTTCCGGCCCCAGCGATTGCGCTGCCTGGCGCTGCCCCATGCGATGCTTCCCTGTAAATCCGCGTCGGCCGCCCGGGGTGCGTGATAGACTTTCGCCCCGTTTCGACGCGCCCGCTCCGACTTCGACAAGCCGAGTAGCTTAGCCGGTGACCCAGCCAAAGCCCAGTAAATCCGCGCGAAAAAGAGAACAGCTCCAGCTGCAGAAGCTCGGCGAGCAGCTGATCGACCTGCCTGCCGACGAACTGCAAGCGCTGCCGATCGACGAACGGCTGCGCGACGCTGTGCTCGCCGCAGCGAAGATGCGTGCTCACGGTGCGCTGCGCCGGCAGAAGCAATTGATCGGCAAGCTGATGCGCAACTGCGACCCGGAACCCATACGGCGCGCCCTGCATGCCCGCGAGGGCGACGAACGTCACGCAAAACGCATCTTCGCCAACGCGGAACGCTGGCGCGACCGTATCGCAACCGGCGAGGCAGACGACGTCCGGCAGTTCTGCGAACTGAGCGGGATCTCACCGGCAGCGCTCGAAGAACTGCTGGGCCGTATTCGCAGTGCGCCGAGCGAACGCCTCGAAAAGAGCCTGCGACGGCAGCTGTTTCGAGAGATTCACGACGCGCTGATGGCCGCGACGCAGGATGATAGAATTTCGCGATGAAATACCAAGTCGGCATCATCATGGGGTCGCGTTCCGACTGGGACACGATGTGTCACGCGAGCGACACGCTCGACAAACTGAACGTTCCTCACGAGGTTCGCGTCGTGTCTGCACACCGCACGCCGGACCTGATGTTCGAGTACGCGGAAACGGCCCTCGAGCGCGGCCTGAAAGTCATCATCGCCGGAGCCGGCGGAGCGGCGCACCTGCCCGGCATGACTGCCGCGAAGACCCGCGTACCCGTCATCGGCGTGCCGGTGCAGTCCAGGGCGCTGAGCGGCCAGGACTCGCTGTTGTCGATCGTGCAAATGCCGGCCGGCGTACCGGTGGCATCGATGGCGATCGGCAAGGCCGGCGCCATCAATGCTGCGTTGTTTGCCGCGGCGATCGTGGCCAACGAGGATGACGCGGTCGCAGCCGCGCTCGATGAATACCGGCGGAGCCAGACCGATGCGGTGCTGGCCGATCCGGATCCCCGGCGTTAACGTCTCCCATGCGAATCGGCATTATCGGCGCCGGGCAACTCGGCCAGATGCTCGGATTTGCGGCACGCGACCTGGGCGCTACCTGCCGCTTTCTCGATCCCGCTGACGCACCCCCGGCAGCCGACGCAGGCGAGGTCATTCGCCGGCCGTTCGACGATGCCGATGCCCTGGCGGAACTCGCCGCCAATTGCGACGTGATCACCTACGAATTCGAGAACGTGCCCGTCGAGTCCCTGCTCCTGATCAATGATCGCGTTCCCGTTTATCCGCCGCCCGAGGCGCTGCAGAGCGCACAGGACCGACTGGCCGAAAAGCAGCTTTTCGACGAACTGCTGATTCCCCTGCCGCGCTACCGCGCCGTCGATTCGCTGGACGACCTGCATGCGGCCGTTGACGCGATCGGGCTGCCGCTGGTTCTGAAGACGCGGCGCTTCGGCTACGACGGCAAGGGCCAGTCCGTCGTAAGGTCCCGGGACGATATCGATGGCGCCTGGCGAGAGCTGGGCGGAAGCGCGCTCATCGCCGAAGAATGGCTGGACTTCGACTTCGAGGTCTCGGCCATCGGCGCACGCGCGCCCGGCGGTGACACCGTTATCTATCCGCTGACGCACAACGAGCATGCCGCGGGCATTTTGCGGCGGTCACGCGCACCCGTCGAAGTGCCCGGACTGGCGGAGAAGGCACAAGCCTACATAACAGCCCTGCTCGCGCGCCTCGATTACGTCGGTGTACTGGCGCTGGAGCTTTTCGTGGCGGGTGATCGATTGCTGGCCAACGAATTCGCGCCGCGCGTGCACAATTCCGGGCACTGGACCATCGAGGGTGCTGAAACGAGCCAGTTCGAAAACCACCTCCGCGCCGTCACCCGCCAGCCGCTCGGCCCGACCGCGTGCCGGGGTCATGCCGGCATGGTCAACCTGATCGGCAAAATCCCGGACCCCGCCAGGCACCTGGCGATTCCGGGCTGCTGGTTGCACGATTATGGCAAGAGCCCCCGCGAGGGCCGCAAGCTCGGCCACATCACGGTCGTCGCCGACTCGGCGGCCGAACGTGACGAGCGCCTGCGGCACGTGGAGGACGCTCTCGGCAAACTGTGACGCAGTGCACCCGGAAACCCGGGACGGGGTAATGGCGACAGGCGGACAAAAGCAGGTAAACTCCACGAGTTACACGTTGCAAGCTTCTGAACCGCCAGAAGAAATACCGGACCACGCAGACAAGCGAAAGAGATGTCATACCTCGAGCACTTCAAACTAAAAGAGCAGCCGTTCAGGCTGACGCCGGATCCGGCCTTCGTTTACTGGAGCAAGCAGCACTCCCGCGCCAAGGCCTACATGGAGTCCACGATCTGGCTGGCGGACGGCTTCGTCGTCATCACCGGTGAAATCGGTTCGGGCAAGACCACGCTGCTGCAGTCGTTTCTCGAAGAGCTCGACGACAGCGTCGTGTACGCGGTAATTTCCCAAACCCAGCTCACCGCGACTGAGTTTCTGCAGGCGACGCTGACGGAATTCGGTTTCAAGCCGTTCGACAAGCGCAAGGTGGAACTGCTCGACATGCTCACCATGTTCCTGATCGAGCAGTACGCGAACGACAAGAAGGTCGTGTTGATCGTCGACGAGGCGCAGAACCTGTCGCTCAAGGTGCTCGAAGAAATCCGCATGTTGTCGAACATCGAGACCCACAAGGAAAAGGTGCTGCGCATTATTCTGGCGGGCCAGCCGGAACTCCGGGAAAAACTCGACTCCCCGAAGCTCAAGCAGCTTGCCCAGCGGGTGAGGCTTCGCTTCCATCTCGGCGCGCTCGACAAGCAGGATACGCATGCCTACATCGTGCATCGGCTCAAGGTGGCGGGGGCGACCTCCGGGCAGCTGATCGCCGCAGACGCACTCGATGTCATTTATCGATACACGGGGGGCGTCCCGCGCCTTATCAACACGCTGTGCGATACCGCGCTGCTTTGCGCATTTGCCGACAACAAGCCATCGGTATCGGTCGACGACATCATGGCGGCCGTCGCCGAGCTGGACTGGGACGAGCACGAAAGCAACACCGGCGTCTACGAGCAACTGCAGCAGATCGCCAACCGGCGGCCGGGAACGGAATCCCACGTCATGCAGATCGAGGTGCGCACGAATGGCGAAACGGAGGCGATACACACGTTTCCCCCCGGCAGGGTGATCGTGGGCCGGTCGCCCGATAACGAGATCTACATCAAGAGCAAGTTCGTCAGCCGTCACCACATGCAGCTGGTCTGCGACGCCGAGCGCTGTTTCATCGAAGACCTGAACAGCACCAACGGTGTGTTCATCGGCGAGGCCCAGGTCAAGAAACGTGAACTCGAAAGCGGCGACGTAATCTCACTGGGCGTTCACGAACTCATTTACACGAACATCGGCAGAGGTGCAGAGCAGCAGGCCGACAGCGAAGCCGACTTCGAGGATACCCACGACGACGTCCCTCCCGTCATCCATGAGAGCCCCGCAAACCGGAAACAGGGTTAGCCGCTAGCTGCCGCGCTTCTGCGTAACGCGCGAATCGCGCCTCTTGAGCAGCACCACCAGTCCGCCCACGAGGCAGAACACGCCGGTCACGAAACAGATGGTCGGCCAGTACCAGTGGTTAACGTACATCGATGCGGACAGCGAGATTACGCCCACCAGCAGGTAGAAATACGGCAAGCTCTCGTAGATTGGCTTTGAAATCCACATGGCGCCTGGCAGTCAATCCCGGGCGACCCATTTTCCACGGCCGCCGCACCGCCGTCCAGTAGTGCCGGCGATGACCCGCCGCTCCCGTTCTCAGGCGAGCCGGAACAGGCGCAGCAATTTCGCGAGAATCGAGTCGGAAAGTCCGTCAACCGACAGGTCGGGCTCGAAGTCAGCCTTGTCGCCACGGACGCCCTGCGCGAGTGTCCGCGGCGCGGTATCCATGTCTTTTTCCGTTATTGTGCTTTCGAACGCCATGATGCGATTTCCTCCATGAGACGCCCGGAAAGATACCGGAGTCGAAAGCGCGATGCGGTGAGCCGGATCACAGGCCTTGAAATCACTTGCGCAGCGACAGTTATGTCAATCGTCGCATCGCGGCGACACTTCGGCTACGCCGTTCCGCCGACCGTCAGCTCGTCGATCTTCAGGGTCGGCTGGCCGACGCCGACAGGCACCGACTGCCCCTCCTTGCCACAGGTGCCGACGCCCCCGTCGAGCTGCAGGTTGTTGCCCACCATCGAGATCTTCGTCAGCGCGTCCGGGCCATCGCCGATCAGCATCGCGCCCTTTACGGGTGCCGTGATAGCGCCGTTTTCGATGAGGTACGCCTCACTGGCCGAGAATACGAACTTGCCCGACGTAATATCGACCTGTCCGCCGCCGAAGTTCGGCGCGTAGAGCCCTTTCTTTACCGACGCGATTATTTCGTCGTGTTCGTGGGGACCGGCGAGCATGTACGTGTTGGTCATGCGCGGCATCGGCAGGTGCGCAAACGACTCGCGGCGGCCGTTGCCCGTGGGCTCGGCGCCCATCAGGCGCGCGTTCAGCTTGTCCTGCATGTAGCCCCTGAGCACGCCGTTTTCCACGAGCACGTTGTACTGCCCGGGCGTGCCTTCGTCGTCGATCGCGAGCGAGCCGCGGCGATTCGGCA
>DATHRM010000141.1:0-1550 GCA_035465295.1 Woeseiaceae bacterium | reverse complement strand
CCGTGAAGGGCTGACTTTCAGATCGGGCTCAGGATGTTGAGGGTTCGTTTGAGATTGTAGGCGATGGCGGTGAGATGGGACTGCAGGCGGGCCTTGGCGAGGCCTCGCCATCGCATGCGTCTGAACCCGTACGAGCGTTTCCAGGTCCCGAAGATCTTCTCGATCCGGCCGCGCACCCGGTGGATCGCGCCGTTCCAGTCGGCCAGCCGCCGCTCCGCGTCAGCCTGCGAGGCGGGATCGCTCTTCACCCAGACGCTGGTCGCGACGACGCGCGGCGTCCCACCCTTCGCGCTCACGGCCCCGGCGAAGACGCGGCCCCGGTAGGCGCTGTCGGCATAGACCTCGCCCGGATCGTCCGGCAGGGCCATGTGGCCGCTGCGTCCGTCATGCGCGTTCCCCGGCGTGACCGCGACTTTTTCGACAATGGCGGTGTCCGCGTCGGCCCCGACATGGGCCTTGTACCCATGGATCGCCTTGCGCGCGCGATGGCCTGACCAGCGCGCCTCGCCGTCGCCCTCGCTGGCCGAACCGACGACGGTGGCGTCCACCAGCGTTCCGGTCTTGACCGTCACCGCTTGCGCCTTCAGCTGTTCGGTAATTCCAGCGAACAGCACCTCGTCGAGGCCGTGGCGGACCAGTTCCTTGCGAAATCGGACGAAGGCCGTGCGCTCCGGCACAGGATCGGTCCGTGCAAAGCCACAGAACCGCCGGAACGAGGCGCGGTCGTCCAGCGCCTCAGCCAGCTTCACGTCCGAGAGGTCATGCCAGACCGCCAGAAGAAGCGCCCTGAACATAGCCAGCGGCGGCCAGCTGGCCTCTCCGCGCGGCGCAGCGTAGACGGCGTCGAGCGCCGTCTCGACGGGCGCCCAGTCGATCAGACCTGCAATCTCGTCCAGCGACGAACGCTTCGGCGGGTCCTGAAACAGCGTCTCCTGACCAATCCGGCGACGGGGCATGATGATCTCTCCGGTTCCGTTTCCCGAATGGAATCAGAGATTTGATGGCGCCGCAATCGCCATCCGCGCACAGGTCTCATTAAAGCAGGGTTGCGAGGGTCGCTCTTTGACCCACTAACGACGCTCAGAACTTTCGAGGCCTTTGGAGCGTCGCCGCCCGATCACCGACCCGAGCCTGAGCGATCGGGAGCGCGTGCAGTTGATAGCCCAAAGCGTAAATAGGTTATTGTCCGAGCGAACCACTCTATCCTTTAACACCCTGGAAACGATGGGGAAATATGGGTTTGACCCTCGGCGTCTTTTTGCTAAGGTACCGCGCATTGAGTGAGGATGGAGAGTTTCAGCCGAGAGAGACGTATCGGCGCATTGGAAGGGGGAATACAATGGCTGGACGTGACTGGTCCATCGAAGGGCGTTACGTGGAGTATTGCAGCTGCGACCTTGGCTGCCCGTGCGAGTCCATGGCCGATCCGACCTATGGCGATTGCACTGGAGCGGTCGGCTTCATCATCGACAAGGGGCACTGCGACGGGGTAACCTTGGACGGGATAAAGGTGGTCGCCACCTTCTATTTCCCGCGGGCGATCCACCACG
>DATHRM010000140.1:0-4370 GCA_035465295.1 Woeseiaceae bacterium | reverse complement strand
AGGACAGGTTGATGGAGCTGCAACGCCTTTATCGCCTGCGCCTCAGGCCGCTTGCCCGTGCGGCGCGCCAGATGTTCGGTGTCGACGGCGCCGCCGATCTGCTCGCCGCTGAACAACGCCATGCGGTGTCCCAGCTGAGGGCACTCGACCGCCATCATCTGCACCGTACCGAGAGCATCCATCGTGAATTCGACGAGCGTCACAACACGTCGACAACCGCGCTGCTCAGGGAGCACAGCGAGCAGATCCGGGAAATTCTGCGGCGATGCAGTGGCGTAATCATCACCGGCGGCAATGTCGCCGTGTTGCTGAATCGCATGCGCATGTTCGGCGTCCAGCGGATGCTGGGCGAGACGCCGGTGATCGCGTGGTCGGCTGGCGCAATGGCGCTGGCGGAACGCGTCGTGCTGTTTCACGATCGCCTGCCGCAGGGACGGCGTGATGCGGAGATGCTCGGGGCCGGTCTGGACATGGTGCAGGGATACGTGATCCTGCCGGACACCGCACGACGGCTGCGAGAGAAGGACCGCTTGCGCATCGGACTGATGAGCCGGCGATTCGCTCCCGATACCTGCGTTGCGCTCGATAGCGGGGCCCTGTTGCGAATCGATGGCTCGCTTGTGACATACGCGGACAAGGTCCGCGGCCTGCATCACGACGGACGCTTCACGAGGCTGCGCACGGCATGAACCCGTCGCTGCGCCAGTTGTTTCGAAAAGGCATGCCCGAGCCGGCCGAGATCGATGCATTCATTGGCAGTACGGAATTTCCGCTGGTAGACGGCAGCGACGTGACATTCGTTTATCGCGGTATTGCCGACGCCGTGTATCTGCGATGCTGGATATCCGGTCTCGATACTGCACAGCCCTTCCAGAAGCTCAACGGCTCGGATCTCTGGGCGGCCACCATAGAACTGCCGCGTGGTTCCCGAATCGAATACAAGTTCGAAGTCGTAACCGGCGATTCGCGGCAACTCATTGTCGACCCGCTCAACGATGTCCTCGCACATGATCCGTTTGGGGCGAACTCCGTGTGCCAGGGGTCCGGCTATGTGCGCCCGCGCTGGACCGAACCGAATCCTGATGCGCGTGCGGGCGCGCTCGATACGCTGAGCATCGAGAGTGCGGCGTTCAAAGAGCCCCGCAACATAAACGTATACATCCCGGCGCGGTTTCGCCGAAACCGCCGCTATCCCCTG
Source organism: Woeseiaceae bacterium (assembly GCA_035465295.1). Classification (GTDB taxonomy): domain Bacteria; phylum Pseudomonadota; class Gammaproteobacteria; order Steroidobacterales; family Woeseiaceae; genus UBA1847. The sequence goes on along the minus strand of DATHRM010000140.1, from coordinate 3,172 downwards.
CTGATCGCGCACGACGGACCGGATTACCTGAAGTTTGCGGCATTACAGACGGTGCTCGATAACCTGATTCATGCGCTCGAGATTCCGCCGCTTATCGTCGCACTGACGCAATCGCCGGATCGCCTGCGCGAGTATGCGGGTGACGACCGGCATGCGTCGTTTCTCGCGACGGAACTGTTGCCCGCGATGTCCGACAGGTTTCCGCTGATTCCCGAGGCCCATGCGCGGGGCTTGCTGGGGGCGAGTTTCGGCGGGGTTGCCTCGTTGCATGCCGCGTGGAAGTATCCGGGCACGTTCGGACGGCTGTTGCTGCAGTCCGGCTCCTATGCATTCAGCGACATCGGGCGTCATCAGCGCGGCGCCGTGTTCGATCCGGTGGTGCGTTTCATGAACGCGTTTCGGGAGGAGCCGGGGTGTCCCACGGAGCGGATTTATATGAGCTGTGGCATTTACGAGTCGCTGATCTACGAGAACCGCTCGCTGGTGCCGCGACTGCAGGCGCAGGGCATCGACGTACGTTTCGAGGAAGCCCGGGATGCCCACAACTGGGAGAACTGGCGGGACCGCCTGCGCAACGGTCTGTCCTGGCTGTATCCGGGCCCGGTCTGGATGGTCTATGAATAACGGTTGCATCGACCTATAGTGGTCTTGTGCTCACAAGGACCAGAATATGCCGACAAGAACCCGTCACATAGGTCTGTCTCTCGGCGCGGACATATGCTGGCCGATCTGCTACGAAGAATTGCTCGACCGGCTGGATTTGTCGATCGATGTAGGTGGAGAGACGCAACGCTTTGACGTCGAGCGAGTCAAGATCGAACCGTTCGACCTGCTGCAGGACTGTAAATACGACGTCGTGATCGACCGTCTGACGCACTGGTACCACCCGTCGCGCGAGTGGATCAAGAAATCGATCCTCACCGACGATCTCTATGTCTACAACAACCCGTGGTCACTGCAGTCGATGGAAAAGCACACAACCTACTGCGCGATGATGCGCCTCGGGTTCCCTGTGCCGGATACCTGGCTCGTGCCGCCGAAGTCCTATGCCGAGTCACCGGATCTTCAGCCGACGCTGAGACAGTATGCGAAGTTGTTCGACTTGGGAGAAATCGGCGACCGCATCGGCTACCCGCTGTTCATGAAACCCTATGACGGCGGGGCATGGGTCGGCGTGACGTCGATTCGTGATCGTGAAACCCTGCACGAGGCATACAACCAGAGCGGTACGCGGCTCATGCACCTGCAACAGGCCGTTGATCCACACGATGCGTTCGTGCGCTGCGTCGGGCTCGGGCCGCAGTGGCGTTTCGTCAATTACGATCCGGCTGCGCCGTTGCACGATCGTTACATGATGGACAAGGACTTTCTCAGCGACGATGACAAGAACACGCTGTCGAACATGACGATGGTTATCAACGCGTTCTTCGGCTGGGATTTCAATTCCTGTGAGGCTCTGCGGTCGAACGGCATGTGGCGACCCATCGACTTTGCCAATGCGTGCCCGGACTCGCAGGTCACGTCCCTGCATTATCATTTTCCCTGGTTGCTCAAGGCGAACCTGCGCTGGTCGATCTTCTGCGCTGCAACCGACCGTTCGATGCATGCCAACCTGAACTGGAGCAAGTACTTCGAGATAGCGGCGGAGGACAGGCCCTTCGAGGAAAAGCTGGCCGATTATGCGGTGCTCGCGCTGGACTATTTCGACACGGATCGTTTCAACGAGTTCTGCGCCGAACATCTCGGGCACCTCGACGATGTGGCCGACGAGTTCTTCGGCTCCGATATAGCGCGCGACGCCATTCGCAAGAAAGTTGCCGCTTTATATCCCGAGCACGAAATCGACGATTTCACGGACCTGTTCTGGGAGCGCATTCAGAAATGGCGCCGCGAGGACGTGCACGCGTGAAGAAGGACACCACGCGCTGGCACTCGCCGCGCGTCGATCAGGAAGTCCAGCTCGTCCGCTGGGGGCACTTCGGTACGCCGGTTCTGCTTTTCCCGACAGCCGGTGGTGACGCCGAGGAAGTGGAGCGCTTCCACCTGATTCGGGTTCTCGAGCCGCTGATCGATGCGGGCCGAATCAAGGTCTACTCCATCGACAGCATTGCCGGTCGTGCCTGGATTTCGGGCCAGCATTCGGCCGAATTCTGTTCGCGATTGCAGAATGCGTTCGACGACTTTATTTACAGTGAAGTCACACCCGCTATTCGCAAGGATTGCGAATCGCAGGATATCGAGATCATCGCGACGGGGGCATCGATTGGCGCGTTTAACGCGGTCGCGACCGTTTGCCGCCATCCCGATGCTTACAAGATGGCGATCGCGATGAGCGGGACCTTCGATCTGTCGAAATACCTCGAAGGCCGGATGAACCAGGATTTCTATTTCTCGTCGCCGCTGCACTACCTGCCACAGCTCGAAGGAGCGCAGCTCGAACAACTGCGAAAGCGCTTCATCCTGTTGCCGAGTGGCGAGGGCGCCTACGAGGATATCGCGGAATCCTGGCGGGTGGCGCGACTGCTCGGGGCCAAGGGTGTGCCGAACCGCGTCGATCCGTGGGGTCCCGAGTGGCATCACGACTGGGACACGTGGCGCGAGATGCTGCCGAAGTACCTCGCGGAGTTTGCCTGACGCCTGGTTCGCGCCCTACGAAGCGTACATGTGCAGCTCCGAGCCGACCGCATCGGCCATCGCCATCGTCTCGGCGAGATCGGGATGGCGCAGCATGATGAAGCCGTCGGATACCAGGGTCTTGAGCCAGTCACGTCGCGGTGAGCCCGGCGGCAAGAGCGTATTCCAGACGACGTGTTCGCCGAACCGCTGCTGCAATTTGTCCGTGCCTACGATGTGAGTGATCCGACCAACGCCCTGCGCGCGCTTGTAAATTGTGGCGACGTTGTAGCGCCGCCCGATATCGGCATCGAGGCGTCCGTGGGTCATGGCCGAACCCCACGCGCGAAAGACATCGAAGTCGCAGGCGTATTTCATCTGGTCGACCTGGTGTGCCCCGGGCGGTCGCGCCCCGATCTCACCGAACACGACCTCGCCGTCGGGTTTGCGGTACCACTCCATGTGCGTAAAGCCGGAACCGAATTCGAGTGCGTCGATTACATCGAAGCCCATGCGAATACCATCGCCCAGTTGCGGGTCATCGACATCGCGCAGGGCG
>DATHRM010000139.1:0-4445 GCA_035465295.1 Woeseiaceae bacterium | reverse complement strand
GTCGACCACCAGCAATGCGCCCTCACAGGCCGCGAGCGACCGGGAGACCTCGTAGGAGAAATCCACGTGCCCGGGCGTGTCGATGAAATTCAGCTGGTAGGTCCTGCCGTCCGACGCCGTGTAATCGAGAGACACGCTGTGAGCCTTGATCGTGATACCTCGCTCGCGCTCGAGATCCATCGAATCGAGCACCTGCTCGGCCATCTCGCGTTCCGTGAGCCCGCCGCAGATCTGGATGAACCTGTCCGCCAGCGTCGACTTGCCGTGGTCGATGTGGGCAATGATTGAGAAATTTCGAATCTGGTCCATGTAGGGCTGGCTTCGCTGCGGCCGCGTAAACCGGCGAAGTATACCGGGTTACGGGTAACGGGCCAGTATGGCGTCGATAGCCGCCCGGTCCAGGCGGTACTGGCAGACGACCTCGCCCTCGAATTCGAGGACCGGTATGCGCACGTCGAAGCGCTCTTTCCAGTCCTCCCGGCTGTCGATATCGCGGACCTCGACCTCCAGGCGGCCACGCACGAGCGGCAACAAGTTCTCCAGAAGAACGTCGCAAAGGTGGCAGCCACGCCGGCTGTACAGGTAAAGGGTCGGTCTCACGGCGTCACGGGTGCGGCGCGACACATCGCGAAACGGTCGGCGTGAAACGGGCAAGGCAGGAATCGCCCCGCAACCGGCGGCGGCCGATCAGCGCGCCGCTAACCAGGCCAGCGAGCGCCATCGCCGCGGCCGCAGCATCCCCGAGAGATGCCATGTACGCGAGCGCCGCTGCCGCGGCCGCCCCCGCGAGGGGCAGGCCGTAGACGATCAGCGCGGCAAGCAGCACGTTACCCGGTGCCAGCCGTATATCCACGACGTCGCCTTCCGCCAGCTCCAGGCCCTCGCTCACCTCGACTTCGAGGCGGCGGCTGCCGCCCCTGGCCGCGAAAAGTCCGGCCCCGCAACCGCGCCCGGACGCACACCGTGCGCAGACGGCGTCGGACTCGATGTCGACGATCGCGGTGACGCCGCGGCCATCCCGGACGATTGCGACAACGGTGCCTTGCGGGTCGTTCATGAGCGAATACCGGCGCTGGGGGGCCCTGGTTCGGCAATTATCGCCGAAAACCGGCGGCGATTGGCGCCTACTGGCTCCGCCGCATGGATTTTGCGATCTGCTCGACGGTGATCTGCGGTACCTGGCCGACGGCCGTGATACGGTTGCCGTCGATGACCGTGCTGTACGAATTGGACGCGCCGACGCTGGAGCGGCGCGGCTCCATGCCGTCGGATACCGGTGCGATGAACACCGATACGGTAACCAGGCCGTCACTGTAGACGATGTGCGTCAGCGGATCGTCGACGTCGGGCAGGATCTTCTGCTGCGTCGACACGACGCGGAATCCCGACGGCACGTCGTCGGCCAGCCAGTCGCTCTGCACTTCGCGCTTCATGGTCAGGCGCGGTTCCGTGTACCACTTCCAGTTGTCCGTGCTGTAGGACGGATCCAGGGCGCCGGATCGTATGTCCTGCTCGATGCTGATATCGGCAAACTTGACGTGCTCGAGGGGCTGGTTGTCGTCGCCGATCAGTTGCGTCTGCAGCGGGAATCCCGTCTCGAGGTCGAGCCAGATCCGGTAACCGTAGCGATAGTTGTCATGCGGCAGGATGGCGAGCATCGCCGACTTGCGTCCGGCGACCCGCTCGAAATCCTTGATGAGGACGTCGTACTCGTTGCCGAAACGAATGTCGCTCGATGGCAGGGTCGAAAACAGCGTGCTCTGGTTGTTCCACTCCTCGACCAGCACCGACTCGCGATCCGGGAGTATGCAATGCACCTCGTTGCCGTTGCGGATGATCTCGAGGCCGTTGCCGTCCTGGATGACGACCTTTTCCCGGATGACACCGTCTTTCACCGTATGCACGACCTTGAACGTGTCGACATTGCCGTCGCGCACGCGGACGACGGTGCCCTCGTAATTCGTGACCTGGACCGCGTTGCCCATGCGATCGATCCAGTCCTGCGGCGTTGTCGCTTCCGCGGCCAGCAGTTGCGGCCCTGTGAAAAAGCCGCAGAACACGATGCATGCTGCGGCTTTGGTTGTATGGTTGTGAGTGAGCATTACGGCTGACTGGTCACCGGTTCGGTCACGTCTTCGTCGTCCTCCGCGTCCGGATCTTCGACGGCGGCTTCCTCGTCGAGTTCCTCCGCCCGCATCTGCAGGGACGTTACGCGCGTCGAGAAGCTGTTGGAACCGTCGCCGTGAAGAATCATGAGCTGGCGCAGCTCGTCGTCGGACATGCTCGGGACCGTTTCGGATACCGTCTCGTCGGCAACGACTGCCGTCGCGGGAACGGCAGTATCGACGTCTGCAACGCGGCCCAGGCCGAATATGGCCGCGAGCGCAACGGTCGCCGCGATCGCCGCGCCGGCGACCGGTCGAAAATACCGTGACGGTTCGTTCGCAACCACGCTGTCGGCCGGTTCCTGCAGCGATCCGGCGTCGAGTTCCGCCGCGATGCGCTCGCGCAACGCGTCGCTGCCCTGCAAGCTGTATTCACCGCGCATGATGCGGCCGATCGCGAGATACTCGGAGACCTGCTTGCGCAGATGGGCATCCTGGCTCAGCCGCCGCACCAGAAGATCGGCCTCGTTTTCCGGCAGCTCGCCGTCGACGAAAGCCGATACCTGCATTCTTATTGCTTCGTTCATTTTCCACCCGCTGGGGCATTGCCCCTCTTGCTAACGTATCAGGGAACCGACTTTTTTACTAATGGCGTCGCGTGCCCTGAAAATTCTCGACCGCACGGTACCGACGGGACATTCCATCGTCTGTGCGATTTCCTCGTAACTCATGCCATCCAGCTCCCGCAGGATGATCGCCGTTCGCAGATCGTCCGGCAGCGCCGCGATGGCCTTTTCCACGGCCCGCTGCAGCTCCTGGCTCTGCGTGACACCCTCCGGGGTGTCGGTTTCCTTCAGTCTCGCATGCAGGTCGTACTGCTCCGGGTCCTGCAGATCGAGCTCGACGTCCATGGGCCGCCGGCGCTGTGCCGCAAGGTGATTCTTCGCGGTATTGACCGCTATCCGGTACAGCCACGTGTAGAAAGCGCTGTCGCCGCGAAACCGCGGCAGGGCCCGGTAGGCCTTGATAAAGGCCTCCTGGGTAATGTCCAGCGCCTGCTCCGGATCACGCACATACCGCATCACCAGGTTCACAATCTTGTGCTGGTATTTCAGGACCAGCAGGTCGAACGCGCCCTTGTCCCCTTTCTGGACCCGTTTGACCAGTTTGGCGTCCGTCGATTCATTCGACATCCGGACGCATCCTGCGGGTCTCGGGGCGTGGTCGCTCGATGTCCGGATAGACCGGCACGGCCCTCAAAAGTTCTGATATTTCAGCGGTCATTTTGCGAATTTATTCGAATAAGTGATGCCGGCCCGCTGCCACCGGCGGTCGTTGCTCGGCAATTTAACGGCTTCGGCATGGTAGCAGCTTAGTCAGGCCGCTCCAATGTGCCGCCAGATCACCTGCAGGCGGCGCCAGTCCTCGCTTTCGTGGCTTGCGGCGCTCAGCAGCTCGGAATACGGCCACGCGCCGGGCGGCGCGACGCGCAGCCACGCGAAGCGGGACAGGACCACGCTGCCGGCGCACAACCTCACGGGCTGCCAGCTCCCGTCCCGGCATTGCCGCTCGACATGCCCGCCCGCGGCGATGCGCAGGGCGCGGCTCGCGGCGTAGCCGCGCCGGAACGCCAGCCATTCGTAGCCGCACAGGCAGGTCCAGGTTATGGCAAGAACCGCCTTCAGGCCGGCCGCTACCGCCAGCACGGGCACGAAGGCGAGGCCCGCGATGAATAACAGCGCGCCGCTCAGCAGCACGAGCCGACGCAAGCGCTTATCCGGCGCGATCTCGGCCGAGTATGATGTCGATGCCGCGTGCAATGATGTCGGACCCGGGTTCCTGGCGCTGTAACAGGTAACCCACGAGTTCCGGATCGGAAAGCTCCAAAAGCGCCCGGAATGACGCTTTATCGTCTTCGGAGCCGCTTGCGTAGCCGTCGTCGAGATAGCCGGTCAACAGCTGATCGAGTTCCTTCATGCCCCGCCGGCACTGCCAGCGCAGACGCTTCGTCGAATCGTCAATCATCCGGATCACGCCAGATCGCGGCTCGGGAACCGCTCCTGCAGGGGCTAGTGCCTGCGCTCCGCCAGCATCTTCTTCGTCTCGGCGATCGCTTTCGCCGGGTTCAGGTCCTTCGGGCAGGTCTGCGTGCAGTTCATGATCGTATGGCAGCGGTACAGGCGGAACGGGTCCTCGAGCTGATCGAGGCGTTCGCCGGTTGCCTCGTCACGGCTGTCGACCAGCCAGCGGTAGGCGGCCAGGAGCGCGGCAGGCCCGAGATAACGATCACTGTTCCACCAGTAGCTGGGGCAACTCGTCGAGCAGCAGGCGCACAGTATG
>DATHRM010000138.1:0-6705 GCA_035465295.1 Woeseiaceae bacterium | reverse complement strand
TGATCGAGCACATACCCGTGCCGCTGATGACGGTCCACGCCGACGATGCGATCACGCTGCAGAACAACGCCGCGCGCAGGCTGTTCGGCGCGACACACGTCACCCGCGTCAACGACCTTCGGCAGTTCGGGCCGGGCTTTGCGCGCGCGGTCGACGAGGCGATCCCCGGCGACCGGGAGCTCGTGACGTTCACGGTCGAGGGCGCCGAATACCAGCTGACGCTCGCCGCCACCGAGGTCATTATCGACGGCGACCGGGAGCGGCTGATATCGCTGCAGGACATCCAGTCCGAGATCGATGCGACGCAGGCCGAGGCGTGGCAGGACCTGGTGCGCGTGCTGACGCACGAGATCATGAATTCCATCACGCCCGTTACGTCGCTGGCGCAGACAGCGGCTGAACTCGTGGACGACGTCGTTCGCGAAACCGGACCCGAGTCGCCGATCGCCGAGGAACTCGGGGACGTGCAGAGCGCGGTTGCGACGGTGGCCAGGCGATCCGACAGCCTGATGCAGTTCATCGACAGCTACCGGCAGATATCCCGCCTTGCACCACCGGAGAAGAAACGCCTGGCGCTCGTCGACCTGTTCGAGACGGTGACGAACCTCGCACAGGCCGAGTGGAACGACCCGGGCGTGGTGCTGTCGCGGAGCGTCGAGCCCGAAGGCCTGTATGTCTATGCCGATCGCGACCTCCTGGAGCCGGTGCTTCTCAACCTGTTGCGCAATGCCTGGCAGGCGACGAAAAGCATGGACAGGCCGCGCATAGAGCTGCGCGGGCGACTCAATCGCCGCGGTAACACCGTCATCGAGATCGAGGACAACGGCCACGGCGTCCCGGACGAGATCGCGACGAAGATATTTGTACCTTTTTTTACCACCCGGGAGGGTGGCTCGGGCGTCGGCCTGGCGCTCGCCCGGCAGGTAATGATCGCGCACGGCGGTTTTGTCCGCCTGGGCAAAAACCGGGCTGCAGGTACGGTATTCACACTGACCTTCTGACGGCCATTCGACCAAAGGCTTAAATACGTATCAACCACGATGTTGATGCCCATCGTCAGCGGAGAAGATGGCGTTTGCTGTGCTGCCTTGTCGGCGCACGCAGGGGTTACGTACGCGCAGGGACGCGGTTAGAACAAGTCGGCCGGCAGGCGACCAGCCCGAACGCATCCATTGCACCAGGGGAGAGTTGTTATGCCCGCCCACGAAACCTTCTATGAGGTGATGCGCCGTCACGGCGTCACCCGCCGGAGTTTCCTGAAGTTCTGCAGCCTTACCGCCGCCGGCCTCGGCCTGGGGCCCGAATTCGTCGGTAAGATCGCCCACGCCCTCGAAACCAAGCCACGCACTCCGGTGGTCTGGCTGCACGGCCTGGAGTGCACGTGCTGCACCGAGTCGTTCATCCGCTCCTCGAATCCGCTCGCGGGCGACGTCATCCTGTCGATGATCTCGCTGGACTACGACGACACGATCATGGCGGCCGCCGGCCACCAGGCCGAAGAGCTCCTCGAACAGACCATCGAAAAATACGATGGCCAGTACATTCTTGCCTGCGAAGGCAATCCGCCGCTGAACGAAGACGGCATGTATTGCATACAGGGCGGCCGGCCGTATGTCGAAAAGCTTCGCCACATGGCCGACCACTGCAAGGCGATCATCGCCTGGGGTTCCTGTGCGTCCTGGGGATGCGTTCAGGCCGCAAAGCCGAACCCGACGCAGGCGACGCCGATCCACAAGGTGATCACGGACAAGCCGGTCGTGAAAGTACCGGGTTGCCCGCCGATCGCCGAGGTCATGACGGGCGTCATTACCTACATGCTCGCATTCGACGAACTGCCGGAACTCGATCGCCAGGGCCGGCCGAAAATGTTCTATGGCCAGCGGCTGCATGACAAGTGCTACCGGCGCCCGCATTTCGATGCGGGCCAGTTCGTAGAGACGTTCGACGACGAGGGCGCACGCAAGGGCTATTGCCTGTACAAGGTCGGCTGCAAGGGACCGACCACGTACAACGCGTGTTCGACGGTCGAATGGAACGGCGGACTGTCGTGGCCGGTCAAGTCGGGTCACGGCTGCCTCGGCTGCGCCGAGGACAATTTCTGGGACAAGGGCAGTTTCTACAGCGCCGTGACCAATTTTGGCGTCATGGGCGGAGTCGAAGCGAATGCAGACAAGGTCGGCAAGGTCCTGGCCGGCGCGGCTGCCGTCGGCGTCGCAGCCCATGCGGCCGCCAGCGTTATAGCGAAGGGCAAGAAATCAAAGTCGGCCGAGGAGGTGAGCAATGGCTAGCGTAACCACACCCAATGGGTTCGAACTCGACGACAGCGGCCAGCGCGTCGTCGTCGATCCTATCTGCCGCATCGAAGGCCACCTTCGCATCGAAGTCAACGTCGATGAAAACAACGTCATCCGCAACGCCGTGTCGACGGGCAACATGTGGCGCGGCCTCGAAGTCATACTGAAAGGCCGCGACCCGCGCGATGCCTGGGCGTTCACGGAACGCATCTGCGGCGTGTGCACGGGCGTTCACGCGCTGATTTCCTGCCGCGCGGTCGAAGACGCGCTCGATATCGAGATCCCGGCGAACGCCAACTCGATTCGCAATCTGATGATGCTGGCGCAGTACACGCAGGACCACCTGGTGCATTTCTATCATCTTCATGCGCTGGACTGGGTCGACGTGGTCAGCGCCCTGAGCGCCGATCCGAAAGCGACATCGGAGCTGCAGCAGTCGATCAGTCCGTGGCCGAAATCGTCGCCCGGCTATTTCCGCGATGTGCAGAACAGGCTCAAGCGCTTCGTGGAGTCCGGCCAGCTCGGCCCGTTCGCCAATGCCTACTGGGGCAGCCCGGCGTACAAGCTGCCGGCCGAAGCCAACCTCATGGCCGTAACGCACTATCTTGAAGCGCTGGATTTCCAGAAAGAGATCGTGAAGATCCACACGATCTTCGGCGGCCGCAACCCGCATCCGAACTGGCTCGTGGGCGGCATGCCGTGTTCGATCAACGTCAACGAAACCGGCGCTGTCGGCACGGTGAACATGGCGTGGCTGAACCAGGTTTCCGACATCATCAACAACGCCATCACGTTCATCGACCAGGTGTACATTCCGGACCTGACGGCAATCGCGTCCTTCTACAAGGACTGGGGCTATGGTGGCGGGCTCTCGGGCAAGAACGTCATGGCCTACGGCGAGTTCCCCGCGATCCCGAACAACTATACGAACGAATCGTGGATGTTGCCGAACGGCGCGATACTGAATGGCGACCTCGGCACCGTCTACGACGTCGATCCGCGCGACCCGGAACAGATACAGGAGTTCGTTACGCATTCGTGGTACGACTACGACGAACCGGACCGCGGATTGCATCCGTGGGACGGCGTGACGGAACCCAGGTTCGAACTCGGGCCGAACGCGAAAGGTACCAAGACCAACATCGAGGCTGTCGACGAAGGCGCCAAGTACTCCTGGCTGAAAGCGCCTCGGTGGCGCGGCAACGCGATGGAAGTGGGCCCGCTGGCTCGCTACCTCGTCGCTTACGCGCGCGGCGTGGACGAAGTCAAGGAGCAGGTCGACGGGTTGCTCGCGGCGCTGGATCTGCCGGTTACGGCACTGTTCTCGACTCTCGGGCGGACCGCCGCACGCGGCCTCGAGTGCTCGTTCACCGCACACAAGATGCGCGAAGTATTCGACGGCATGATGGCCAATCTCAAGACCGGCGATACCGCAACGGCGAACATGCAGAAGTGGGAGCCCTCCACCTGGCCCGCGGATACCAAGGGTGTCGGCTTCGGCGATGCGCCGCGCGGTGCGCTGGGCCACTGGGTCCATATCCAGGACGGCAAGATTGCGAATTACCAGGCCATCGTGCCGTCAACATGGAACGCCTCGCCGCGTGATGCGCAGGGCAATATCGGCGCTTACGAGGCGGCACTGCTGGGTACGCCCATGGCAGACCCGTCGCAGCCGCTCGAGATCCTGCGCACGATTCACAGCTTCGATCCGTGTCTCGCCTGCGCGTCGCATGTCATGTCGCCGGACGGCCAGGAACTCGCGACGGTGAAGATTCGCTGAGGAGGTCAGGGTTATGCAGGGTAGTGCAATGAGTAGCGCGGAACAGGGTCGACACCGGGAACCGGTGTACATCTTCGAGTTGCCGGTGCGAATCTGGCACTGGGTGCATGCGCTGTCGATCGTGGTGCTGGCCGTGACCGGTTACCTGATCGCCAACCCGCTGCCGAGCCCCGCGGGCGAGGCGAGCGAAAACTTCCTGATGGGCAACATGCGACTCGTGCATTTCATTGCGGGTTACGTGTTCACCATCGGTTTCCTGGTTCGCATCTACTGGGCGATCGTCGGCAACAAGTACGCGCGTGAGCTCTTCTACCTGCCCGTGTGGAGCGGCAAGTGGTGGGGCCAACTCGTCGAGGAGCTGAAGTACTACCTGTTCCTGCGCCGCGACGCGCCGCGGACCGAAGGACACAATCCACTCGCGCAAACCGCGATGTGGCTGTTAAATACCGTGCTCGGTATCTTCATGATCGGCACGGGCTTCGCCCTGTATTCCGAGAACCTGGGCCTGGGCAGCTGGGCCGATCGATGGTTCGGCTGGATCGTACCGGCCATGGGCGGCTCGCAAAACCTGAAGATGTGGCACGACTTCGGCATGTGGCTGTTCATCACGTTTGCCATCATTCATATCTACATGGCATTCCGGGCCGAAGCGATGGGCCCGCAGAGCAGCCTCAAGACGATCGTCGACGGCTGGCGCCGCTACAAGGACTGAGGGTTCGCCATGGTCGCTAACGTCCCGCCGGAACGGGAGACGGATTGGACTATCCTCGTCCTTGGCATCGGCAACCTGCTCTGGGCCGACGAGGGTTTCGGCGTTCGTTGCGTCGAACACCTCAACGCGCGCTACGAGTTTCCGGAATCAGTGCGCGTCATGGACGGCGGCACGCAGGGTATCTTCCTGCTTCCCTGGGTGCGCTCGGCATCGCGATTGCTGATTTTCGACGCGATTGATTTCGGTCTCGAGCCGGCGACACTGAAGCTGATAACCGGTGCCGACGTTCCGCGCTATATGGGCGCGAAGAAAGTCAGCATGCACCAGGCCGGATTCCAGGAAGTGCTGTCGTCGGCACAGCTGTCCGGCGAGTTCCCCGGCGAGCTTGCGCTGGTCGGCGTGCAGCCGGAACTGCTGGACGATTATGGCGGCAGCCTGACAGCGGCCGTCAAGGCCAGGGTGGAGCCGGCAATGCAGCTCGGCCTCGACGTTTTGCGCGGATGGGGAGTCGAAGTGACGCAGCGGTCGGCGCCCCTGGACAGATCGGAGCTTATCGGGCCCGGAGCCCTCGACATTCACGACTACGAACAGGGCCGGCCGTCGACGGAGGAGAAGGCACGATGACACACGCGCTGATCGAACGACTGATGACCGAGCTGGGCTATGCCGAAATCGACGCCGGCAATCACGATGAATTCGTCGCGGCGGACGGCATGAACGTGCTCTTCTTTCCGGGCGACCCGAATACGGTCAAGGATGCGACCGACGTCGCGGTCGTGTTGCCGGAACTTGTAGCTGCGTTCGACGGGCAGCTGAATCCCGGCGTCGTTACGGATACTTTCGGCGACGGCAAGACCCTGAAACGGAAGTATGGGTTCAGTTACTTCCCGGCACTCGTGTTCGTCCGCGGCGGCGAGTACGTCGGCGCGATTTCCCGTATACAGGACTGGGGCGACTACCTCGACCAGGTAAGCGGACTGCTCGTCGCACCGCCGAGCCGCGCTCCGGGTTTCAGCATCCCCGTCGTCACGGAGGGCAACGCATGAATATCAGGGACATTCCCGTACGTGTCGTCGGTCCCGGCAGCCAGCCGGCCGGCAACGACGGTGACGCGGTCACCTACATGGACATGCCGAGCGACATGTCGACGTTCGTTGCCCCCGTCATGCCGGAGCCCGAAGACGTGCTGCTCCTGGACGGCGCCCGCCAGGCGATGAACTGGCTGCAGGCTGCGCTCGATGGCTACGAGCCCGGTGCAGAGCCGGTTCTGGCGGACCTCAGCGCGCTCGACGAGCAAAGCAGGGACGTCGTCAACCAGATTCTCGGCGAGGGCGAGGTGAGCGTCGTGTGCGACGGCCAGGTGCGCGCGCGTACCCAGGAATCGGTGCTGGCCGGCGTCTGGCGGACGCTGTTTTTCGATCGGGACGACCGCGCGCTCTGCGATCTGCTCGAGGTGGCCGGTGTCCCGAAAGTCGTCGACTTCGCAGCCGCGGGCAGCGCGGCCGTCGATACCGCCGCTGAAGGCGTCGGCAGCGAGCTTGCGAACGCGCTGCCTATCCTCGTCGAGCTGCAGGCGCATCACGAAAAATACGTGGACGGCGGCGCGCCGCATTCGATTAACCTGACTCTGTTGCCGCTGTCCGAGCCGGAACTCGAGTTCATCGACCAGCGCCTGGGCCGGGGACCGGTCGACATCCTGTCCCGCGCCTACGGCAAGTGCGAGGTCATCAGTACGCAGACGGCTGGCATTTGGTGGGTGCGCTACTACAATTCGATGGGTGTGCTGATTTTGAACACGCTCGAGGTGGTGGACGTGCCCGCAGTCGTAAAAGCGGCGCCCGAGGATCTCGTCGATTCGGCAGGGCGCCTGAAGGAAATCCTCGAGCCCTACTGGTCCGAAGTCGCGTGACGGATCCGCA
>DATHRM010000137.1:0-8462 GCA_035465295.1 Woeseiaceae bacterium | reverse complement strand
TCGATACAGGGAATCGTAGTCGTCGAATCCCAGCTGCTGCATGAACCGGTACATTGTCGACGACCTGCGTCGCTCGTCACTCGGTTTCCACAAGATCGGGTTGTCGCCCATCAACGTCGTCTTTCGATTTGCCGGGCGTGTCAGTATGCACATAACATCAACGCTGTCCACGTCCAGTGAGGCTCACATTGGCCGAATCCATTCCGCCGACAATGAAGGCGATCTCCATCGCGAAACCGGGCGGTCCCGACGTGCTCTGCGCGATTGACGTTCCGGTGCCCCGGCCACGGGAGTCCGACGTGCTGATCCGCGTGGCCGCGGCGGGCGTGAACCGCCCCGACGTGCTGCAGCGCCTCGGCCGGTATCCCGTGCCGCCGGACGCGAGCCCATTGCCCGGCCTCGAGGTTGCCGGCGAGATCGTCGCCGTGGGCGGGGACGTGGTCCGCTGGAAAGCAGGCGACCGGGTCATGGCGCTGACTCACGGCGGCGGCTACGCGGAATACTGCGTCGCCGATGGCGGCCACTGCCTGCCGATCCCGACCGGTCTTTCGTTTGTCGAGGCCGCCGCGATTCCCGAGACGTTTTTCACGGTCTGGTACAACGTATTCACGCGCTGCCGGCTCGAAGACGGCGAAACTTTCATGGTTCACGGCGGTTCCAGCGGAATCGGCACGACGGCTATCCAGCTCGCCAAAGCCCGCGGCTGTTTCGTGCTCACGACGGCCGGCAGCGACGAAAAATGCGCCTTTTGCGAGCGACTGGGCGCCGACCGGGCGTTCAACTACCGCAACGAAGACTGGCCGGCCGGCATTCGCGAAGCGACCGGCGGCCGTGGTGTCGACGTCCTGCTCGACATGGTCGCCGGCCCCTACACGCAGAAGAATCTCGAGTCGATGGCACGCGACGGCCGCACGGCCATCATCGCGTTCCTGCAGGGCCCGCGGGCCGAGCTCGACCTGCGCGTCGTGCTCGCGAACCGCCTGACCATCACCGGGTCGACGCTCAGGCCGCAGAGCGCGGCGGAGAAGGCGCGCATCGCTGCTGACATCGAATGCAACGTGCTGCCGCTCTTTGAATCGGGCCGCATCAGGCCCATTATTCACCGGACGTTTCCGCTGGACGCCGCCCCGGCGGCACACGAACTGATGGAGAGCAGCCGCCACATGGGCAAGATCGTACTCACGACAGCCGACGCACCGCGAGAGGCCGCGACGCATGACTAGCCTGTGGGCCGGCCTTGTCGGACTGCTGCTGGCCGCAGGCGGCGCTTACCTTTACTACCGGATGCGCGGCGCGCGACCGGTGCCCGAGCAACTGCGGCCGGGAAAACCGCTGCCGGCGTTCGAAGCACTCGACGAATCGGGCAAGCGCCTGAGGTCTCGGGACCTGCGCGGAACGCCGGTGGTGATGATTTTCGTGCGCGGCAACTGGTGCCCGTTTTGCAGCAGGCAGGTCAGGAACCTGACCGGGTATTACAAGGAGATCGTCGACCTCGGCGCGAAGCTCGTGTTCGTAACGCCCCGGCCGCAGGAGACGACGAAGCGCGTTGCCGAGTTTTTTGACGTCGACCTCGAGTTCTGGCTCGACGAATCCCTCTCGGCCACGCGCGACCTCGGGTTACTGCTGGAATCCGCGGTGCCGAAAGACTACTACCCCGAGTACGGCAGCGACACGATCTGGCCGACGTCGCTCGTCATCGATGCAGACGGCATCATCCGCCATGTCGAGATGTCGAAGCACATCATAGACCGGCCCAATCCGAAAACGCTCCTTTCCGAATTGCGCAGCGCGATAAACGCCTGATCCTCGTCAGGCGGCATCCGCGATTATCTGTCGCGCCCGCCTGTCGGCAATGACATTCGTCGGCTCGCCCGTACGTGCCGCTTCCTCGAAAATGCCGGCCAGGCGCGGGCCGATCTGTGCGACGAGATCGGTCACGCCTGCGTCGTCCATTTTCCCGAGGTATTCGCAGGTGACGCTTATGACTCCGCCCGCGTTGATCACGTAATCGGGCGCATAAAGAATGCCTGCGTCCGCCAGGCGCTGGCCATCTTGCGCGGCCCGCAGCTGGTTGTTTGCGCCGCCGGCGACAATTCGCGCCCTGATGCCCGGGATCGATTCCTCGTGGAGGACGGCACCCAGCGCGCAGGGTGCGAGAACGTCGGCGTCAGCATGGAGAATCGCGGCGCTGGAAACGCGCTCGGCACCGAACTCCCCGCACGCGCGGTCGAGCCGCGTCTCGTCCAGATCCGCTACGAGCAGGGATGCGCCGGCGGCATGCAGCAGTTTGCACAGGTGATAGCCGACATTCCCGACGCCCTGCACGGCAACACGGATACCGTCCAGGTCGTCACGCCCGAGCCTGGCTCTTACCGCGGCCCGGATGCCGTGGTAAATGCCGTACGCGGTTTTCGGTGACGGATCGCCGCCGGCCTTGCCGGAATGCGGCGGCAGGCCCGACACGTAGCGCGTCCTGCGCGCGACGGTTGCCATGATTGCCTCGCTCATGCCGACGTCTTCCGCGGTAATGTAGTCGCCGCCGAGGGTGTCGACGAATGCGCCGAACCGTTCGAACAACGCGTCGTTGACCTCGAAACCGGGCGTTTTCATGATCACGGCCTTGCCGCCGCCGAACTTCAATCCCGCCATGGCGTTTTTGTAGCTCATGCCCTGGGACAGTCGCAGCACGTCGTACAGCGCATCGTCGTCACTGGCGTAGGTCCACAGGCGGGTGCCGCCCGCCGCCGGGCCCAGGGCCGTCGAATGGATTGCGATGATCGCGCAAAGGCCGGAGGGCTCGTCCCGGCAGAAGAGCACGCGCTCATGATTGTCGAATGCCGGGTTACTGAAGACTGTCATTGCTTCGTTCCTCTAGAACGGCACGCCAACCGCCTTGCACAGAAACTGCATGAACGGCGTCGCGGCGGCGAAGGACGCTTCCACCTTGCGCTGGAATTGCGGGTTCAGGCAATCCGCGACGTCGAGATCACGGACCGCTATGAAACTCTTGCGCTTGATGTCCTTTATCAGTTCATGGTCCTTGTCGAATCCCCGCGGAGCGCGGCTGAGCGACTCGCCACCGAGATCGAAGTGACGGCGGAATTTCACGTCACGAAGCACGCCCTTCCATTCGGCGGGTTTCGCGACTATGCGCTCCCTGATCGCGCGCAATGCATCCGGATCCGGCCGCCACATGCCCACGCCGATAAAGACGCGTTCGGGGTCGACGTGCACATAGTAGCCCGGAGAGTGAACGTCTTTCGCCTGCTGGTGGCGAAACTGGATGCCGACGTTGGTCTTGTACGGCTGCTTGTTGTGCGAAAACCGCGTATCGCGGTAGACCCGCATCAGCGATCCGCCGGCACGCTGGGGAATCGCCGTGAATTTCGGTGCGAGCTGCGCGAGCGGATCCTGCATCGACTGGATGAATCGCAGCGCCACGTCGAGCACGTGCTGCTCGTAGCGGGCCTTGTTTTCGTTGAACCACTCGCGATTGTTGTTGGCCGCAAGCTGCGCGAGAAAATCGATCGACGCCTTCTCGAAACCGACGTAACGCGGTGACTCCACTAGCCGGCATCCTTCTCGACGACGATTGCGAGCGTCTCGCCGTCCACAAGTACCTGCTCACCTTCGATCGCGACCTGATCCGTGGTCGCCCAGGCCAGGACGGTCGTCTCGGGCAGGCGCACCGTGAGCACGTTGTCGGAAAAAAACGCCGCCGGCGCCACGCTGGCGGGGCTGCTCTCGAGTTCGTAGCGAAACTCGCGCCCGCCCGGAAACCCGATGCGCCCGGACACGACGCCCTGCGTCCGCAGGGTCTCTATTTCGTCGCGTGTGAGCCGCAGACCCACTGAATTGTCACGGATTCCGAGTTTCACTATTGTTTACGATTGTCTGCCGGCCCCGATTAAAGCATGAATCCGTGGGACCGGTAAGTCCGCCCGCCAGGAGCCGCCCTTGATCACTGACCCATGGTTTTACGCGGCTGCCGTCCCGGCGGTGCTGCTCTTCGGCATCGCCAAAGGCGGCTTCGGCGGTGGGCTCGGCGTGCTTGCCGTGCCGCTGATGGCGCTCGTCATTTCGCCACTGCAGGCGGCGGCCATCCTGCTGCCGATACTGTGCCTGATGGACCTCGTCGGCCTGTGGGCGTATCGCGGGAAGTGGTTGTGGCCCGAACTGCGCATTCTCGTCCCGGCGTCGATGCTGGGCATCGTCGTCGGCACGCTGTTGTTCGGCTTCATGAGCGCGGCGGCCATCCGCATCATCGTCGGCCTCGTCGCTATCATCTTCACGCTGCACTACGTTTACTCGACGCGCCAGCGACACGATTCGGCGTTACCGCATTTTCCGCCGGCGGTGGGATTCGCCGCCGGGGCTGCCGGCGGCTTCACGAGCTTCATCGCCCACGCCGGCGGGCCGCCGATCAGCATGTACCTGCTGCGGCGGCCGCTCGACCGCACGGACTTCGTCGCGACCACCGTGCTGCTGTTCGCCGGCATCAACTACGTCAAACTGCTGCCGTACGGCTGGCTCGGGCAGCTGTCCGCCGCAAACCTGGTCACGTCGCTCGTACTCGCGCCGCTGGCACCGATCGGCGTCTACACGGGCGTGTGGCTGCACCGGCGCGTCTCGGACCGCTTCTTTTTCCGCCTCATGTACGTGCTGCTGTTCGTCGTCGGCTGCAAGCTGCTGTACGACGGCGTAACAGGCGCGTTTTGAGACCGGGACAGGCGCACGACGCCACCGTTGCGGCGGGTCGCGGGACGACCGCCGGGGATAGTCTTCGCTAAACGGGCTTGTCGGTAACTCGCACAGCGGACCGACATGGCCTCCCTTATTCAGGGATGACGTTTTCCGCCTGCGGTCCTTTCTGGCCCTGGGTTACTTCCATCGTAACCTTCTGGCCTTCTTTCAAAGTCCTGAATCCTTCCGAAACGATCGCGCTGTGGTGAACAAAGACGTCCTTACCGTCCTCGCGCTCGATGAATCCGAATCCCTTATCATCGTTGAACCATTTTACGGTTCCCGAAACTCTTTCGTCTGACATAGTTACCTCAATAAAACCCGCCTGCCCGCTCGGCACGACATCGCCGTAACGGTGCAGAAACACCATCGTAACCGCAAATCCCGACATGTACGCAAATTTGCGGAACCGCAGTATGCGGTCGAAATGTTACAGAAATAGTAAAACCTTTTTTTTAGAGGGCTTTTTGCGGATTTCTGCAACGCAGCAGGAAATGCCGGCTCGAGCATAACGACAGTGAAATGCGCAGCTTTGCGCGTATTGCGCCGCCTCAACGCCGATGCCGGACGTGCCCGCGGCCGAGTTTGCGAACCGAGTCGGAACCGGCGAGCGCCATCGTGCGTTCCACTTCGGCACGCAGCAGCGTCAGTGCGCGTTCCACACCGGCCTGCCCGCCGGCCGCCAGCGCAAACAGGTAACCGCGCCCGATGCTGCAGGCATTCGCCCCCAGCGCCAGCGCCTTGACGACGTGGTTGCCGCGCCGGATGCCGCCATCGCAGATGATTTCCAGGCGGTCGCGCAGCGCGTCGGCGACTGCCGCGATGCAGTCGACGGGCGCCGGTGCCGATTCGAGCTGGCGGCCGCCGTGGTTCGACAACATCACCGCGGTTGCGCCCGACTCCGCCGCCTTGCGGCAATCCTCCACGGTCTGCACGCCCTTGATGACGAGCGCGCCCGACCAGCGCCCCGCGAGCCACTCGACGTCTTTCCAGGTCAGTGAACGCTCGAGCTGTTCGTCGATGTATTTGCGGATCCCGCCCTTCCAGTTCCGCGCCGCCTCGCTGCCGCCGGTGATATTGACCATCTCGAGGTCCCGGCGGACCAGGGCGCGGTAAAGCCACGCGGGATGGCGCGCGAAACTCGCGACCTGCCGCAATCGCGAACGCGGTGGCGCGCCGAAACCGTACACGAAGTCGCGTTCCCGGTTCCCGGCAACCGGCGTATCGACGGTCAACTGCAGCGCCGCGTAGCCGGCCTCGCGGCAACGCTCCAGCCAGCTCTCGGTCAGGCCACGGTCCTTGAAGACATAGAGCTGGAAGGCCCTCGGTCCGGCGGTCGCGGCGGCAACGTCCTCGATCGTCGCCGTGCTCAACGTCGACAGGCTGTAGACCATGCCGAATTTCTCCGCCGCACGCGCCACCGCCAGCTCGCCTCCGGCATGAAACAGCTTCGAGGCCCCCGTCGGCGCAATCATCACGGGCCAGTCCACCGCCTGCCCGAACAGCGTGGAGCGCAGGTCGATGCTGCTGACGTCCGAGAGCTGGGACGGCAGCAGTTCGTAATCGGCGAAGGCCTCGGTATTTCGTGCCAGCGCGAGTTCGTCGTCGGCGCCGCCGTCCAGGTAATGGAACACCGGCGCCGGCAGCCGGCGCATTGCAATCCGGCGGAAATCCATCAGGTTGTTGCAAGCGGCGATTTTCATGCGCCGAGCGTAGCACGCAGTTGGACAAAATCCGCGCGGCTGCTGCTATCATTGCGCGCCTGCCGAAGAGGGACACGTGCGCACGTCATGACGGGACTGCTCGACAAACGATCCGGCGACAGGAAGGTCGCGGCCTGGTTGCTTGTTTGCTGTGGCCTGGTGTTCGCGATGATCGTCCTCGGCGGCGTGACGCGGCTGACGGGATCCGGCCTGTCCATGGCCGAATGGCGGCCGATCATGGGAACGCTGCCGCCGCTGTCCGAGGCCGAGTGGCTGCGCGTTTTCGATATTTACAAGCAGACGCCCGAATTCCAGAAAGTCAATTCGCACATGGACGTCCACGACTTCAAGGGAATCTTCTGGCTCGAGTACCTGCATCGCCTGCTCGGCCGGCTGCTCGGCCTGGTCTTCCTGCTGCCCCTGGTGTACTTCGTGGTTCGCGATTACATATCGTGGCGCCAGCTCCCGTGGTACGTGCTCGTGTTCGCCGTCGGCGGCCTGCAGGCGGTCATCGGCAAGATCATGGTGGCCAGCGGCCAGGTCGACGCACCGCAGGTGAGCCATTACCGGCTGACGGCGCACCTCACCGCCGCGTTCCTGGTGTTCGCGATGATGTTCTGGCGCGCCCGGACCCTGCTGCACGGGCCGCCCGCCCGCTCGCCGCACCCCTGGTACCCGCGGACGCTGGCGCTCGCCGTACTGATTGCATTTACGATCGTGTCGGGCGGCTTCGTCGCGGGGCTCGATGCCGGGCTCATCTACAACACGTTCCCGAAGATGGGCGATCACTGGATTCCACCGGGCCTGATGGCACTCGAGCCCGCCTGGCGCAATGTTTTCGATAACCTGACCACGGTGCAGTTCGATCACCGCGTCCTCGCCATCACGACGTTCACGCTCATTGTGCTGTACTGGTTCGCCGCGCGCGGCGCCGCGTTGCCGCGGCATGCGCGTACGGGCGCGAATGCCCTGCTCGGCTTTGCGGTCCTGCAGGTGCTGCTCGGCATCCTGACCGTCGTGCTGGCGGTGCCGACGGCGCTGGCGGTGGGCCACCAGGCCAACGCCCTGGTGCTGCTGGCCGCAACCCTGTACCTTTTGCACGACCTGAGGCGCGGCTGACCGCTGCGCCATAGGTGCAAATACCCATATAATCGGCCTTTCGCTTCGGCCAGTATCGGCGTCATGAAAAACGTACCTGCAGCCAACCCGGCACCCCCCGCTATCTGTTTCGACCAGGAACTGATCGAGCGCTACGACGGCCGGGGGCCACGCTACACCTCCTACCCCACTGCCCTGCAGTTCAGCGAGCGGCTCGGCGAGTCGCAATATCGTGCCAATGCGCTCGCGAGCAATGCCGGCGGAGCACCCCTGTCGCTGTATGTGCACATCCCGTTCTGCCACTCGCTCTGCTATTACTGCGGCTGCAACAAGATCGTCACCCGCAACCAGGCCCGGGTCGAGCGCTACATGGAGATGCTGCACAAGGAAATCCTGATGCAGTCGGAACTTTTCGACCGCACACGCCAGACGCAGCAGCTGCATTTCGGCGGCGGCACGCCCACTTACCTCGACAACGACCAGATGGACGAGCTGATGGCGGCGCTGCGCAGCGCGTTCAACTTCGATGACAGCGAGGCACGCGAGTTCTCCATCGAGGTGGACCCGCGGACCGTGGACGCCGACGGTATCAGGTACCTAACCGACCTGGGCTTCAACCGGCTCAGCCTCGGCATCCAGGACTTCGATCCGACGGTCCAGGAAGCGGTAAACCGCATGCAGTCCTTTGAGGAGGTTTCGGGTCTCGTCAACGCAGCCAGGGCCGCGAATTTCAAATCGATTTCCTTCGACCTGATCTACGGCCTGCCCCACCAGAACGTCGCGAGTTTCGATTCAACGCTGGACCGGGTTATCGGCTTGCGGCCCGACCGCCTTGCCGTCTACAACTACGCGCACCTGCCGGAGCGGTTCAAGGGCCAGCGCATGATCAACGCAGACGACATTCCGTTGCCCTCGACC
>DATHRM010000136.1:0-1987 GCA_035465295.1 Woeseiaceae bacterium | reverse complement strand
CAAAACGAACGTTACATCGACAGGAACTACGGCGGCATGCTGATCCTCTGGGACCGCCTGTTCGGCACGTTCGAGGACGAACGCGACTACGATCCCGTGATCTTCGGCGTTCGCAAGCCGCTGGCCAACTGGAACCCGTTCTGGGCCAACCTGCAGGTCTACGACTACCTGCTGTTCGATGCCCGCCATGCGCGGCGGTGGAGAGACAAGCTGGGGATATGGTTCCGGCGCACCGGCTGGCGGCCGGCGGACGTGGAGGAACGCTTCCCGAGGCGCCCGGTGGACCTCGTCGCCTTCGAGAGATTCGACCCGCCGGTTCCGAGGGCCATGCGTCGCTACGTGCTGGCGCAATTCGGGATCGCCATTGCGGCGACGCTGGGCATAGCGGCCCTGTTTGCGACCTCCGGCGCGATGGTGGTGCTGCTGCCCTGCGTGATGCTGTGGGTCCTCCTGTACACGCTGGGCCTGCTCAACGAGGGCCGGCCTTACGCGGTGCGTTTCGAGCTGGCCCGGGTGCTCGTCATCGTTCCGGCCGGCATGCTCGGCATCGCGCTCGCACAGCGGCTGCCCGTGCCGTCCCCGTGGCTCTGGCTGGGGACGGCGGCGTACGTCACGGCGTCGCTGGCAGGGGTGCACTGGGCCACGAAAAATGAAGAAAAAAACGTTTTAAATCAAAATTTAATTGCTGATAAATAAAGTAACTTCTGGAATAAGTCATGACGGAATTCAGGCGCAGCAACCTGCAGTCGGGCGCTCCCTGGGAGGCGCAGGTGAGCTATTCGAGGGCCGTAAGGACAGGCCGCTTCATCGCCGTTTCCGGCTCGGCGGCCGTCGACGAGGACGGGCAGCTCGTGGGTGAGGGCGATATGTATGCCCAGGCGAGGCAGTGCATCGAGGTGATCGCGACGGCGCTGGAGCGAGCGGGGGCACGTCTCTCCGACGTCGTGCGTACCCGCATCTTCGTCACGGATATCGAGCGCTGGGAGGATGTCGGCCGGGCGCACCGGGAGGCGTTCGCCGATGTGATGCCCGCGACCTCGATGGTAGAGGTGTCGCGTCTTATCGATCCCCGAATGCTCGTGGAAATCGAGGCCGACGCGATTATTGGCGACGATTAAGCGGGCCCGCCGCCGGGGGCCTGTCGCTGGATTCGCCGGCGCTCCCCGGTATGATGCCCTGGTTTCGAAATCCTGTCGGAGAAGCCGGGGGCTATGTGCTAAGGCGAAATTTTCTGCGTTCAATCGTCGGTGTGGTGTTTGCGTCGCTGGCCGGGCTTCGTGCCGGGCGGGTGCACGCCGGCGATCCGCTGCGTTTCGACCACGGCGTCGCGAGCGGCGATCCGCTCTGCGACGGATTCATCCTCTGGACGCGCGTGAGCGGTGCGGACCAGGGTTCGCTGCCCGTGCGGTGGCTGGTCGCGAGCGACCCGGACATGAAGCGGGTGCTTCGGCACGGCATTGCCTGGACGGATGACTGGTCTGACTACACGGTGAAGGCGGACGTGCGCGGCCTGCCGGCGGGTTCCACGTTTTATTACCGCTTCGAGATCAACAAGGCCCGCTCGCCGGTCGGGCGCACGCGGACGTTGCCGGTCGGTGCCGTTGCCGGCGCGGGTTTTGCGGTCGCCAGCTGTTCCAACCATCCGGCGGGCTATTTCAACGTCTATCGTGACATTGCCCGCGAGGACGATCTCGACGCGGTGATTCATCTCGGTGACTACATCTACGAATACGGCATGGGGCAGTACGCGACCGAGCACGCGGAAAGCCTCGGGCGGATTCCGGAACCGGCCGGCGAGGTTACGACGCTGGCCGATTACCGGCGCCGCCACGCACAGTACAAAGCAGACCCGGATTCGATCGCGATGCACGGCAAGCACCCGCTCATCGCAGTCTGGGACGACCACGAGATCGCCAATGACACCTGGCGGGGCGGGGCGCAAAACCACCAGGACGACGAGGGCCGCTGGAACGACCGCCGCGATGCC
>DATHRM010000135.1:0-13044 GCA_035465295.1 Woeseiaceae bacterium | reverse complement strand
CCGGCTGTTCATGCGTCACTGGGATTACTGGCTCGACAACAGGCGTTCACAGCTTTTCGTGATCACCCTGAACAAACAGGGCGAAGCCCGCGGTACGCCCAAGCGGTTGAGCCGGCTGGATGCGGACGTGCCGTCACGGGTCTGGGGCGGCAACGAGGAATACGCGATCTCGCCGGACGGCAAAACGCTCTATTTTGCGGCGCGTCTGCGCAACCGGGACGAACCGACCTCGACGAATTTCGATATCTATGCCGTGCCGATGAGCGGCAAAGGCGAGCCCAGGAACCTTACCGATGCGAACGAGGCGTGGGATACGGCGCCGGTCGTCAGTACCGACGGGCGATACCTCGCCTGGCTGGCAATGCAGCGACCGGGCTTCGAAGCCGACCAGTTCCAGGTGGTACTGCGCGACCTGCGTTCAGGGAAGAACCGTGTACTGACCGAGGGCTGGGATCGTTCGCCCTCCTCTATCGCGTTCACGCGCGATGGGCAGGCGCTGCTGGTGAACGCGCAGGACGTCGGGCACAAAACGTTGTGGCAGATCGGTCTCGATGGCAGCGAGCCGGTCAAGCTGGTGAACCGGGGCACCGTAAGTGCATTCGACGACGCGGGCGATCATGTCGTCTACACGATGAACAACCTGGCTTCTCCCGACGAACTCCACGTGTTCGATCCCGGTACCGGCGAAAGCCGCAGGATCACCGACTTCGCTTCCCGCACGCTCGCGGGAGTGACCATGGGCGAGTTCGAGCAGTTTTCGTTCGAGGGCGCGAACGGCGACACCGTATACGGCTTCGTCGTCAAACCCTCGAACTTCAAGCGCGACCGGGAATATCCGGTCGCTTTCCTGATCCACGGCGGCCCGCAGGGCAGCTTTTCCAATAATTTTCATTATCGCTGGAACCCGCAGACCTATGCCGGACAGGGATTTGCCGCCGTGATGATCGACTTTCACGGCTCGACCGGATACGGCCAGGCGTTCACCGACAGCATCACCGGCGACTGGGGCGGCAAGCCCCTCGAAGACCTCAAGCTGGGACTGGCCGCCGCGCTGGAGCGGTATGACTTTCTCGACGGCGAACGCGTGTGCGCGCTGGGCGCGTCCTACGGCGGTTACATGATCAACTGGATTGCCGGCCAGTGGCCCGACCGCTTCCGCTGCCTCGTCAACCACGACGGCATATTCGACAATCGATCGATGTACTACACGACCGAGGAACTCTGGTTCCCCGAGTGGGAACACGGCGGGCCCTACTACGAAAACCCCGAAGGCTACGAGAAGCACAACCCGGCGTTATTCGTCGATCGCTGGCAGACGCCGATGCTCGTCATTCACGGCCAGCTCGACTACCGGGTCCCGGTCACGCAGGGTATTGCGACGTTCACGGCGCTTCAGCGCCGTGGCATCGAGAGCGGTTTCCTGTATTTTCCCGACGAAAATCACTGGGTGCTGAAGCCGCACAATTCGATCCACTGGCACGAGCAGGTCAACGCCTGGCTGCACCATTACCTCGACGAGTGAACGCCGGCAGGTTACGTGCCGGACCCGCGACTAGGTCAGCGAAACGACCTTTGGCGTCACGAGGGTCGCGTAATCCCTGTAGGCCATCTTGACAAGCTCGGTATGCGAGCCCGCGTTGAAGGCGATTTCCTCGTCCTCGGTCAGCTGCTCGGAGACGTACACGCCCATGTCATAGAGATTGCCGAACGGCGGCATGGCGCCGAGCTCGCAATCCGGGAACAGGCGCTTGAACTCGTCCTCGGAGGCGAGCACCACGTCGTCGGCGCCGAGCGCTCTCTTCAGATGATCGAGATCCACGCGGCGCGACGCGGGCAGGACGGCCATCGCATACTGGCCGTCGACCTTGACGATGACGGTCTTTGCGAGTTCCTTGCCCGGGATGCGCGTCAGTTCTGCGATACGCTGCGCGGTGAAAGCTGGCGAGTGACTGATGGTGACGTACTGGACGTCGTGTTCGTCGAGATAGTCTTTGAGCTTCTGGACAGGCATTTTCATTCCCCTTGCTGGGTCTCAAAGCCCTGTATCCCGATAAGTATAGGCGAAATAGCGGCGATCAAGATCCGTCGCTGTCTACGACCAGCTGCGGGGAGGTCACGTCTATCCGGTGCTTCTGCATCAGCCGGCAGAGAGCCGCGCGGGACGTTTCGAGTTTCTTGGCCGCGACCCCGAGGTCACCGTTGGCCGCGGCAAGGGCTGTCAGGAGCGCACTCAGTTCGGCGGCATCGCGCGCCTCATCGAGGGTGGTCATCCGACAGTCCCGCGCACGGCTGTCGAGGCCCAGATCGCCGCTGTAGAGCGGCCCTTGTTCACACATGACGATCGCCTGCTTTATGCGATTCACCAGTTCGCGCACGTTCCCCGGCCAGTTCCAGAGCTGCATCGCAAGCCGCGCCTCCGCCGTGAATCCGACGATGCGCCGGCGGGAAGTCGGGGTCGTGAATCTCTCCAGGAAGAAGTCCGCCAGCAACTGCACGTCCCTGCCGCGCTCTCGCAGCGGCGGGGCCTCGATATTCAGAACGTTCAGCTGGTAATAAAGCGCCTCGCGAAAACGTCCGTTCCCGACAGCCTTCTCCAGGCCGGTACCGGTCGTAGAGATAATGCGAACGTCGAGATTCCCGGGTCCGGCTCCGAGCAGATCGACGTGCTCGTTGCGCAGAGCGCGTAACAGGCGCGCCTGGAGGTCGATCGACAGCTTCCCGATATTGTCCAGCAACACGGTACCGCCCTGCGCCGATTCGAGCGCGTCGATAAGTGGTGCGTGGAGCTGCTTTTCCTGCACGGCTGCGCAATCGACGGTTACGAAGGGCCCGTCGGCGCGGTCGGACAGCGCCTGTATGGCCCGCGCAATGAGATCCTTGCCGGTGCCGCGCTCGCCGCTGATCAGCAGCGGAGAGGATGAGGCAGCGATACGTGGCAAAGCGGCGAACAACGCCCGCATGGGCGTGCTTGCGCCGATCATTCCGTGGTTTCTTACGCCGTGCGGGGGAAATCGGGATCCAAATACCGGTTCCGACAGCGATTTCCGATCATCGCTCATATAATTGATGCCAGGTGTTACCGAGATCAACGGGAAATACCGGCAGGCCGCGAAAAAGTTGGTCGCGACCGGGGCGGGATCGGCGGGTGGGTCTGTGTCCCTAGAGCCTGGCGTCTTCGTTCAGGACCAGGCGGACTTCGTCATCGCCCTGCACCAGGACTGCATAGTCGGGGCCTGCGTCCTTGACGGACCAGCCGTCCAGAGTGCCATCGCTGCCGAGACGCACGGTTGCATCGTCCTGACGGTCGTTCAGCATGATGACGCGGGCGCCATTCGCGCTGACGACGCCTGTAAGCTGCCAGCGATCCTGCAACGCGTCGCCGGCCGGGATCGGTTCGGGCGCTTGCTCGCCGCGGCGCTCGATCGGCTCGACCGGCGTCGACCGGAACGCCACCTGCGGCGAGACGAGATCGGGCGAGACGTCGGCCGGTTCTTCCCCGGTTGCGGCCAGGAACCACATTGCGACGGCCAGTGCACCGACAGCCGCGGCGGCGGCCGGGATTATGAGTGCGGGCCGGAGGCGCCGTACCGGTTTCTTCGCTTCCGGCGGCCGCAGCCAGTCGCGCCGGGTCAGCGGCGTTGCGAGCCGGGATTCCAGCCACGCCGTAATGGCCTGCCATTGCTCGGTGTCTTTACGCACCTGCGAGGGCGCCATTTCGTGGATGCACCGGCCGTCTGCCGCCGCATGCGTGTAATTCTGGCTGTCGCGCAAGGTGCCGACGAGATTGATCGACAGGCGATCGAGAAACCGCAAAAGCTGCTTGTACGCAACCGTGCGCTCCTTGACGCGATTCGCCACGATCCCCAGGCGGCCGTTGCGCCGGCTCACCTGTGCCTTCAGGAGCAACTGGGAAACGAGCCTCGAGGCCGCGTGGATATCGAGATCGGACGGCAGTACCGGGACCACGATCGCGTGCGCCCCGCAGGTATAGTCGATCAACTGATCGCCCGTAAGCCCCGCGGGCGCGTCGATGACGACGTAGTCGACGTCCCCGGGCACCTCGACCGTGCCGGAACCGCTCGCGGGTACAGACAGCGCCCGGATCGCGGGCAGCGATGCCGGGCGGTTTTTCAGCCAGTGCGTGCTCGAACCCTGGCGGTCCATGTCGAGCAGCCCGACGGATCGTCCCGTCGATGCCAGGTAACCCGCCAGGCTGAAGGCGAGGGTCGTCTTCCCCGATCCGCCTTTCGGATTGAGTACGACGACCTTGTACAGATTTTTTTTACTCGCCAGATCGAGCAACGTCCAACCCCGCTAACCCCAATGCCCATGAATGCGATTGGACATAAAGCCTAACAGCGTGGCGGCCGCACCAGAACTGGTCATAAGGTCAGTTTTACCGTATTCAGCGCCGCGGAGTGTGCGGCGCCCGGCTGTTGTACTCGCGCACGAGGTGACGCGCCTCGCGCAGCCAGTGGCAGGTATCGCAGGCGCAACGGCGGGGATTGTGGTTCTCGCGGGTGACGTAGGCGTCGATGTAGTCGATGCTGAACGTGAATGCCTCGTACAGCGCCTCTATCGGTTTGCGGGCGAGTACGCTGAATTCGTCGTGGCTGTTGAGCCAGAGGCATTCCGTGCCCTTCTCGCAGACCAGGCAGGCATCGAGCGTCTTGTCGAAATAGCCGTGCATCGGGCACGTGTCGACGTCGATGTGCGCGGTCATCAACATGCGCGGGTAGGTCAGCGCTTCAATGAAACGCTGCCTCATCTCCGAACCGGGAGTTCCGCCTCCCCGTCTTCGATCACTGCACATCGCCCGTCTCGTTTTGCGGTGAATCGCGGGCCTTCGCTACCCGAGCAAGCCCCCAAACTACTCTTTGCTTACACGTTTGCGCCGTGCAACGCTATCGTGGATGTTACCTAAGAACCGCTGTCTCATCGCTGCCGTTTACGAATGACGTCGATGGATTCCAGGGCGTCGAGGTATTCGGCCACGTATTCCACGGGAACGTCACCCAGTTCGGCCAGCAGCCAGTCGCGAATATCGCTGACGGTTCGTTCGCCATCCACGAAATTCAGCGCCTCGTAGGTAAACATTATGCCGGTACCGAATGTCGTCGAGTGCTTCGGCAGGCGGAGTCGTTCGAGCTTCCCGGCACCGAGCTTGTCTTCGATATACGAATAGCCGAATGCATGCATCGGCCCTTCGGCAGCGGGGTTGCGCACGTATACGGTCTCGTCGCGAGTTACGAAAATCGCCGGCACCGGCATCGCGAACAACTTTTGCAGTTCGCCGAGAAACCGCAATGCCGCGTCGCGCTGCACCCCGGACACCGCCGCAAAATCTCTGATGCTGTCAACTTTTCGGCGCTCGACGTCGAAGTGAACTTCCGTGGACGCCGCGGCATCCAGCGCCGGCAGAGTTGCGCGGCGTGCCAGGTGCTCGCCGCCGCGCTGCAGCGCGTTTCGCTTCAGCATGTCGAGGACCGCCGGCACGTTTTCCTCCGACATGTTGGCCAGGAACCAGCCGCTCACGGCGCCGATGAATGCCGCGCGCTTCAGCTTGGTGGGATCGATGTTCGCGGCCGTGTCGAAATTGGTGTGGATGTAGCGATCCGGCCAGTCGTGCAGGTAAAGGCCCGGGATGCGCCACGTGCCTTCGAAAAACACGTCGTGGTCGCTGCCCATATCGAGCCCCTCCATCTGCGCAAGCAACGGCTCCTTGCCGCCGTCGCGCGCATGCAACGGAAACGCCACGTCCTCGCCGTCGGCGAAACGGCGCGTCTGGTCATTGATGAAATGGCCGATCTCGTGTCCGAGGTCTGCGATGAACGACGGCACGCTGTAAGGCCCGCCGGAGATCCGGAAAACCGCCTTGGTAACCGGGGCGCCGCCGACCATGTCCATGTGAATGTTGGCTTTTATGCGCGACGGATCGTCGAACCCGGCGAGGTACATGATGCTGCCTTCGATCTCTGCCGGCCACAGGAACTTGAGCGTACGCCGCGGCCTCGGCAGCGTGCCGTTGGCGATCAGCGCGCTCAGTGTCCGCGCAGTCTCGAGTATGGCCACGCACCCGGAGACATTGTCGTTTGCCCCCGGTCTCGGATGATCGAGGTGGCAGGTATAGTGGATGATCTCGTCCTTCCTGTCCGTGCCTTCGATTTCCGCCGTCACGAACTCGTAGTGACCTTCCTCGTGGCTTGCATCGACCTTCGCGTGAAACAGAATTTCTTCGCCGGCGGCGAGGCGCTGTTGCAGCTTGCGTGCCTCACCGAGCGAGACCATGAAGCCGAAGGACTTTGTCTTCGGGAAACTGCCGACGTGGCCCCAGCGCACCAGTCGATCGTCTTCCTTCCACCAGGCGCTGCGCTGGTTCGGCGCATAGGAGACGATGCCCGCCGCGCCCCTCTCGCCAACCGCCAGATCGACGATTGCACCCGGCTGGCTCGACGTCAGCACCAGCTTGCCGCGCACGTCCCTGCCCTCGTAATCGGCCGGCGACGTACCGGCGCCGACGTCGACAAGCGCCGCCGTGACATCCGCCGACAGGCTGTCCTGCGCGAGCGTCAGCGGCACGGAGCCCCAGTCGCCCAGGCGCCGCACGCGGCGGGTCCCGTCGCCGGTTCGCTCGACCTCCCAGAGTTCGGCGAAGCGCACCCGCCAGACGGGCCGCGATTTCTGCGTGCCGAACATCGTCTTGCCGTCGGCGGCGTAGCGCAGGATTTCGACGGACTCGAGGCCATAGCCTTCCAATTGTTGCTCGACGTGCCGTGTCGCCGCCGCGAACTGCTCGCTGGCGCGCATTCGGTGGTGCACCGCGATCGCATCGAGGTTTCGTTTCGCCATCTCGCCCGACGTTTCTGCGGCAATCCGGTGAAGCGTCGTTTCATCGACAAGCTGGCGGAGATCCGCGCGGGCGGGCGTGGCTGCCAGCACCGACAGCGCGATGAAAAGATAGATTGCCTTCATGGTCACCTGTAGTAACGGGATCCGGTTGGAGCGCCGTATCGTATCAGGCACAGCCAAAAAAAAGCGGGCACCGTCGGTGCCCGCCCTTACCGCATCGGATCCCCCGCTGCCGCTCAGTGCCCGACGGCCCAGGTGACGAACGTGACGTGGCGCGTACCGTCCGGATCGATGCGCATGAATGTCTCGTGCTGGCCGCGGCGGCCCAACGACATGCCCCAGCCGATTTCGCCATTCGACTGGCCGTTGATCCGCCCTTTGTTGCAGCCTTTGCCGGGCGGCGCGTTGCAGCCGCCATCATCGCCACCGCCGCCGCCATCGCCGGTGTCTGCGCCAGCGTACGTGTTTACGGAGTCAGTGTGCCCGTAGATGGTATCGAGCTGGACGTAATCGTGCGCATTCGGGTATGCGTATGGCGGATCCTGATAATCCATGCAACTGAACAGGGATTCGTTGTTGAAGTTTTCATCCTGGTGGCCGAGGCCGACGTTGTGGCCCAGCTCCTGGCAGGTCACGCTCTGTTTCCACACCGGGTCATTGTAGTATTCCCACGCGAAGTACGTGTCGTTGAGCTTCGTGTAACCGGTGGTGATGTGGCCGTCCGCGTTGATGGAAATTCCCGCGATGCCCAGCCAGCCGTTCTGTCCGTACGCGAGGTTGCAGATGCGCACCTGCCCGGTCGGGCTGTTGCAGCGCCGACGGGTCTTCGTGGAAACGTCGCCGGTCAGGTCTTCGACCATGTTGAGCTTGCTGGAACCACTCCAGTCCGCGACTGCCTGCGCCACAAAACCGTCCCAGTCGCTGGTGGTGCTGTTGACGATGGCGAGATTGAATGACGTCGTCGTGCGTCCCCAGTGGTACGTGCCCCAGGCGTGATCGGCGATACCCGTGGCCGGAAGCAACGCCATCGCAGCTGCCGCAATCAGTAATCGCTTCATAGTGACCCCCGTCTGCAATTGATAATCATTCTGATTTGGTATCCCCAGTATAGTTGGAAACAACGCCTTATGACAGTTCGTTATATGCGCCGAGCGCAACGCGGCGTGGTTGGCCGGACCCAGCGATTCCAGCTTCGACATAATCGGGGGTTGGTGCGCACCGGGCGGTAAATTCGCACGATCGGCGATGCTATATTGCGCGACCGGATTCCGGAACGAGCCAGGTAATGCACAACGAAAACCCCCGCGCGACAACGTGGCCTGCACGCCCTTTCGCGGCATGGCGCGATACGGCGGCAACGCCATTTCCCGCACGGTGAATAAACCGCCGCCGTGAAAGTCATCGTCGCTTCGAAGAACCCCGTCAAAATCGGCGCCGCGACCCAGGCGTTTTCGGCTGTATTTCCGCACCAGTCGATCAGTGTGAGCGGCATCGATGTCGATTCGGGCGTCGGCGAGCAGCCGAACTCCGACGCGAGGACGCGAAAGGGGGCACGGAATCGCGTCTTCAAGGCAAGGGAGGCCGAACCGGGGGCCGATTTCTGGGTCGGTCTCGAAGGTGGTGTCGAGGTTATCGATGGCCAGCTGATGGCATTTGCATGGATGGCCATAAAAGGGCCAGCGGGCGAAATATGTGAAGCGCGGAGTCCGACCCTGCCCCTGCCGCCCGCCGTAAAGGAACTCGTCGACGCCGGCATCGAGCTCGGAGAAGCCAACGATCGCGTGTTTTCAACCGTGAACAGCAAACAGAGTGGCGGCGCCTACGGCTTGCTTACGAAGGGTCGGTACACACGCGAGAGTATCTACGCGCAAACACTGATCATCGCGCTGACGCCGTTCGTTAACCGTCTGTATCCGCAATTCGAGCTGGGCAAGCACTGATACGATGTGGAGCTATCGCGGACGGGGCCGACCCGACTTTGCCGAGGAGCCGGGGGCAGGCCAGGAGTCCGTCTGGGACTACCCCCGCCCCCCGGCGGCCGAAGCGTGTGCCCGTCGAGTGGAAGTGCGAGACGGTGACACGGTTCTGGCGCAAACGTCGGCGAGTTACCGGCTGAAGGAAACCGCCAGTCCGCCGACGTTTTACCTGCCGCCGCAGGACGTTCGTACGGAACTACTGGTTCCCGTCTCCGGGACCTCGATCTGCGAATGGAAGGGCGCGGCCAGTTATTTCGCGCTTGCACGCGAGCCGGACGAGCCGATCGCCTGGACCTATTCGCGGCCGCGGGCGCGTTTCGAAAAGATCAGGGGCTATTTCGCATTCTACCCCGGCCGCATCGCCTGTTATGTCGATGGCGAACGGGCACGGCCGCAGCCAGGCCGATTTTATGGCGGCTGGATAACGTCGGAGGTCGTCGGCCCGTTCAAAGGCGAGCCGGGAACCGGGAATTGGTGATCAGGCTTTTGCCAGCGCCACCGCGTCTTCGAGCCGGTCGTTGCCCCAGAACAGTTCCTCTCCGACAACGACCGTCGGCGCGCCGAAAATACCGATGCGCATCGCCTCATCGGTTTGCTCGCGCAATTTCTGCTTTGACTCCGGCGATTGCGCTTTTTCCAGTACCGTCTCCGGATCAGCGCCGGCGCTCGCGATGCAGCCGCCGATCACCGCGGCATCGGAGATATCGGTGTCTACCACGAAATTTGCGCGATACACCGCCCGGACGAAGCTCGGAACCCACGGCTCGTCCTCGAAACAACAGGCAACCCGCGCGGCCAGAATACCGTTGCGTGGAAACTCGGACGGTCGCTGGAACGGGATCCCCAGCGCACCGCAGATTCGCTCGAGATCGCGCCACATGTAACGTCCCTTCGCGGGATACAGATTGAATGGCGAGTCCGCCAGACCCTGTTCGCGGAAGATCGCACCGAGCAGGAACGGGCGCCAGTTGACGCCGACGCCGTGATGCGAAGCAAGCTTCTCCACCCGCATTGCTGCGGGATAGGAATAGGTGCTGCCGAATTCGAACCAGAAATCGATTTTCACTGCGTTTTCCCTCGTCGAACCAATCGCGGTTCGAGAACCACTCCTGGGACAATATTCCTGTCACCGCAGCCGTGGCAACAACCCGCTGAGTCCGGCTCCCGCCACGACGAGCCCGAACGACACGATATCCTGCCCCGCAAAGACCCCGCCGCCGTAGCCGAACACGGCCAGCAATGATATTCCCAGGCAAAGCAGGATCGCACCGGCAATCTGCCGGGCGGCCGGTGGGGCCTTTGCGCCCGGCCTGCGTCCCTTTCGTTCCAGCGGCGACAATGCGAGGGCGGCAGGAAAAAGGAGCAACAGCAACACACCGATCCAGACCGGCCGCGTCCACCACCACTCGGCAGTGCCCGGCTCGATGCCGAACCCGAAACCGTTCGCAAAGTAGAGCACGGTGCCGAGCAGGACCATCACGGTGATGTGCCACAGATAGAGCGTCATGATCATGCTGTTGACGAGCACCGTTGCCGTCCACAGGCGCAGGCTGTCAAGCGCCCGCCGCATGGGGCCCTCCAGCGCGAGTAACAATCCGAACTGGAATATGCCGAGGGCAACGAGCGTTATCTTCGGGGGCAGCGTATTACTCAGCCCTTCGTCCGGCGAGCCGACCATCGCGAGCGGATACGGCCCGTTGCTGATGAGCAGGTACAGCATGACGAAACCTGCCGCCGAACAGGCCAGGAGCAGGGCCGGCCCCGGCAAACGCCCGTCACGCCAGGCGAAGCCGAGCTGGTGAACGGCGAGCCATACCCAGAAGTAATTGGTCCAGCCCAGCCAGCGCAGGTCTGCCCAGAAAAACGCAAAGTCGGCCAGCGCCGCCAGCGCGACGAACGCCCAGAACGACGCGATTCCGTAGCGCCGCCACGCTCGGTAAGCCGCGGGCGCGAGGATGACCAGCATGATGTAAATGGCGAGAAACCACGTGGGAATCAACGCCGCCTTCGATGTGAACTGGATGACTGCCGGCCGCACGCCGACCAGGTACATGATCAGCGCAATTACGCTCCACGCAATCAGCAGCACCAGTAGCGGTGCGACCAGCCGGTTGAGGCGTGCCGCGAGCCATACCGCGTACGGCTCGCCTTTACGACGCGCGCTCTCCAGCGATACGCCATTGGAGTAGCCGCCTACGATGAAAAAGATCGGCATGACCTGGAACAGCCACGTCAGCCACTGCGTGGCGGGCTCGGACTTGAGCAGGTGGCCGGGCGTGAGCGTGCCGTCAACGTAATGGGCCGTCGCAATCAGCCAATGGCCCGTGACAACGACGAGAATCGACACGGCCCTCAGGAAGTCGACGTAACGGTTTCGTTCTGCCGGCGTTTGTGCGGCGAGCTCGCTTGCCTGGGACCAGATGCCCATTCGCTCCCCCTTCGTACGGAAGCCGCGAACATCCGCGCCTCTACCGGAGCGCGTCAAGCATACTAGCCCTTTTTCTGTAATGTAATCTTGCCGTCTGACCGCAATTGCGGGATCGCTTCAGGGCGTGCTATGACTGAAATCGAAGCCAAGTTCATCGTTCGCCGCCCCGAGCAGATCGACGAGGCACTGCGGGTGCTCGGCGCCAGGGGGTACTCCATTTCGCCACGGGGCGAATCGACCCACGTGGACCGCTATTACGACACGGATGACTGGTCCCTCCTGGCCGCGGGCTGGGCCTGTCGAATCCGCCGACGGCACGGACACGAAAAAGTGACGCTGAAGTCCCTGCACGGCGCAGACGCGAACGTACATGTACGGTCCGAAATCAGCCAGGACAGCGAGGGACACACAAGCAAAGCCGCGCTGCCTCTCTCCACGGGGCCCGTCAGGAAAATACTCGATGGCATCCTCGGAGAAAGGCCCGTCGTGCAGTTGTTCTGCGTAACGACCTGCCGTGCCGTCTTCGAGCTCGAGGGACCCGATCCTCGGTCGTTGCATATCGAACTCGATATCGACGAGTGCCGGATCGAGGCTGAAAAAGCCAGCGAGAAGGCAACCGGGGTTCTGCAATTCACCGAGCTGGAGCTCGAATCGAAGTCCGGCTCCGCCGCGGACCTCGAATCCCTGGCCGTGCTGCTCTGCGACGAGGCGGGCCTGATGCCGGCGCACTACAGCAAGTTCGAGCGCGGACTGCAGGCAGCCGGGCTGGAGATGGATGCGCTGCTCGGGGAGACGCAGGCGGCAGCGATCGGTGAAGACGGGCCGGTGCTGACGCTCCTGTTCCGATTTCTCGAACAGCAGCTCGAGATCATTCGCCGGCAGCGCCCGCGTGCGCTGGAAGGCATCGACCCCGAGGGCGTTCACCAGATGCGCGTCGCCACGCGGCGAACGCGTGCAATCATGAAGACCTTCAGGGAAATGCTCGGCGATGCAACCGTCGCGAAGTTCAACGCGGAACTGCGCTGGCTGGCACGGAACCTGGGCCGCGCGCGCGACGCAGACATCATTGAGCGACGCGCAAAGGAGGCCGGCGAAACGGACGCGGCTCATTACACCCGGTTTCTCGAGCAGGAGACGATAAAGGCCTACGAACATCTCGGGGACGCGCTGCAGAGCGAGCGATACGCCGCGCTCGAGCACGATCTGCAACAGTTCGTCTCCGCGGGGCCGGCGGCCGCGATGCAGGAACGATTCGGGAACCTCCACATTGCGGAATGTGCACGCCGGTATATTCACTCGGCGTTGGCTACGTTGCTGGCGCATGGCAAAGCTATCGATGCGGATGCGCCGGCGCGCGAACTGCACGGGCTGCGTATCGAGGCGAAGCGCTTTCGCTACCTGCTCGATTTCTTCGGCGCGGTACAGGCCGACAAATGGGCGCAACTGACGGAGGCCGTAAAAAACCTCCAGGACTTGCTCGGCGAACACCAGGATGCGATTACCGCGCAGGCCCATCTCGCCGACTACATCGCAACGCTGACGGACAAAGGCGCGGGCGGAGACGTGCTGTCGTCGACGGCGCGGCTCATGCGAGCGGAAGCCTTGCGGATCGCTGCCAGCCGGCAGCAGTTCGACTCGACATGGTCCGAATTCCGGGAACTGGCTTCGCAATACGTACATCCCCGCGTTGCGGTCGCACCGTGACTGCAGAATAAATGATCGTGCAGAAATGACGTCGGGAGGCAGTCATGACAGCGCCCATTCCAGTCGACGACCGACGATACCTCGTCG
>DATHRM010000134.1:0-1682 GCA_035465295.1 Woeseiaceae bacterium | reverse complement strand
CATGCGACATGTGCAGCGGCGCCATCCTGCTGTACGGGATTGCCAGGGTAATCGTCGGCGAAAACCGCACGTTTCAAGGCCCCGAGGAGCATTTGCGGAGCCGCGGCGTGGCCGTCGAAATCATCGACAATGCCGAGTGTGTACAATTGATGACCGGGTTCATTCGCGAAAACCCGGAACTCTGGA
Source organism: Woeseiaceae bacterium (assembly GCA_035465295.1). Classification (GTDB taxonomy): domain Bacteria; phylum Pseudomonadota; class Gammaproteobacteria; order Steroidobacterales; family Woeseiaceae; genus UBA1847. The sequence goes on along the minus strand of DATHRM010000134.1, from coordinate 1,496 downwards.
ACGAAGACATCGGAGAATGACGCACAGGCAATCGACATCGCTGTATGCCGCCTACGGGTCGAACCTGCATCCGCAGCGCCTGCGGGAGCGGATCGGGTCCGCCGCGCTCCGCGGCACCGCCTTCCTGCGCAAATACACACTGCAGTTCCACAAGCGCGGCCAGGACGAGTCCGCAAAATGCGGCATTACCGACTGCGGCGAGGGCCTGCATGTCGCGATTTACGAAGTGGACGCAGCGGACAGGAAGGTGCTGGACACCATCGAAGGCGTCGGCAGGGGCTACGAGGTAGACGAGATCGGCGTTCCGGGTTTCGGCAAGTGCTTTACGTACGTCGCGTCGCACACGCACGTCGACGAGCTGCTGCAGCCCTTCGACTGGTACCGCGAGATGGTACTGCTCGGCTGCCTGCGGCATTCGTTTCCCGCTCCGTACTGTGAGCGAATCGCGGCGCTTCCGGTGATCGAGGATCCGGACCCGGTTCGTCGCGAAAGTAACTGGCGCACCGTTGGATTGCTGGAACAGCGATGAGCGATGCAACTATTTCCGGACGCTGCTTTTGCGGACAGGTGCGCTACGAAGTAGCGGGCGAACCGATATTTGCGTGCCATTGTCATTGCGAGAGCTGCCGGCGCGCGGCGGGCGCACCGTTCGTGACCTGGGCCAGTTTTGCACGTGACGCGTTTGCGCTGACGTCGGGCACGATTGCCGAATACCGTTCATCGCGCGGCGTGCGCCGCGGCCACTGTGCCGACTGCGGAACGACTATCACCTACTCGTGGGACAAGCGGCCGGAAGAGATCGACGTTGCGGTCGCGAGCCTCGACGACGCGACGGGCATCGAGCCCACCGCTCACATCTGGGTCGAGGACAAGGCGCCCTGGCTGGTCATCAATGACGACCTGCCGCAGTACAAGACGACGGTTTCGGCGGGCGACCTGGTCTGATCGCGGTTCGAGAACCGCTCCTACCGTTTCATCGCCTCGAAGAACTGCACGTTGGTCTTCGTGTCCTGCAGCTTGTTCAGCAGGAACTCGATCGCAGCGAGTTCGTCCATCGGGTGCAGCACTTTCCGCAGGACCCACATCTTCTGCAGCTCGTCCGAATCCGTCAGCAGCTCTTCCTTGCGCGTGCCGGAACGGTTGATGTTGATCGCGGGGAACACGCGTTTCTCGGCAATGCGGCGATCCAGGTGGATCTCCATGTTGCCGGTGCCCTTGAACTCCTCGTAGATCACCTCGTCCATCTTGGAGCCGGTATCCACGAGCGCGGTTGCGAGAATCGTCAGGCTGCCGCCTTCCTCGATATTGCGCGCGGCGCCGAAGAAACGCTTCGGACGATGCAGCGCATTGGCGTCGACACCACCCGTGAGGACCTTGCCCGACGACGGCACGACCGTATTGTAGGCGCGGGCGAGGCGCGTGATCGAGTCGAGCAGGATCACGACGTCGCGCTTGTGTTCCACGAGCCGCTTGGCCTTCTCGATGACCATGTCGGC
>DATHRM010000133.1:0-9420 GCA_035465295.1 Woeseiaceae bacterium | reverse complement strand
GAACCCGACGAGGCGGCCCTGCGAGAGATTTACGGCCGGTTCGAGCTGCGGCAGCTGCTGCGGCAGCTCGAGGGCGACGCCGGCGACGCGCCTGCTGCCGAGGTCGAGGCCGAAGGCGACTACGAGACGATTCTCGACTGGGACGCTTTCGAGCGGTGGCACGCAGCGATCAGGGATGCAGAGCTCGTGGCCCTGGACACGGAGACGACGAGCCTCGCCTACATGGAGGCGGAACTCGTCGGCATCTCCCTGGCCGTCGAAGCAGGCAGGGCCGCCTACGTGCCCGTCGCGCACGATTACCCGGGCGCTCCCGAACAACTGCCGCGCGACGAGGTGCTGGAGAAGCTCAGGCCCTGGCTCGAAGACCCCGCGCAGAAGAAGCTCGGCCACCACCTGAAGTACGATGGCCACATCTTCGCGCGGTATGACATCCAGCTTGCCGGCATGGCGTTCGACTCCATGCTCGAGTCCTACGTGCTGAACAGCGTCGCCACCCGTCACGACATGGATTCGACGGCGCGCCACTACCTCGGCCGCGAGACCATCCATTACGAGGACGTCGCGGGCAAAGGCGCGAAACAGCTCACGTTCGACCAGGTCGACCTGGAGACGGCGGCGCCCTACGCCGCGGAAGATGCCGACATCACGTTGCAGCTGCACGAAAAGCTGTGGTCCGAACTCGGCAAGACCGGACCGCTTAAAAAGGTCTACACGGACATCGAACAGCCCCTCGTGCCCGTGCTGCTCGCGATGGAGGAAACCGGTGTGCTCATCGACAGGCAGATGCTTGCCGAGCAGAGCCACGAGCTGACCCGGCGGATGGCGGAACTCGAAACGCAGGCCCACGAACTGGCGGGCGGGCCGTTCAACCTGGGCTCGCCCAAGCAGCTGCAGGAAATCCTGTTTGAAAAGCAGGAACTGCCGGTGGTTCGCAAGACGCCGAAAGGCCAGCCGTCGACCGCCGAGGACGTGCTCGCCGAGCTTGCCGGCGATTACGAGTTGCCGCGCGTAATCCTGGAGTACCGCGGCGTGAGCAAGCTCAAGAGCACCTACACGGACAAGCTGCCGTTGCAGATATCGCCCCGGACGGGGCGAGTGCACACGTCATACCACCAGGCGGTCGCGGCAACGGGCCGCCTGTCGTCCTCGGACCCCAACCTGCAGAACATCCCGATCCGCACGCTCGAGGGCAGGCGCATCCGCAAGGCCTTCGCGGCGCCGGAAGGACGCGTCTTGCTTGCCGCGGATTACTCGCAGATCGAGTTGCGCATCATGGCGCACCTGTCCGGCGACGAGGGCCTGCAATCAGCCTTTGCCGCCGGCCAGGACATTCATCGCGCGACCGCCGCGGAGGTGTTCAGCGCGGAACTCGACGCGGTCACGGACGACCAGAGGCGTTCGGCCAAGGCCATCAACTTCGGTCTCATGTACGGCATGTCCGCTTTCGGGCTCGCGAAGCAGCTCAACGTTCCCCGGGGCGAGGCGCAGGAATACATCGACCTGTATTTCGACCGCTACCCGGGCGTGAAAGCGTTCATGGACGACATCCGCGACAGGGCGAAGAAGCAGGGCTTCGTCGAGACGGTATTCGGGCGGCGGCTGTACCTCCCCGAGATCAACGCGCGCAACCCGCAGCGGCGCCAGTACGCGGAACGCACGGCGATCAATGCGCCGATGCAGGGCACGGCGGCGGACATCATAAAGCGCGCGATGATCACGGTGCAGGACTGGCTGCTGTCGTCGAAGCCCGGGGCGCGCATGATCATGCAGGTGCACGACGAACTCGTTTTCGAAGTGGACAGCGACGCCGTCGACACGGTGCGCGACGAGGTCGTGACGCTCATGGAAGGCGCCGCGGACCTCGATGTCGACCTCAAGGTCGATGCCGGCACCGGCGACAACTGGGACGAGGCCCACTGAGCCCGGGCCCTGCCGGGCATCGAGACTCGTTCTAAACTATTTTTCCCTGTTTTTCAAAGATTTACGGCAGGCAAGGAACTAATAAATTCCGGCACACTCTAAATCATCGAGTGCGTAAGTACTCGCCTGTTTACCTCCCTAGACAGGCGTGCAACACGGTAACCCCAAGCCTGTTGCTTCTTCTTGCCCCGGAATTCTTTCCGGGGCTTTTTTATGTGTCGGCGCGGCCCCGCGCTGCAGACGACCGGGGAGTTCCTCTCCCTCATGGCTCGCTTCGCTGCGCTTTACTTCGGTCGAAGAACTCCCCGGTCGTCTGCAGCTCCCCTGGTCATCCGACTCCCGCCAGGAAGCGCTCCAGGACCTCGCGGGCTTCCTGTTCGCCCTGGCGTTTCAGGGCCGAAAACGGCTGCACCGTCGCGCGATCGCCGAGCTCCCGCTTCACTTCGAGCACCGCCGCGGCCGCCTGCCCCTTTTTCAGCTTGTCGGCCTTCGTCAGCAGGATATGAATCGGCAGGTCGACCGCCTCCGCGAAGGCGATCATCCGGCGGTCGAAGTCCGTCAGCCGGCGGCGTATATCGACGATGAGGATCAGGCCCGCGAGGCTTTGCCGCGATTCGAAATACTCCGACAGCAGCTCGCCCCAGTGCCGGCGCACGGCCTCGGACACGCGCGCAAACCCGTAGCCCGGCAGATCCACCAGCCGCCGGCCCTCGCGCAACTCGAAAAAATTGACCAGCTGTGTCCGGCCCGGCGTCTTGCTGGTGCGGGCGAACTGGCGGCGGTTCACGATGACGTTGATCGCACTCGACTTGCCGGCGTTGGAGCGCCCGGCGACGGCGACCTCGATCCCGGTGTCCGGCACGAACTGGTTGCGGGCGTTGGCGCTCTTGAGGAATCGGGCATCCGGGTAGTGCGACATGGGGGTATGGCCACCGGTTTCTGTGTATAATTTGGGGCCGCAGAATTCATGGTCCCCCGGCCAGGCGGGCCAGATTATACACTCGTCGAGAATGACAACGATGGCACCGTCCACCGTGAAGAAGTAACGGTTACATAACATGAAAAACACGCTCGCTTACGTTTTCGCACTCGCCGGCATTTCGCTGGCCGCTCTCCAGGTCCAGGCCGAGAGCCTCGTTGACGGTTCTGCCGAGGACGGCAAGTCCAAGGCCGTCACCTGTGCGGCCTGCCACGGCGCCGATGGCATCAGCGTCAACCCGCTGTGGCCGAACCTCGCCGGCCAGGGTGCCCCGTACCTGGTCGCACAGCTAAGCGCCTTCAAGAACGGCTCGCGCGGGAATCCGTTGATGACCAGCCAGGCGATGATGCTCTCGGAACAGGATATGGCCGACCTGGCCGTGTACTTCGAGGGCCTGCCCGCCCCGGCCCAGGCCGTCGCCGACCCCGATCTCGTCGGCAGGGGCGAGGCACTTTATCGCGGCGGCGATGTCACAAAACAGGTAGCAGCGTGCATCGCCTGCCACGGCCCGACCGGGGCCGGCAACCCGGCCGCGGCATACCCGGCCCTCAAAGGCCAGCATGCCGCGTACACGGCCAAACAGCTGCGGGACTATGCGTCCGGCGAACGGGTGTCGGACGGCAAGACGCGCATCATGCGGGACATCGCAGGGAAGCTCAGCGCGGCTGAAATCGACGCGCTGGCATCGTATGTTCAGGGCTTGAAATAGCGCCCGCTTTAGGACGGTAGAGAAGCAATGAAGAATGCGTTGATTATCGGGGCGCTGGCCCTCTTGATGTTGATCGGGTTCACTGCCTGCGGCGGTGCCGACAAGGAACCGGAAACCGCTGTCGAGGCAACGCCGGCAGACGAGCAGGCCCCCGCCGCCGACGAACAGGCCGCAGCCGACGAGGAGGCGGCCGGGGAAGACGACGTCACCCAGGTCGTCGTGGAGGAGTCCGCCGCCGAGCCGGAGGACGACGAGCAGCCGATCATGCTGGCGAGAGCGGACACCACCGGCACGCCGGCACAGAACTGGAAATTCAAGGAAGGCCAGCACTACATTCGCATGGTGCCGAGCCAGCCGACGATGGGCGGCGCGGACAAGATCGAGGTCGCCGAGTTCTTCTGGTACGGCTGCCCGCATTGCTATAGCTTCGAACCCACGATCAACGCGTGGGCCGAAGACATACCTGCCAATGCCCGCTTCGTGCGCATCCCGGTGGTCTGGAATACCGTGCATGAACTTCACGCGCGGGTCTTCTACACCATGGAAGTCCTGGCCCGTAACGGCGCCCTGGCCGACGGTGAAGCGTTTCACAACGCCGTCTTCGAAGAGATCCAGACGCGCGGTAATCGCCTGACGAGCGAAGATTCGATCAGGCGCCTGTTCGAACGATTCGGCGTCGATGCCGAAACCTTCGACAAAACGTGGAACTCGTTCGAAGTCGACCAGAAACTCCGTGTCGCCAAGGACCTCGGCCGCCGTTACAACATCCAGGGCGTGCCCGCCGTCGTCGTGAACGGCAAATACCGCACAGGTGGCCAGGAAGCCGGAAGCTACGACGCCGTCCCCGACGTCATCGACGAGCTGATCGCGCGCGAAAGCCAGCGCTAGCCCCGGGGCGGCCGCATCGCGGAATGATCGTGAACAAAACGCTGGTCATTGCAGGACTCGCGATTGTGCATGCGGTCGCGTCTGCCGCGCCCGGTGCCGATGCATCCTTTTCGAAGCTCGCCGCGCGTTATCTCGACGACATTCCCGAACGTTCGCCGGTTGCCGCGACGGCACTGGGCGATCACCGGGCGGACGACCGCCTGGACCACGTGGACGCGGCAGCCCGCGAGCGACTGCGTGAGACATACCTCGAGTACCGGGAAGCGCTCGCCGGTATCGATCGTGACGAGCTGTCGCGCGCAAACCAGGTCGACGCGGGTCTGCTGCACAACGAAATAGAGTCGACGCTGTTCGAGCTCGACACGCTCGAGGCATGGGCATGGGATGCGCTCTACTACGTGCGCCTGTCCGGCAACGCGATCTACGGGCTACTGTCGCGAGACTTCGCGCCGCTCGAGGAGCGCCTCGATAACGCGGCATCGCGGCTGGCGCAACTGCCACGCTTCTTCGCGGAGGCCCGCGAGTCGCTGCAGCCGGAGCGCGTTCCGAAAATTCATGCGGAAACCGCGATTCAGCAGAACCGCGGCCTGGCGTCGATCATCGACGCGATGATCATCCCGCGCATGGCAGAGATTTCCCCCGAAACCGCGGAACGCCTCGACGCGTCGATCGAGACCGCGCGCGCGGCGATTGCCGAACATCAGGTGTGGCTCGAAGAAGAGCTGCTGCCGAGAGCCAACGGCGACTTTCGTCTCGGCGCGGAACTCTACGACCGGAATCTCGCGTACGCGCTGAATTCGTCGCTGAGCCGCAGGGACATCCGGACGCTGGCCGAGCGGGAGTACGAACTCGTCCGCAGCGAGATGTACGAAATCGCAAAACAGGTGTATGCCGGCATACATCCTTATACGACGTTCCCGGACAATCCCGACGAAGCCTACAAGCAGGCGATCATCCGCTCCGCCCTCGAGGTGGCCTATCAGCAGCTGCCGCCGAGAGACGGAATTGTCGATATTGCGAGGCAATACCTGCAACAGGCCAGCGAGTTCGTCGTCGAAAAAAACATCGTCACGATGCCGGAGGAACCGGTCGAGATCATCGTGATGCCCGAGTTTCAGCGCGGCATCGCACTGGCCTATCTCAGCCCGCCGGGGCCGCTCGACAAGGATCAGAAAGCGTTCTATGCCGTAGCGCCCCTGCCGGCCGACTGGACCGACGCGCAGGTCGAATCGTTCCTGCGTGAATACAACCTGTATTCGATCCAGAGCCTCACGATACACGAGGCGGTGCCGGGGCATTACCTGCAGCTTGCGCTGAGCAACCGGCATCCCTCGGCCCTGCGCAGCGCCCTGTGGTCGGGCCCCTTCGTCGAAGGCTGGGCCGTCTATGCCGAGCGGGTGATGATCGAAGCGGGCTACCTCGACAACGATCCGCTGATGCGCCTGATCAATCGCAAGTGGTACCTCAGGGCCATTACCAACGCGATCATCGATTCCGCGATCCATGTAGACGGCATGACGCAAAACGAAGCCATGAAGCTCATGATCGAGGGCGGCTTCCAGGAGGAGCGGGAGGCGGCCGGCAAGTGGGTGCGCGCGCAGCTCTCGTCGACACAGCTGTCGACGTACTTCGTCGGCTACCAGGAACACAAGGCGCTGCGCGCCGATGTCGAAGCAGCGTGGGCCGACGAGTTCACGCTGCGCCGTTACCATGACCAGGTGCTTTCCTACGGTTCGCCGCCCGTGCGTTTCGTGCGCGCGCTCATGCTCAACGAGCCCATCCCACCCGCCTCGCAGCACGCGCCCGCCTCTCCCTGACTTTTCTTCCCGCCGCGACGATTTCCCGTGTCGGGGCATCTACGAATCACTTCGTCGGCATGTGCCTGCGCTTATTCCATTTGGTGATAAACACGGACGCGCCTGCGGTGAACTCGCCGCGAGGCGCCGGGTCACACCGAAATACAACAAGAAGGGGTCGGGATGAATTTGACGGATCTGAGCACCAGGCACTGGCCATCGGTAGCCGTGGCCGTTGCGCTCGTCGCGCTGTTCGGGCTCATCTCTGTCGCCAGGCTGCCGATCCAGCTGTTGCCGAACATCGAGCAACCGCAAGTCTCGATACAGAACTTCTGGCGCGCCGCCGCGCCCGAGGAAATGGAGTCGAGCATCGTCGAGCCGCAGGAGAACGTGCTGCGGAACACGCCCGGCGTAACCGATATCAACGCCTTCATCAGCCGCGGCGCCGGTTTCATCACGCTGACCTTCGACGTCGGCACCGATATCCAGACCGCGAAACTCGACGTTATCAATAATCTCAACCAGGCACCGCCGCGACCGGCAGATGCCGTCGAACCGCAGGTTTTTGCCGGCGGCGGACAGCGGTCGCCGCCGGCCGCGTCCCTGCTGATCCGGGTGCTGCCGCAGAACCCCGACAAAGAACTCGCCAGCTACCAGAAACTCATCGAAGAGCATGTGGAACCGCGCCTGGCGCGCATTCCCGGCGTGTCGCAGGTCAACCTGGCCGGCGAGCAGCCGCGGGAAATGCAGATCACGTTCGACGCCTATCGCGCCGCCGCGCTCGGCATAGGGGTGAGCGACATCATCGCCACGTTGTCCCGCGCAACCGACGCGTCCGGCGGTTTCGCGGACGTCGGCCGGCGCCAGTACACCGTGCGTTTCGTCGGCCAGTTCGAGCCGCAAGACCTTAACGACCTGATCGTCGGGTGGAGTAACGAGCGGCCGATCTATCTTGCCGAGGTCGCCGACATCGACATCGTGCCGCGCAAGCTCGACGGCTTCACGCTGAGGAACGGCTACCCGGCGTACTACATCACGTTGCAGCGCGCGTACGACGCCAACACCGTCAGCATCCTCGACGAGGTCAACCGCGCAATCACCGAACTCAATGCAGGGCCCCTGGCCAGGGCGGGTCTGGAGATGGACCTGAGCTTCGATGCCTCGATTCACATCCGCCGGGCGATCGCGCTCGTGCAGGGCAACCTCGGCATCGGCCTGGTACTCGCCGTCGGCGTACTCTACTTCCTGATGCGCAGCCGCCGCGCGACGTTTCTCGTTACCGCCACCGTGCCGCTGTCCCTGCTCGTGGCATTCCTCGCCCTGCGCCTGTTCGACAAGTCGTTGAACGTGATATCGCTGGCCGGGCTTGCCTTCTCCGTCGGCCTGGTCATGGATGCCGCGATCGTAACGCTCGAAAACATCGTCCGCTGCCGGCAGTCGGGCCTGAGTCTCGCGGACGCCGTCGCAAAAGGCACGCGGCAGATCACCGGCGCGTTATTCGCATCGACCGTCACGAGCGTCGCGATCTTCGCCCCGGTGCTGTTCATGGACGGCATCGAAGGACAGCTGTTCCAGGACCTCGCACTGACGATCGCGGTCGCGGTATCCGCATCGTTCCTGATCGCGATCACGGTCCTGCCGGTTGCAGCGTCGTTCCTGCTGAAGGCGGAGGACAGGGACCCGTGCCGCCACTGGTGGACGCGGATCACCGAACTCGTCATGCACCTGACGCGAACGCCGGCCCTTTGCCGTACCTGGATCGTGGCGATACTGGGCGGGTCGATCATCGCGATCGTCACCCTGGTGCCGAAGGCGAACCTGCTGCCGCAGGCGCCGTCGGATTCGCTGAACGCGTTTTTCATCACGCCGCCGGGTGGCACGGTCGAACTGCTGCGCGACGAAATCGCCGCCACGATCGTGGAACGGATGCGGCCCTACATGGAGCACGAGAAGCAACCGTACATACGCGGCTACAACATGTCCTCCTTCGGCGCTTTCAGCGGTATGTACGTCTATCCACAGGACCCGTCGCGCATCGAGGAGATGATCGACATCATACGCAACGAGGTGCTCGTCGACCTGCCGGATACGCAGTCGTTCGTGCAACGTTCCTCGCTGTTGAACTTCGGCTTCGACGGCGGCCGCGCAATCAACGTCGACCTGCAGGGCCCGGACATCAACGTGCTCTCCGAAGTCGCGATGCAGGCGATGCCGATCGTCACGCAGGCCGTCCCGGGCGCGCAGGTAAGGCCCGTCCCTGGCCTGGCCATCGCCGAACCCGAATTGCAGCTGGCACCGAACGACCGCCGCATTACGGCTGCCGGACTGGACCGCGCGACCGTAGCGACCATCGTCAGGGCGGTAACGAGCGGCACGTTCGTCGGGGAGTACTTCGACGGCAACGACCGCCTGGACATGATCCTCAGGGGGCCGACCTGGACCTCGCCGGAACAGCTCGCGTCGATACCGGTCGCCACGCCGCTGGCCGGGTTACAGTCGCTTGGCGAACTGACGGACATCCAGCGAACCGTCGGGCCGAGCCAGCTGCTGCGCGTAAACGGGCAGCGCACGCTGACGCTGTCCGTGACGCCACCGGCCGAGATGACCGTCCAGGAGGCTCTGCAAAGCCTGCGCGAAGTGGCGGGCCCGGAGATACGAGCAATCATGCCTGCCGGCGTAACCCTCGCGTATCGCGGCACGGCAGACAGGCTCGACGCGGCGTTTTCGAGCATGGCCGTGAACCTGGGCACGGCTGCCGTCGTGCTGTTCCTGATCCTGGCCGCGATGTTCCGGTCGCTGCGCGATGCGGTCCTGGTCATGCTGTCCATGCCGCTCGCGATCGCGGGCGGCATTGGCGCGTTGCGCGTGCTGAACCTGTTCACCGTCCAGGCCATGGACCTCCTGACGATGATCGGCTTCCTCATCCTGCTCGGGCTCGTCGTCAACAATGCGATCCTGCTCGTCATGCAGGCCCGTAAAGGCCTGCAGAAGGGGCTCGACCGCAGCGCGGCCGTCGCGGATGCCGTGCGCATTCGCGCCCGCCCGATTTACCTCAGCACCCTGACGAGCATATTCGGCATGCTGCCGCTCATGATCGTGCCGGGTGTCGGATCCCAGATTTATCGCGG
>DATHRM010000132.1:0-3941 GCA_035465295.1 Woeseiaceae bacterium | reverse complement strand
AGAGCCGCCATACCGGGGCCGCGCTCGCGATGATGCGGCAGATCGAGTTCGGGCTGTTCGACATGCGCCTGCACGCGGAGTACGACCCCGCGGCGCCGGGCAACGTGCTGGCGACGCTCGGGGAGGTGCGCGACGAGACCTCGCTGGTCCGCCACCCGGCCTACAACCGGCTGCCGCAGGCTTTCTCGCATATCTTCGCCGGCGGCTACGCGGCCGGGTACTACAGCTACAAGTGGGCGGAAGTGCTCGCGGCCGACGCATTTGCGGCATTCGAGGAAAACGGCATTTTCGATGCGGGCACCGCGGCGCGATTCCGCCACGAGATCCTCGAGATCGGCGGCAGCCGCGACTTCATGCAGGCGTACGTCGATTTCCGGGGAAGAAAGCCCACAATCGACGCACTGCTCCGCCAAAGCGGTATTCTCTGCCCATGAGAATAGCGACCTGGAACGTGAACTCGATGAAAGTGCGCCTGCCGCACGTGCTCGAGTGGCTCTCGGCCGCTGACCCCGACGTGCTCGTGCTGCAGGAGATCAAGCAGCTCACGGAGATGTTCCCGCAGGAAGACCTCGCGGCGGCGGGCTACCGCTCCCTCGCCAACGGCCAGAAGACCTACAACGGCGTCGCCGTCGTCAGCAAGGAGGCGCCGCAGGACCCGGACCTGGAGCTGCCCGGGCTGGAGGATCCGCAGCGGCGTGTGCTGGCCGTGACCATTGGCGGCGTACGCGTCGTCAACCTGTACGTGCCGAACGGTTCCGAAGTCGGTTCGGAAAAATACGAGTACAAGCTGGGCTGGCTGGGCACGCTGCGGGATTATCTCGAGGCGCAGCTCACGAAATACGAGAACCTCGTCGTGCTCGGCGACTTCAACATCGCGCCCGCCGACGAAGATGTCTACGACCCGGAGAAATGGGGCGACGCCATCCTCTGCAGCCCGGCGGAGCGCGCGGCGCTCGAGCAACTGCTGGACCTCGGGCTCACCGACGTGTTCCGCAAATTCGACCAGCCCGAAAAGGCGTTCAGCTGGTGGGACTACCGCGCGGCCATGTTCCGGCGCAACGCCGGGCTGCGCATCGACCTGATCCTGACCAGCGCCGCGATGACGAAGCGCTGTACGGCAAGCTATATCGACCGGGAACCGCGCACGTGGGAACGCCCGTCGGACCATGCCCCGGTGGTGGCGGAGTTCGAACTCTGAAACTCCATACGGCGCCAGGTTTTGCTGATTGGTCGGATTTTACCGACATGACATATTGTCGAATAACGGCCGGCTTGCCCTTGATGCGATGTGTATGATTGAGTTTGCAGCGCCCGACTGTACAAGGACCCGCGTTGCTGTCCGGGGGGCGGCATGACCTCCCCCGAACGCACGCGGCCAACGGGCGATACGGCCAACAACAAGAAGAACAGTATCGTGTCCCAGGATCGCCGTAACGATTACGACGTCACCAACACCGTGCAGGTCAGCAGTCCCGCTGCCGTGCGCAACGCGGTGTGGAAGCTGTTTTCGGCAACGTTTCCCGGCGCGCCGTTCGACAAGCTGTGGCTCGCGTTCTACGATTTCGAGCGCCTGTTCACCGGCCGCTTTCCGGGCTACCTGGGCTGCGACACGACCTATCACGACATGCAGCACACGCTGGACATGACGCTCGCGCTCGCACGCCTCGTCGCCGGCTACGAACGCAGCGTCGATGCCCGCGAGCGCCTGGGGCCGGAGCGTGCGCGTATGGCCATCATAACGTCGCTGTTCCACGATTCGGGTTACATCCGTCACAAGGAACGGGACAGCGAGTTCGTGAACGGCGCGGAATTCACGCTGTACCACGTGACCCGCAGCGCCGACTTCCTGCGCCGCTACCTGCCCGAACTCGGCCTGGCGAAAGACGCTGGCGTCGCGAGCATGATCGTGCATTTCACGGGCTACGAAGTCGACCTCGACGACATCGAGCTCGACGACCCGCGCGACATCATATGCGGGCACCTGCTCGGTACGGCCGACATGATCGCGCAAATGGCTGACCGCTGTTACCTGGAGAAATGCCGCGACCGGCTTTACAAGGAGTTCGTGCTCGGTGGCGTCGCCGTCGAAAACTCGAAACCGGGCGAGTACATGGTGCGCTACAAGTCCGGGCAGGACCTGCTGCAAAAGACCCCGGTGTTCTACCAGCAGGTCATGCGCGACCGCCTGAACCTGAAGTTCAACCGCGCCTACCGCTACATCGAGGTCCTTTACGACGGCCACAACCCCTATATCGAGGCCATTCGCAACAACATCACCCACCTCGTACGCATCATCTCGACGGGCAACTGGGGGCTCCTGCGCCGCGACCCGCCGTATTTCCTCGGCGTCGCCGACGCGGCCCGTGAGGTCGAGAACTACGTATCCGAGCAGCTTGCGGCGCTGACCGGCCGGGCTATCGAGAAAGACGAGCTGCTGATGCCCATATGACGGACCCCGTCAGCGCGGGGCGCCTGCCTGTTGCTGCCAGGCGCGATACGACGCGTACTGCTGCCGCGAGAGCCGCCGGTTGGCATAGAACGCCGCGACCCCCGCGGCGGCAAGAGCGTAGATGGCGTCGGCGGGCGTCATAACCTCCTCGAAAAACACGGGCCAGGTGAAACTCGTGGCCGCTCGCAGGACCGTCAGCGTGCCGGTGTCGAATTCGGCGGCCGTGAACGCTGCCGCCACGACGACGTTGCCGGCCAGCGCTCCCGCCAGCGCGGCCGCGGCGGCGACGAGCGGAAATCGCCAGTCGAGACCCCGGCCCGCGCGGCGAACGGCGAGACCGATGATCAGTCCCTGCACGACGGTCATCCAGGGAAACAGGCGGCCGAGCGCGGTCGACAGCATTGCCCAGGCGACGCTGAAGGCGACGATCGCGAGCACGGCCGCGAGGATCGCGCCGCGGAGCGACTGGGCGTCAACGAGCCGCGCCCCGGCGTCCGGATCCGGCCGCACGGCGCGTTCCCGGGAATGCCGCCTGGGCAAGCGCAGCACCTGTTTGTGTTGCTCTTCGCTCATCGCGAGTGTTGGGGTTCCTGACTGGCTGGGTGGTAGACTGCCGGACCTGCAAAGATACCGGAGGCAGATCTCATGAGCCACCAGATGCACCGTGCCGTTGCGGTCGTACTGTTACTTGCCGCCATGCCCGTTTTTGCGCAGGACGGTGCAGACATCGGCGCAAAAATCCGGGAGACGCAAGCGCTGGTTGCGAGGGAATTTCGCCAGATTCTCCGGGAGGAAATGATGCTCACCGACGAGGAAAGCAAGGAATTCTGGCCGCTCTACGAACGCTACAGCGCCGAGAAACGGGTCATTAACGAACCCTACTTCGCGGCGCTCATCGAATACGTCGACCGTTACTACAACGGCGATCTCGGCGACGCGCATGCGGAGCGCCTGATGAGTACCTATTTCGACGTCCACAAGGCCATGCTCGGCAAGCGCCAGGAGTACGTGAAGAAATTCGGCAGGATCATGAGCAGCGTCAAGGTCATGCGTTTCTTCCAGCTCGAAAACAAGGTGCAGGCCGAGGTAAACGCCGCGCTTGCGGTAACCATCCCGCTGGCGGACCCGCGCTAGGCCCATGAAGGCGGCGCTCTATCGGACATTCGGCGCGGCTCGCGAGGTCCTGGAGCTGAGTGAAGTCGCGACCCCCGAACCCGGGCCCGGCGAGGTACTGGTCCGCCTGCACGCAAGCGCCATCAATCCCTCCGACGTCAAGAAACGGGCCGGCGCGTTTCCCGACCTGCTGGACAACGGTTTCGTGATTCCCGACAGTGACGGCGCCGGCGTCATCGAGGCCGTGGGAGAGGGTGTCGACAAAAGCCGCAAGGGCGAGCGAGTCTGGGTATTCCAGGCACAGCACGAACGCCGCTTCGGCACAGCCGCGGAGTACGTCGCGATCAGCAGCAACTATGCCCCGCGCCTGCCGGAAGCG
>DATHRM010000131.1:0-10279 GCA_035465295.1 Woeseiaceae bacterium | reverse complement strand
CGAGTTGCAGAGCTACGGGCTGGTCCGGATGATCCACGTGCTCGGCGACCGCCGCGACTATTTCGAGTCGATTCACGACGTGTGGGAGCTCTTCCGCGTCATCATCGAGCAGCGCAAGCAGCGCGAACTCAACCCGACGCTGTCCATGCTGAGAAGCTGTGCCGCCGAGGTCGAAACGGAATCCGACACCGACCCCGTTACCCGCGAGCGTATTCGCAACATGCTCGAGTTCGTGGAATCGACCAGCGACTGGTACGAGCAGATCCGCGACATACCGACGTCCACGCTGACGAAGCTGATGAAGCTCGGCAAGGGCATCACCGGGCTCGTGAAGAAGCCTGACGGCTCGGCGCCGGGTCAGTAGCCCGTTACGGCCACCTCGCAGCGCTCGTGGGTGATTTCCTCGCCGTTCGTCAGCTCGCGAAAAAACCAGATCGACGTCGTTGCCGCGAAGGACGCCGGCCCGCCGTTGATCGAATGCGCAGGCCGGTAAACGTAGCCGCCGGGAAAATAGACGTCCGTCGCAACTTCGCCCCCGACGCACTCGCTGTGCGTGTAGTTACCGGCAACGAGATAGCCCTCGCGATTGGCGGTCGACGACCGCCAGGGAATTTTCGCGCCGGGCTCGATACGCTGCAGCCATGTCCTCGCGCCGGAACCCGGGTCGGCGCGAAGTTCCTTGATGGCGATGCCCTCGGTGCCGGTCTCTTCCCAGTCGAGCATGCCGCTTTCCAGAATCAGCGGCGTCTTGATTACCGCCGATGGTTCGATATCGTCGAGAAAATACAGGACCCGTGCGCCGGTCGATGATTTCAGCTTGAAGCCGAGCGTGCCGGGCGGCAGGTACGCATAGCCGCCGCGCTTGAGGCCGATGTCCGCGACGCTCAGTTCCCCGTCGATGACGAAAATTTCGAGCGTCTTGTCGGGCGAAGCGCCACTCGTGCCCTGCCAGGACGACGGCAGGTCGATGCGGTAGCCGCCACCGGCGCTGTCGCTGTCGGCGCCGACGAGACCTTTTGCGCGGACGCCGGGCAGTCCGGCGATGAAAACATCGGGTATCTCGTCGACGCGCACGAACGCGGGATACGGCACGTCGGGCTGGCCGGACGCACAGGCGGACAGCTGCCAGGCCAGCGCAAAAAGAAGGAAGCCGCGTATCGCCCTCATCGTCATGCTGCGTCTCCCGCCGGCCCGCAACGGGGCGGGGAAAGAAAAAAGCCGCCCAGAAACTGGGCGGCACAGTAAGCGGAAGATGGCTCGGGCCGGTTGCAATGCGCAGGAATGATCAAAACGTCATTGTCGTGATGGAATTCTGCGTGGTACTGCTCCCGTACACGCAAGCCGCTTGGTCTCTGGTCGCGAGCGCCGATCACTCGTTGCTCACTTCAGGTGACGTGTTGAGAGGAAGCACGTAGCACCTGCCATAGATTCATGCGTCCGGCATGGCGACTTGCCTGCACTGCCTTACTGCATCTCATCTCCGTGCGTACCGGATTGGTACCGGCGGAATGCTACTACATCTTGTATAGGAAGGCGAGCAATGCACAAGATGTAGGCAAACTGTAAAAAATCGCGACGATCGATGACGAACGCGATAGGCTTTTGCGCCGTGCCCAGCTCAACGAACCAGGAGAAGTCGGCTTGACCCGCGACGATCATCACGAAGGGCGTGCGACACACCAGTGGGCCGGGCTGTTTCTCGGCCCGGCGCTGGCGATCACCATGCTGCTGTCGGGCGCACCCGAAGGACTCGGCGACGCGGCCTGGCGGACGGCATCGATCGGCGTCCTGATGGCGGTCTGGTGGGCGACGGAGGCCGTCCCTATCGCGGTGACGGCGCTGCTGCCCCTGGTCGTGTTCCCGCTGTTCGACATCGCATCGATTCACGATACGGCGAGACCCTACTCGAACAAGGTCATTTACCTGTTTCTCGGCGGCTTCATCGTCGCGTTCGCGATGCAGCGCTGGAACCTGCACCGCCGGATCGCGCTCAACGTACTCCAGGTCGTCGGCGGTAACGGGCGGTCGCTCGTCGGCGGCTTCATGATCGCAAGCGCCGTCATCAGCATGTGGGTGATGAACACGTCGACGACGATGATGTTGCTGCCCATCGCCGTATCGATCATCGGCGTCATCCACAGCTCCGTATCGACACTGACGGAAAAGGGAAAACGGGACTTCCAGTACGCGCTGCTACTCGGTATCGCCTACAGCGCGACAATCGGCGGCATGACGACGCTCGTGGGCACCGTTCCCAACGCGCTGCTTGCCGCTTTCATGCAGAACACGTATGGCAACGAGATCGATTTTGCGCGATGGATGCTGGTGGGCATCCCGCTGGCGGTCGTCATGTTGCCGCTCTCGTGGCTCGTGCTGACGCGCATCGTGTTCAGGGTGGATTTCGAGACATCGGCGGAAGCGCGCTCGGAACTGCGGCGCATGAAAGAGGAGATGGGCCGCATCTCGGTCCCGGAATTTCGTATTGCGGTCATTTTCTCCTGCATGGCGCTCCTGTGGATGACGCGGCCCTTGTTGACCCACCTGCCGGGACTGTCGGCGCTCGACGATTCGGGCATTGCCATGGCGGGTGCGATCGCGCTGTTTCTCGTTCCCAGCGGCTCGAAAAAAGATCCGTTGCTGTTGCGCTGGAGTTACGCGGAACGCCTGCCCTGGGGTGTGCTGATCCTGTTCGGCGGCGGCCTGACGCTCGCGAGCGCCGTATCGAGTACGGGTCTCGCCGAGTGGCTGGGCATGAGCCTGCAGGCTATTGGCGATCTGCCGCTGTGGGTCATCGTCGTCGCCGCCGCCACGATGATCATTTTCCTTACCGAACTGACCAGCAACACGGCGACAACGGCGACGTTCCTGCCGGTGGTCGGGGCGATCGCGATCGAGGCCGGTTTCGACCCGATCATCCTGACGGTGCCGGTAACGCTGGCGGCAAGCTGCGCATTCATGCTGCCGGTCGCAACGCCGCCGAATGCGATCGTCTTCGGCTCCGGCATGCTCACGATCCCGACAATGGCGCGTGCCGGACTGGCGCTCAACCTGATCGGCATCGCACTCGTGGCGGTGGTCGCCATGACGCTCGCGCCGCGGTTCCTGCACTGAGGATCGATCGATGAATGACGATTACGGTATCAGCAGCGCCAACAAGGTCCGCCAGCTGCGCGACAAGGCGCGGTATGACAGGGCGACGGTCCACGCGATCCTGGACGCCGGGCTCGTGGCGCACGTGGCATTCGTCCAGGAGGGCGCGCCTGTCGTCGTGCCGATGATCTACGGGCGCGTGGACGAGACCCTGTATCTGCACGGCGCGCGCAAGGCGCGGGTCATTCGCCTGCTGGAACGAGCAGAGCGGGCCTGCCTCAACGTCACCTTGCTCGACGGCCTCGTGCTGGCACGCTCGGCTTTCAATTCGTCGATGAACTATCGGTCGGTAACGGTGTTCGGAACGCCGCAGCTCATCGAGGACCCCGACTCCAAGCTCGAAGCCCTGCGGGTTATCACCGAACGAACGATGCCCGGGCGCTGGGACGAACTGCGGGCGCCGCACGAGCGGGAAATCAGGATGACCGGTGTCATTCGCCTCGATATCGAATCGGCGTCAGCGAAGGTATCGAGCGGCATGCCGGACGACGAAGACGATGACTACGACATTCCGGTCTGGGCCGGCATCTTGCCATTGGAGTCGGCGTTTACGACATTGCAGAGCGACGACCGGAACCTCGACGACGTCACCCCTTCCGACGTCGTGAGGCGGCTCGAAGGCCGCGTGCTCTAGTTGTTTGTAAGTTCTACACGGAAATCCCGCAGAATTACAAAATACGTGTACGGGCACGGCGAAATCGCCGCACCTTTTTCCGCGAAACCGCAAAACTGGCGGCTCTTGTGCACACGGCACGGTTATTGCTTGTTACAGGGTTACCTATCTAAGTAACGGGAGGTAACGTCATGTTGTCATGGGCGCTTCTATTTTTCCTGCTCGCGATCGTTGCGGGCCTGTTCGGTTTCACCGGTATCGCGGGCGCGATGGCCGGCATAGCGCAGATCCTCTTCTACATCTTCCTGGTGCTGCTGCTGATCAGCCTCGTGGCGAGAGCGGTCCGTGGCCGTCCGCCCGTCTGACTTCGTCGATATCCGGCTTGTCGCACAAAGCCATTTTTGTGAACAGCCATGCTTTGATGAAGCCATGAAGAAGGAGACGAAGATGATGTATTCAGGAACCTCACGAAACAACGCGTTACGCATCGCCATGCTGGCGGCGCTGCTCACGTTCGGCCTGGCCGGCTGCGATCGTAACGAAGGCCCCGTCGAAGAGGCAGCCGAGGAAGTCGACGAATCGCTGGAAGAGACTGGCGACACGATCGATGAAGCGGTCGAGGAAACCGGCGATACAATCGAGGAAGCTGCTGACGAAGTCGAAGAAGAAACCGACCAGCAGTATTAGCGCGCCTCAGGGCACGTTTGGAAACTGCGAGTGCTCCGCCTCGAGGCGGAGCAGCGCTTCCTTCGTGCCCAGCCCGCCCCCGAAGCCGGTCAGGTCGCCGTGACTGCCGATGACACGATGGCAGGGCACGATGATCGGGATCGGGTTGCGGCCGTTTGCCGCGCCGACGGCCCTGACGGCCTTCGGCCTGCCGATACGCTCGGCGATATCCGCGTATGACGTCGTCTCGCCGTAGGGAATCTGTTGCAGCGCCTGCAGCACGTTCATCTGGAACTCGGTTCCGCTCAGCTTCAACGGCAAATCGAATTCCCGGCGTTCGCCCGCGAAATATTCCGTGAGCTGTTGCCGTGCCGTCGCGAACGGTTTCTCGTTATAGATCCAGTCGGCTTCCGGGTCTCTTCTCATGGAGCCTTCGGGAAAGCTGACGAGGCACAGAGCGTCGTCATCTCCCGCCAGTAACAGCTCGCCGATCGGCGTATCAAGATAGCAGTAGTACATCGTTCATCCTCCGGAGCCCGGTGCCGGGCTCCATAGCAATAGCGCGGCGTAGGCACGCCACGGGCGCCAGGCCTGCGACATGTCCTCGAGTTCGGCCGGCCGCAGGCGCTGCCGGCCCGGCCCGTCGAATGCCCGCAAGAGGCCCAGGTCCGCGGCCGGGAATGCATCGGGGTTCTTGAGCGCCCGCATGGCAACGTACTGAGCGGTCCACTCGCCGATACCGGGAATCGTCAGCAGTGACTCGCGAAACGCGGCCGGGTCCTGCGACACGTCGAAGCTCAGCGACCCGTCCGCCACCGCCTGCACCAGCCGGCGCAGCGTTGCTGCGCGGCTTCCGGTAATCCCGATATTGTTGAATCGCGCCCGGGCGAGCTTTTCGGGCGCCGGGAACAGGTGCGTGAGGCCGGAAAAACCGTTGCTCTGCACCGGCTCGCCGTAGGCCTTCACGATACGCCCGGCGATCGTCGTCGCCGCCTTGACGGATATCTGCTGCCCGAGCACCGCGCGCACGGCGAGCTCGAAGCCGTCCCATGCACCGGGGACACGGACACCGGGGTTGTCGCGCAGCAGCCGGGCAAGCACGGCGTCCTGCGAAAGCACGCGGGCGATTTCCTGCATTGGCGCATCGAGATCGAATATCTCGCGGCAACGCTGCACGACGGGAAAGATGTTCTGCGTACCGACTCCGTGCAACGCGAGAAGCACATTGCCGCGCTCCTGCCGGACTTCGATGACGCCCGGCTGCCCGTCGACGCTCACGGTGCGCCGGTAACGGTCGCCGTCGATCGACTCGACCCCGGGGATGGCACGCGCGGCGAAGAATGCCAGTAGCGACGCCCAGTCGAAAGGCGCGCAACAGGGCAGCCTGACGGTCAGCACGGTGCCCGTGCCGGCCGTATCGGCTGCGTCCCCGGCCCGGCGCAATTCCCGCGGCGAACGGCCATAGGTCTTTACGAACGAGTCATTGAAGCGGCGTATGCTGCCGTAGCCCGCGGCGACGGCGATGTCCTGCATGGGCAGCCGCGTCTGGTCGATCAGCTGCTTCGCAAAGTGCAGCCGCTGCGTGTGTGCGACCGCGAGCGGGCTCGCACCGAGATGTCGCGTAAACAGGCGCCGCAAATGCCGGCTGGTTACTCCGAGGCGACCTGCCAGGTCTTCAACGTTACTGTCGTCGAGCACGCCGCTGGCGATCAGCCTGAGTCCGCGGCGTACCGTTGTCGACGTCCCGCTCCATGCGGGCGTGCCGGGCGCGCACTCGGGCCGGCAACGCAGGCAGGGCCGATACCCCGCTTCGCTTGCCGCGGCGGCCGTCGGGAAGAACGTCACGTTTTCGCTTTTCGGCGTGTTCGCCGGACATATCGGGCGACAGTAGATGCCCGTCGTCCTCACGCCGATATAGAACTGGCCGTCAAACCGTGCGTCCCGCGACCGGCGGGCTCGTTCAAAGACTTCCTGCTGCGTCATGCATAGCAGTATAGACCCCGGCCTCGCCAAAACCAGCCAGAATCGGACCTGTATGCGGCAGCTGTTTTTTCCGTAGGAGCGCGCCCCGGCGCGCGGCTGATCGCGGGCCAGGGCCCGCTCCTACAGGCGGTGCGCGATCCTTTTTGTAGGAGCGGGCCCTCCTGGCCCGCGATCCGGGTGTGCCTGCTCAGGCGTCGATGCCGCCTATGCACATGTACTTGATCTCGAGATAGTCATCGAGACCGTACTTGGAACCCTCGCGCCCCTGACCGGACTCCTTCACACCACCGAATGGCGCCATCTCGTTCGAGATGAGACCCGTGTTGATGCCGACGATGCCGTACTCGAGCCCCTCGCCGACACGCCAGATGCGTCCGATGTCGCGCGAGTAAAAGTAGCTCGCCAGCCCGAATTCGGTGTCGTTCGCCATGGCGATCGCCTCGGCCTCATCGCTGAAACGAAACAGCGGAGCAACCGGCCCGAAGATCTCCTCGCTGAAAACGCGCATGTCTTCTTCTACGCCGGTGAGCAGCGTGGGTTCGATGAAACAGGCACCGAGGTCCGAGCGCCCGCCGCCAGCGGCAACATGCGCGCCCTTTGCAACCGCATCGTCAACGAATTCCAGCACGTCATTCGCAGCTTTCTCGTTGATCAACGGGCCGACGTCGACGCCGTCGCCCGTCCCTTCACCCAGCTTGAGGTCCGCCATCGCCGCCGCCAGTTTCTCCGCAAACTGCTCGTAGATGCCGTCCTGCACGAGAATCCGATTGGCACAGACGCAGGTCTGGCCCGCGTTGCGGAACTTGCAGATGATCGCACCCTTTACCGCCTCGTCGAGGTCTGCATCATCGAAAACGATAAACGGCGCATTGCCGCCGAGCTCCATCGACGTGCGCTTCATCGTCCCGGCGCACTGTTGGACGAGCAACTTGCCGATCGCGGTCGAGCCCGTAAACGTCAGCTTGCGCACGATCGGGTTGCCCGTCAGCTCTTCGCCGATCTCCTTCGTCTTGCCTACGACGATATTGATGACGCCAGCGGGTATACCCGCGCGCCCGGCGAGTTCGGCCATCGCGAGCGCCGACAAGGGCGTCTCGCTGGCGGGCTTGCAGACAACCGTGCACCCGGCCGCCAGCGCCGGCGCGATCTTCCTTGCCAGCATCGCGTTCGGAAAATTCCACGGTGTAATGCAGGCGACGACGCCCACCGGCTGCTTGATGACGACGAGGCGCTTGTCGTTCGATGGCTGCGGAATCGTGTCACCATAGACACGCTTGGCTTCCTCCGCGAACCATTCGATGTAGCTCGCCCCGTAGGCGATCTCGCCGCGGGACTCCGCCAGCGGCTTGCCCTGTTCCGCGGTCATGATCTGCGCCAGGTCTTCCTGGGCATCGAGCATCAGGTCGAGCCATTTTCGCAGGAGCGCCGCGCGCTCTTTCGCCGTGGCCTCGCGCCACCCGGCCTGTGCACGCTCGGCGGCCTCGATCGCGCGCCGGGTTTCAGCCGCACCGCACTTCGCAACGTCGGCGACGTTCTTGCCGTTGGCCGGGTTGATTACAGCAAGGGTCTCGCCGTTGTCGGCGTCGCACCATTTGCCGTCGATATAAGCCTGGTTTCGGAGTAATGCCTGGTCTGAGATCTGCATGACGCGATGCTCTCGTCGGGTTGCGACAATAAAAAAGGGGCTGACCAGCTTAGAGCCAGTCAGCCCCTGAATCAATACGGCCGTTTCGGGGGAGGAGAGTCGACCGTATCTTTTCTCCGATCGGGGGTTCGGAGTTTTTACGCGGCGTCACGCGCGTTAATCTTGCCCTTGTCCTGCAGCCACTTCTCCAGGTCGTCAGAGCCGCCGACGAGCGATCCGTCGATAAATACCTGCGGGTAGGACGTCGCGGCAGCGACGGCGCGCAGCGTGCGGTCCGTGTAGTCCCGGTTCAAAGCCAGTTCCTCGAACTCGATGCCGGCGTCGCGCAGCATGCCCTTGGCCTTCGCGCAGAACGGGCAGCCGGCCCGCGAGAATACGGTGACGTCGTGCGGCTTCTCGGCCTTCGGGTCGAGATACTCGAGCATCGTGTCCGCATCGGATACGTGGAACGGGTCGCCCGGCTCGTCAGGCTCGATGAACATCTTCTCGATCTTGCCGTCGCGGACGAGCATCGAATAACGCCACGAACGCTTACCGAAGCCCAGGTCTTCCTTTCCGACCAGCAGGCCCATTCCATCGGTGAAGTCGCCATTGCCGTCCGGCAGGAAGGTGACGCGGTCGGCCTTCTGCGTGAGCGCCCACTCGGACATGACGAACGCGTCGTTTACGGATATGCAAACGATGTCGTCGATGCCGTGCTCCTTGAACACCGGAGCAAGCTGGTTGTAGCGCGGCACGTGCGACGACGAGCAGGTCGGCGTGAATGCGCCGGGGAGCGAGAACACGATAACGTTCTTGCCTGCGAAAATGTCGTCGCTGGTCAGGTCGACCCACTCGTGGTCACGGCGGGTTTTGAACGTAACGTTCGGTACGCGCTGTCCTTCAATATTCTTGAACATGGTTGTCTCCTTTGACTTTTCAGTAATCAGGCCAGCATGCTTCTCAGCATCCAGGCGTTTTTTTCGTGAATCTGCATACGCTGCGTCAGCAGGTCGGCGGTCGGCTCGTCGCTGGCCGCGTCGGCGGCCTTGATGGCCTCGCGGGCGGTCCGCGCAACGGTCTCCTGGCCGATAACGAGCTGGCGGATCATTTCCTCGGCCGTCTCGTCGCCGGTCGCTTCGTCGATATTCGTCAGCTCGCCGAACGCCGTGTAGGATCCGGGTGCCTTGACGCCCAGGGCACGAATTCTCTCCGCGATCTCGTCCACAGCCGTGGCGAGTTCCGTGTAGTGCTCCTCGAACATGAGGTGCAACGTATTGAACATCGGCCCCTCGACGTTCCAGTGATAATTATGGGTTTTCAGGTACAGCGAGTAGCTGTCGGCCAGCAGCTTCGACAGGCCGCCCGCAATCTGCTGGCGATCCTCTGCGCTGATGCCAATATTTAATTCCATCATTTTAGGTCTCTGTGGTTTCAGGGGTGTAGTGTAGGGGTATCGTCTTAATAAATAAAATGGTTTAATACGATCACTATTTACTACTAAATCGATTAATGAAATTACCGACAATCAAGCAGTTACGGTATTTCGCCGCGCTGACGGAGACGGAACATTTCGGCCGCGCGGCGGAGGCCTGCTTCGTTTCCCAATCGGCGTTCAGCAACGCCATCCAGGAGCTGGAATCGCTGCTGGAAGTGCAGCTCGTGGACCGCACCAACCGCAGCGTGACGATCACCGCCATGGGCCAGCAACTCGCGACGCAGGCGCGGTTGTGCCTGCGCGACGTGGAGAGCCTGGTCGAGATGGCCCGTGGCCAGCGCGAGCCGCTGACCGGCGAGCTGCATCTGGGCGTAATACCGACGATCGCGCCCTTCCTGCTGCCCGCGGCCCTGCCGAAGCTCCGGCGCAAGTACCCGAAATTGGAGCTCTACCTCCACGAAGACCAGTCACAACGCATTTACGAACGGCTGATGGACGGCGACCTCGACGTGCTGTTGCTGGCGCTTCCCTACGACATGCGGGGCGTCGACCTCATGCCGCTGTTCAAGGACCGCTTCGCGCTTGCCTACCGGCACGGCACGAAACGGGTCGATCCGGACAACTACCGCTTCAGCCGGCTCGACGCCGACAGCATCCTGCTGCTCGAGGACGGTCACTGCCTGCGCGACCACGCCCTCGCCGCCTGCAAGATCCGCAATACGCAGAAGGTGCGCCGCATCGGCGCCAGCAGCATACTCACGCTCGTCGAGATGGTGGACGCCGACCTCGGCATCACGTTCCTGCC
>DATHRM010000130.1:0-22002 GCA_035465295.1 Woeseiaceae bacterium | reverse complement strand
CGCGGCATCCACGGAGGGGTCGCGCAGGATCATCTGCGCCGACTTCGGGCCGGTCATATCGCCTGCAACGCTGAGCTTGCCGTCGATATAAACACCGTCGGTTGACGTCAGCCCGACCGTGAATCCCGAGAGCTTCAGTATGTGGGCGAGCATCCGCGACGTCGTCGTCTTGCCGTTCGTGCCGGTTACCGCGGCAATCGGCACGCGGGTCGGCGCCCCGGGCGGGAACAGCATGTCGACGACGGCGCCGCCGACGTCACGCGGTGTGCCTTCGCTCGGCGCAACGTGCATGCGGAAGCCCGGGCCGGCATTGACCTCGCAGATCGCGCCGCCGGCTTCCCGGTAGGAGAGCGAGATGTCCCGGGTCAGGAAGTCGACGCCGCCGATGTCGAGGCCGATGGCGCTGATGGCACGGATCGCCATTTCCCGGTTGTCCGGGTGAATGATGTCGGTGACGTCGATCGCCGTGCCGCCCGTCGACAGGTTGGCAGTGGAGCGCAAATACACGACCTCGTCCTTTGCCGGCACGGTGTCCTTGTCGTAGCCGATCTTCTTCAGCAGGCGCTCCGCCTGGTGGTCGAACTCGAGGCGGGTCAGTACTTTTTCGTGACCGACACCGCGGCGCGGATCCTCGTTGACGATATCCACGAGCTGCTCGATCGTGTGTTCCCCGTCGCCCACGACATGCCCGGGTTCGCGCTTGGCGGCGGCGACGAGCTTGCCGTCGATAACCAGCAGGCGGTGATCGTAGCCCTCGATGTAACTCTCCACGATGACCGTGCGGCCGTGCTCCTCTGCCTTCTCGAATGCGACCTCGACCTCTTCGGCCGTCTTGAGGTTGATCGACACGCCCCGGCCGTGGTTGCCGGCCAGCGGTTTCAGCACCACCGGAAACCCGATGAGCTTTGCCGCGCGCACCGCGTCACGTTGCCCGCGAACGAGTCGCTGCTCGGGCACCGGCAGGCCCAGGTCGCGCAAAATACCGTTGGTTTCTTCCTTGTCGCCGGCAAGTTCCACCGCGATGTTGCCGGTCTTCCCGGTCGTCGTCGCCTGGATACGCTGCTGGTAACGACCGTGGCCGAACTGCACGAGGCTGTAGCGATTGAGCCTCAGCCAGGGGATGTCGCGCTCCTCGGCGGCGCGCACGAGCGACGCCGTGCTCGGCCCGAGCGCGCGCGCCTGCGCGTAGCGGATGAAGCTGTCACGCTCCGCCTCGAAATCCCAGTCGGCGGGCGGGGCGTCGTCGGGCTTTATGTCCTCCGGCAGGAGGCTGAGCAGAAGCTTCAGCGCCAGGTCGCTGGCCTCGCGACCGACAGCCTCGTCCTTGTACTGGAACACCATGTTGTAGAAACCGGGCTGCCCTTCGATGGAGCGCGTGCGGCCGTAGGTGACGGGCGACCCGGCCACGTTCTGCAGCTCGATCGCCACGTGCTCCATGACATGCCCCAGCCAGGTGCCCTCGTCCTCGCGCATGCGCCGCACGAAACCGCCCGGCTCCCTGTACGAGCAACCGTGTTCGTGCAGCCCGGGCAGCACCTCGAGCAGCGGCTCGACGAATGCGTCGCCCAGGCGGCCCGTCGGCCACGCCTCGAGTTCGCCGAGGTCGATGATGTGCCGGATAACCCTGAAGTGAGCCCAGATATTCGGACCAACGTAAACGTTGGTGCTGACGATTTTCATTCCTGTTGTCCTGTATTGCCGCTAGCCGGCGACGCCTGCGCTCGCCTGTCGCGTGCCGGCGTCGAAGCGGCCGCCCGAGATCAGGATATGCAGCTTTACGCCGATCAGGCTCACGGGATCTCCCCGGCGCGCCTGGTCCATGGAAGAATAACTCAGTTCCGTCGGGTCGATGACCGTGATGCCGCCGCTACCGACAACGTCGAGCTTGTCGCCGGGGCGTATGAAGGCCGCCGTGTCTTCGTCGAGGCCGATCCCCACCGCAAACGGATTGTACGCGAGCGCCGTCAGCAGGCGGCCGAGGCGATCGCGCTCGCGGAAATGCTGGTCGATGATGAACTTGTTGGTCAGGCCGAGCCCCGGCGCCATCGTCACCATGTCAGGGTGCGGCGTACTGCCCTCGATGCCGCCCGCGATCATGTGTTCGGGCATGAACGCGGCCCCCGCCGACGTGCCGGCCACGTGCATGCCCTCGGCATTGCGCCGCCGGATGCGCTGCGCGACCTCGGTGCCGCCAATGGTGGTCGACAGGCGCAGCTGGTTGCCCCCCGTCATGAACACGCCGTCCGACTTGTCGATATACTCGAGTTCGCTGCTCGACTGGCAATCCTCGCGCGTTACGAACGCCAGCACCCTGGCATGCATGACGCCGAGCCGGCGGAACAGCTTTTCGTAGTTGCGGCCGGTGTCCTCGAGCTCGCTCGCGGTCGGAATGATGCTGATACGCGAATTCTTGCCGCCGCAGAGTTCGACGAAACGATCGAGGATTTCCGGGTCATGCAGCTTTTCTTCGCCGCCGCCGATAGGGATGATGTAGCCGCGGTCTCCGCCGCTTACGTTATTTGACGGGCTCATTAAGACACTTGCTGGGAACGGACCGGTATTGTACACGACGAACATGACTGAATTGCCACTCGGAAAAGCCAGCCACTATCCCGATCGGTACGCGCCGGACACGCTCTGCCGCATCGATCGCGCCGACAACCGCGCCCGCATCGGCGTCGGCCCGGCGCTGCCGTTTTCGGGCGTCGACATCTGGAATGCCTGGGACCTGACCTGGCTCGGCGAGAACGGCAAGCCGCACGCAGCAACGGCGGTGATTCGTATCCCGGCCGATTCGCCCGGCATCCCCGAATCGAAATCGGTGAAGCTCTACCTCGGCTCGTTCGCCATGTCGAAGTATGCGTCTCCTGATGCGGTCCGCGACCTGCTCGAGTCGGACCTCGGGAAGTGCGTGGGCGCGGCCGTGTCCGTACGGATCGATCCGCTCGTCGGCAGCCAGGCCCGCGGCCTGCAGCGCCTGCCCGGCGAATCGCTGGACCGGCTGGACGTCGCCTGCAGCGACTGGGAGGTCGAACCCGGCTTGCTGTCTGCCGACCCGGATACCGTGGTCCGCGAAGATCTTCACAGCGACGGGTTGCGAAGTCTTTGCCCCGTGACGGGACAGCCGGACCTCGGCAGCGTGCTGGTCTCCTACGAGGGCCCCAGGATCGATCGTGCGTCCCTGCTCCGGTACATCGTCTCGTACCGCCGCCACCAGGATTTTCACGAGAGCTGCGTCGAGCGCATGTTCGTCGACCTGCTCGATCGATGCGGCCCGCACAATCTGACCGTCTACGCGCGCTACCAGCGCCGCGGCGGCCTCGACATCAACCCTTTCCGTTCGAATGGCGGGGAATCGGCGCGTAACCTGCGTCTCTGGCGGCAGTAGCCGACGCGCGCGGCCTGCGGCTCAGTCGAGATCCTCGGGGTCGAGCCTGTGGCCCCACCCTTTCTTCGCCTCGAGGTAGCGGCGATTCGCCGCGGTTACGCCGGTGACGTGCTTCACCGGGGTTACGTCGGTGAGCCCGAGCGCGGCGAGATCGTCGAGCTTTTTCGGATTGTTGGTCAGCAGGCGAAACGGCTTCTCGTCGTGAAAATGCCTGATCAGTGTCGCCGCATCGCTGAAATCGCGGGAATCGTCCGGCAGGCCCAGCGAGCGGTTCGCCTGGTAGGTATTCTCCCCCGCGTCCTGCAGCAGGTAGGTCGCCGCCTTGGCCCACAGCCCGATGCCGCGGCCTTCGTGGCCGGACATGTAGACCACCAGGCCGCCCTCTTCGTCGTCGGCGATGGCCGCGATGGCCTGGTGCAGCTGCGGACCGCATTCGCAGCGTTCCGAGCCGAACACGTCGCCGGTAAGGCAGCTGGAGTGAATGCGTACCAGCGGATTCGTCCACGCGCCGGGATCCCCGATGATGAGCACGCAGTTGACGGCCATCGACGACGCGAGATTCGCAAACAGCGATTGCGTGTGTTGCGCGCGAAGCTGATCGGCTAGTTCCTGGACCTTCGACAATTCCGTGTTGCGGACGCAGGCGTACCACGTGACGTCGAGGTGCCGGCCGGCGATCGTAAGCGGCAGCGGGATCGGTCCCAGCACGCTGATGGCCTGCCCGCCGCCCTTCTCGTCGGGATCGAGCCTGTGCCCCTGCCGGTCTATGCGGATCAGCTTGCCCTCCGCGACGAGGCGCTTGCGGACGGTGGGATCGAGGTAGGTGAACATGGGGCCGCATTATGACCGACTGGGCGGGCCGCGGGAATCGCGCGTGGCGCCAGGGCGAAAACACTTGCTGACCCAACGGTCATTAACTATACTTGCTGACTCTTTAGTCAGTAAGGGGCCGTCATGGCTCGCCCGCGCTATCGACGCCGCAAGGAAGACCGCCCGCAGGAAATCACCGAAGCGGCCTTCGCGGCGTTCGCCGAAAAAGGCTTCACGGCGACCCGGGTCGAGGAGGTGGCACGGCGCGCCGGCGTCAGCAAGGGCCTGCTGTACCTCTATTTCAAAACCAAGGAAGAGCTCTTCAAGGCGGTCATCCGCAGTGTCGTCACGCCACGGCTCGACGCGCTGACCCGCACGCTGGACAGCCCGGACTCGAGCGCCGAGGCGATCATCCGCGGGCCCGTGCTCGATTTCATGAAGCGCGTGCCCGGCTCGCCCGTGAGCGTCGTGATCCGCCTGATGATCTCCGAGGCACCGAAACACCCCGACCTCGTGGACTACTACTGGGACAACGTGGCATCCCGCGGCCTTGCGGCCCTGCGGCAGCTGCTGGAGCGCGGGGTCGCGAACGGCGAATTCCGCGAGACCGCCGTCAACGAGCTGCCGCAGCTCTTCGTGGCGCCGGTCATGATGTCGATCGTGTGGGGCATCGTGTTCGCAGACCGCTCGCTCGATACGGACAAACTGATCGAAACGCACGTGGACATGATCCTGGCCTACATCAGGGCCTGACCGGAGCCAAACGCATGCACCCAGGAAAATTCATCGCAGCGGGACTTACCGTCGTGGCGCTCGCGGCGTGCGACAACGCGGAAAACCACGGCATCGTGGTCGGCGAACTCGCGTCGGACCGGATCGAGCTCGTTGCAGAAATGAACGAACCGATACTCGAAATCGCCGTCGCCGAAGGCGACCGCGTTTCGGCGGGCGAGCTCATTCTGCGCCAGGACGACAGCCGCGCCAGCGCACGCCTGCGCGAAGCCGAGGCGGCCGTGGGGCAGGCACGCGCAAGGCTCGACGAGCTGGTCCGCGGCCCGCGGCAGGAGCAGATAGCGCAGGCACGGGCGAATCTCGCCGGCGCCGCTCGCGAGATCGAATTTCGCCGCGCGCAGTTTCAGCGGGCGAAAGAACTCCTCGAAAAGGAACTCGCGTCGCCGGAAACCCGGGATCGCGCACAAGCGGAGCTCGATGCGGCAAACGCAAACCACGAACTGCGCCGGGCACAGCTCGAGGAACTGCTTGCAGGCACGACGGTCGAGGAACTCGCGCAGGCGGAACACGCCCTGGAGCAAGCCGAGGCACGGCGCGACAGCGCACGGGTCGACGTCGAGCGTCACGCGTTGACCGCGCCCGTCGACGGCCTGTTCGACAGCCGCCTCTTCGAGGTCGGGGAGCGCCCGCCAGCCGGACAGCCCGTCGCCGTGATGCTGGCAGGCCGGCAGCCGTATGCACGGATCTATATCCCGGAGCGCCTGCGCGCACAGGTCCGGCCCGGAACCGAAGCCCGCGTCTCCGTGGACGGGATGGATGCACCGATCCCGGGGCGCGTCCGCTGGGTGGCACACGAGGCGGCGTTTACCCCCTACTTCGCGTTGACGGAGCGCGACCGCGGCCGGCTCACCTACCTGGCCAAGATCGA
This sequence comes from Woeseiaceae bacterium, assembly GCA_035465295.1. Taxonomy (GTDB): domain Bacteria; phylum Pseudomonadota; class Gammaproteobacteria; order Steroidobacterales; family Woeseiaceae; genus UBA1847. The sequence continues at coordinate 16,144 of DATHRM010000130.1, read as the reverse complement.
TATCGAGGAGCAGCAGGAACGGCTTCCGGACGGCGTGCCGGTCGAGGTCGAGCTGGTGCTGCCGGACGGCGGCCCGTGAGCCGGGAATTCGCCATCGAGGCCCGTGGCCTGACGAAGCGCTTCGGCGATCTCGTCGCTGTCAGCCAGCTCGACCTGGACGTCCCGCGGGGCGAAATATACGGCTTCCTCGGGCCGAACGGCTCCGGCAAGTCGACCACGATACGCATGCTGTGCGGCCTGCTGATGCCCAGCGACGGTAAAGCGCTGGTTCTCGATACCGAGGTGCCAGGTGATGCGCGGCGGCTGAAGCCGCGGATCGGCTACATGACGCAAAAGTTCTCGCTGTTCGGCGACATGACCGTGCTCGAGAACCTGCAGTTCATCGCCGAGATCTACTCGTACCCGAGGCGCGAGCGCGCCACCCGTATCGAGGAGCTGCTCGAACGGTACAGCCTGCGCGACCAGCGCAGGCAGCTCGCCGGAACCATGAGCGGCGGCCAGAAGCAGCGTCTCGCCCTCGCCTGCGCGGTGCTGCACCGGCCGGAACTGCTGTTGCTCGACGAACCGACCAGCGCGGTCGATCCGCAGAGCCGCCGCGATTTCTGGTCGGCGCTGTTCCGCCTGGCCGAGGCGGGGACGACCATTCTCGTCTCGACGCATTACATGGACGAAGCCGAGCGCTGTCACCGTCTCGCCATTCTCGACCGCGGTGTCAAGGTCGCGGACGGCACGCCGACCGAACTGCAGGCCGGCACCGGCATGCACGTCGTCGAGGTCACTTCGAACGACCCGTATCACGCGCAGCTGGTCATTGCTGACATAGCCGCCGTGGCAAGCGTTACCCAGCTGGGCGTGAGGCTGCGCGTCCTGATACCCGACTCGGAAAACAACCCGGTGGAACTGGTCGAGGACGCGATGCATGCGGCGAACCTGGACACACACGCGGAATTGTCGACCGCGAGCCTCGAAGACGTATTCGTCGCAGTCACGCTTGATCCGCAGAGCAGGGCCGCGTGAAGTCCCTGTCGCGCATTCTGGCCGTGCTGCGCAAGGAAGTGCGACAGCTGCGCCGCGACCGGCTTACGTTCGGGATGGTCGTCGGCCTGCCGGTCATGCAGATGCTGCTGTTCGGCTACGCAATCAACACGGATGTGCGCAACCTGGAGGCGGCCGTTGCCGACCAGGCAGGCACGCACCTGTCGCGCCAGTTCGTCGCCGAACTCGCACAGACACAGGTCATCGACATCGTCGACCGCGCGGCGACGCCGGAGCAACTCGAGACCCTCCTGCGGCAGGGCGCCATTTCCATCGGCGTCTACATTCCGCCTGATTTCGACCGGCGCGTGGTCGACGGGACCCGTGCAGCGGCGCACCTGCTCGTGGATGGCAGCGACCCGACCATCCTCGGCGTAGCCAACCAGCTGCGCGTGATGCCGTTCGGTTTCGATGCGGGCGGCGCCGCGGTCGCGGCGCCGCAGGCGCTTGAAGTTCGGCCCTACTACAACCCCGAGCGGCGGACGCCGGTCAACATCGTCCCCGGCCTGATGGGGGTGATCCTGACGATGACGATGATCCTGTTCACCGCCGTCGCCATCGTCCGTGAACGCGAACGAGGCAATCTCGAACTCCTGATCAATACGCCCGTCAGTTCCCTCGAACTGATGATCGGCAAGGTCGTGCCCTATATCCTGATCGGCATGGTGCAGCTCGCGCTCATACTGGCTGTCGGGCGGCTGTTGTTCGACGTCCCGGTGCGCGGCAGCGTGGTCGATCTCTACCTGGCTGCAATGGCTTTCATCGCCGCAAACCTCTCGCTGGGCCTGTTCATATCGACCGCTGCGCGGACGCAGTTCCAGGCCACGCAGATCACTGTGTTCATCCTGCTGCCTTCCATATTGCTCTCGGGGTTCATGTTCCCCTTCAAGGGCATGCCGGAGGTGGCGCAATGGCTGGGCGAGGTGCTGCCGAATACCCACTTCATCCGGCTCACGCGCGGCATCATGCTGCGGGACGCGGCACTGGGCGAATTGCTGGGCGAGATGGCGTACCTTGTCGGCTTCGCGGCCGTGGCAATGACGGCCGCCGCATTGCGATTCACGAAGCGTCTCGACTAGCCGCGAATTCGTCGCGACCGGCGCGCAAAAGCTCGCAAAATCGCGCGTGGTCTGGTCCAATCGGCCCGGCAGCGATTAGACTGTATACTCCACACCCACGAGACCCAGTAACTACACCGACCGGGAAGCATGAGCCAACAATCCGAGCAAGCAGCCACCGTTTTCATCGTCGACGACGACCCGGCGATCCGGTTCGCGATGCAGGCCCTGATGGACTCCGTCAACCTCAGGCACGAGATATACGGGTCCGGTGACGAATTCCTCGAGCAGGTGACGGAGGAGCGGCCCGGCTGCCTGGTACTGGATATTCGCATGCCGGGGCTCGGCGGCCTGGAACTCCAGGAAGAACTCCTCAAGCGCGGCAACAGCCTGCCGGTCATTTTCATCACCGGGCACGGCGACGTACCGATGGCGGTCGAAGCCATGCAGAAAGGCGCCGTGGACTTCATCCAGAAACCGTTCCGCGACCAGGACCTCCTGGACCGGATTCGGGAGGCCCTGAAGACCGATCGGGAGCGCCGCGAAGAGCAGCAACACCACGCCGAGGTCGAGGAACGCATTGCGCGACTGACGAATCGCGAACGCGAGGTATTCGACCTCGTGGTGACGGGCAAGCCCAACAAGGTCATCGCCTACGAACTCGGTGTCAGTCAACGCACGGTCGAGATTCACCGTGCCCGCGTGATGGAAAAGATGCAGGCGAGATCACTCGCCGATCTGGTGAAGATGCACATGCATCAGGAGTAGCGCCCGCTGCGTTCCTCCTCCAGGCGCGCGCAGTCGATGCACTTTTTCGCATACGGATGCGCGTTGATTCTCCCGAGATCGATCTCGGTTCCGCATTCGACGCAAGTACCGTACTCGCCGGCCTCCATGCGCTGCAGTGCAGCAGAAATATTCCTGATCTCGGCCCGGGCCTCGTTACCCAGCGCGTCGACTACCTCGCTGTCTTCGAGTTCCTTGGCGCGCTCCTTGGAATCCGGGTGGTAACCGCGCCGCAGGTTGTTGGTAATCCGCTCGAGGCGAACGGTCAGTTCTTCCTTTTTTTTCTCGAGCCGCTCCCTGAGAGCGTCGTATGAATGAGCCTGCATAGGCCAAAACCTCCCCTGGCTGGTGCTCCCTGAGCACCTGTCCTCTGCCGATAATCTACGGGTATTGGGAAGTAAGCCGTATCAGTAAAACCACTTATCAAGTCATAAGTAGAATCCGAGATACGCTAGGCATGTCGCCTTATGGAAGGAAAAAAGCAGCGGACTTACGCTTTCTGCGACGAATAATTCTATCCTGTCCTGACAACAACAGGGTGCGGCCATGCACGAGTTATCGAAGATCCTTTCAGTTATCGACCCGACTGTCAAAGAACAGCCGGGCATGCATCGCGCTGCGTGGCTGGCCAGGAAGACCGGCGCCGAACTCGAACTGCTCGTCTGCTATTACAACGAATACCTGAGCGGTGACCGCCTGTTCGATTCTCCGTCGCTGGAGAAAGCGCGCAACGAAGTCATCGGCAGCCACTCGAAGCACCTCGAGGAACTGGCCGAACCGCTTCGCAAAGACGGTGTCACGGTGAAGACGTCTGCCGTCTGGGACCATCCGCTGTACGAGGGCATCGTGCGACACGTCGTATCGACGGGGGCCGACCTCGTCGTCAAGGATACCCATCATCACTCGGCTGTTACCCGCGCCCTGTTGACGAATACGGACTGGAACCTGATTCGCACCTGCCCTGCACCGCTGTGGCTGGTCAAACCCATCGAACTGCAGGACGAGCCCGTCTTCATCGCCGCCATCGACCCGATGAACGAACATGACAAGCCTGCCGCGCTCGACGACGAGATTCTGCAGACCAGCAAGTTCATAGCCGACAAGGTCGGCGGCGAGGTCCACGCATTTCATTCCTACGACCCGCGAATTGCGGTTGCAACGGCGACGGCAAACGCCTACATACCGGTCTCACTGCCGTTCGACGAAATCGAACAGCAGATGCACGAGGACCACCAGAAACGATTCCACGAAATCACGTCGTTTCATGGCATCGACGACAACAAGTTACACCTCGTCGCAGGCCTCACGCACGAGGAACTGCCGATTGTCGCCGAGGAGCTCAAGGCCGCTGCCGTGGTCATGGGCGCCGTTTCGCGCAATCGCTGGAAACGCCTTTTCATCGGTGCAACCGCCGAACGCACGCTGGAACACCTGCCGTGCGACCTGCTGATCATCAAGCCGGACTGGTTCCAGACGCCGGTTGAACAGGATACGCACGAAGCCGCCTGAATCCCCCTCAACGATCGATCGCGTGCCGGGGCGCGTCTTCCCGTGGGGCCCGCAAAAAAAAAGCCCGCTATGCATTGCACAGCGGGCATGGAGAGAAAATCGGGCATTCGCGCCGTAGTTCCTGACAACTCTTGCAGGCGAAAATAACCGCACAGCCAAGATGCCAGATTGTCGGCCCAAAACTATACGTAACTTCCCCTACTACGCCACGGATCCACCCGAAGGCCGGGAGCCCGGCCTGTAACCCGGCGGACTATTTCATCGTCACTTCGCGGAACAGGTATTGGCCCGTAATGGTGCGAATGCCCGGGTACGTCAGAACAATCTTGTCCGACTTCTTCTGGTTCTCCTCGCCCCAGGCTTTCATGAACGCTTCGTACTGTGCCTTGTCCGGCTGCAGGTCGGCAGCGCTCTCGAACTCGACCACCAGGATGACGTTGAAATCGCCGCCGTTCGGCAACTGGCTCACGTATATGCCGTAATCCTCGATCTGGCCCAGTTCCTTGGCTACCTCGTTGGCCGGCACCCAGGTATCCCTGAGGCCTTCCAGGTACTTGTCGATCATGTTGGAATCGACCTTGACCGTCGTAACGTTCGACACACCTTCACTGACTTCGTAATCAGTCCACGGCTCCAGGTCGGCCGACGCGATTCCCGCGAAACCGACCAGTACGAGACCCGTTATTAGTTGGCTGATTCTCATTCTTTGTTCTCCTTGATTATTGCCTGAATGTTGGAATTGCGACGGCCCGGACTTGCCATCGCAGGGCTCAACACTACGCGCTATCCCAAACTATTGCGAGACTGGGCGGGACCGCGCAGGCTCAGTCCGCAGCCGCTTCTGTCAGTTCGCCTTTGAAAACGGTAACGGCGTGACCGCCGAGAATTACGCGGTCACCGGACACGCGAACGCGGACGATGCCCCCGCGCGACGACGCCTGGAAGGCGGTCATCGCGCGTTTCCCCAGGCGCTCGCCCCAGTACGGCCCGAGGCAGCAATGCGCCGATCCGGTTACCGGGTCCTCGTCGACGCCGACGCCCGGCGCGAAAAACCGCGACACGAAATCGAAGCGGGAGTCATCCGAGGCGCTCGTGACGATCACGCCACGGCAATCGAGTTCGCCGAGCCGCCGGAAATCCGGACGCGATTCCCTGACTTCCCTGTCGCTTCCGGCCTCGACCAGCAGGTCGAATGCCGATCGAACGACTCGCTTCGGGACGACTCCGAGTGCGTCGCCGAGACGCCGAATCCCGGCCTCATCCAGATCCGCGGCTGCCGGGCTGGTTGCGGGAAAATCGAGTTCGATGAGGTCTCCGTTCCGCGCCGCCGTCAGCAGGCCGCTGCGAGTCTGGAAGCGGATCTCTGCGTCGCCGGGCACTCGCCCCTCGGACCATAGTGCATGGGCGGCCGCCAGCGTGGCGTGGCCGCAAAGATCGACTTCGACGGCCGGCGTGAACCAGCGCAGGCCGAAACCGTCGCGGGCGGGACGTACGAATGCCGTCTCCGACAGGTTCATCTCCTCGGCGACGGCCTGCATCCAGCGAGCACCGCGTTTGCCCTCGAGCAGGCATACGGCAGCAGGGTTGCCGGAATAAGGCCGCTCCGTAAACGCGTCGATTTGCAGGCAGCGAAGCGGCACCGGGCCAGGCACTCAGTCCTGGGGCACGGCGCCCGTCTTCGTGGCGACGTGCGCCGCGGCGAGCAGCCGGCTGGTATTGACCGGCTTGCTCATCAGCGTGCAGTTGTCGACGGGACGCGCTTCCTTCACGACCTTCGACGTGTCGCCGCTGACGATGAAAGCCGGAATGTTAACGCCGTAGTGTTCGCGAATGCCCATTACCGCCTCGACGCCCGTGGAGCCGTCGAGCAGGTGGAAATCGGAAATCAGCAGCGAGGGCACGGTGTCCAGGTGCGCGATGATCGCATTGGCTTCGGGCGCCGATTTGGCCGTTGCCACGCGATAACCCTCCGCTTCGAGCAACATCCCCCAGGCGTTCGCGACGTTGACGTCGTCCTCGATCAGGATGACGGTGCCCACCCCGCTCGATTCCTGGGCCGCAGAGGACTTGATCTCCTCGCCGTGGGCGTGGTCACGCGCGGCAACGATGGGCAGGCACACACGGAAGCGCGAACCGGCCCCCGGCTCCGACTGGACGCCGATATCGTGCTCGAGCAAATCCGCGAGCCGCCGGACGATGGCAAGCCCGAGCCCGAAACCCTCGGTGTTCGAGCCGGGCGTCTTGGTCTGGTGGAACTCCTTGAAAATCGCCTCGAGCTGATCCGCCTCGATGCCGATACCTGTGTCCACCACTTCCAGCCGGCACATGTCGCCCGCGCAATCGCAGACCATCTTCACACTGCCGCTGTCCGTGTAGCGTATGGCGTTCGACACGAGGTTCTGGATGATTTCGCTGAGCAGGTTGGGGTCGCTGCGCACCGTGACCGCGCACGGCTCGGCGGAAAACTCGAGGCCCTTGTGGCTCGCCTGGCGCCCGAATTCCGCCGACAGGCGGTCGATCAGGCGCTGCATCGGGAATTCCTCGAATTCGGGCGTCACGGCGCCCGCATCCAGCCGGCTGATATCCAGGAGCGAATTCAGCAGGTTGGTCATCGCCGTCAGCGAATGTTCCTGGTGGTCGATCATCTCCCGGGCACGCTCGTCCTTGACGGTGCGGCGCAACGCACCGTTCAGGAGGCTCAGGGCCTGGACAGGCTGGCGCAGATCGTGACTCGCGGCCGCGAGGAACGCCGTGTTCGCCTTCTGCGCACGCTCGGCAGCCTGGCGCGCAGCAATGATCTCCTTCTCCATGCGGCGGCGCTGGGTCACGTCCCTGATCACGCTGGAGACGAATGTGCCGCTCGATGTCTTGACCGGACTCAGGCTGATCTCGACGGGAAATTCGCTGCCGTCCTTGCGGCGGCCGAAAAGATCGAGGCCCTGTCCCATCGGCCGCAGCTCGGGATTCTCGGCATAGCCACTGCGATGCTGCGTGTGCTCCTCGCGCACGGAGTCCGGCAGCAACATTTCGACCTCGTGTCCCAGCAGTTCGGCGCGCGTGTAGCCGAACATGTCCTCGGCCTGGCGATTGACGATCGCGATGCGGCCACGCTCGTCGACGATGATCATCGCGTCGGGGGCGGTTTCGAGCATCGTGCGGAAATAGGTCTCCGATTCGTCCCCGGCGTTGACTTCGCGAATAATGCTGGCCACGAGCAGGCCGGCATTGGTGTTTACCGGGGTCAGGGCGATTTCCGCGCGAAAGCGGCTACCGTCCTTGCGCAGGCCGTAGAGATCAAGCCCCGACAGCAGGGGCCTTGCCCGCGGCGACGACTTGTAGCGCTGGCGGTATTCCTCGTGCTGATCGCGCATCTCCGCGGGCATCAGCAATTCCACGGGCCTGCCCACCATTTCCTCCGCGGAATACCCGAACAGCGTCTCCGCGCCCCGGTTGACGAAAACGATCCGGCCGTCGCCCTCGGTCACGATCGCCGCATCGGCGGCAGCGTGCAAAAGTTCGTTGACGACCTCGGCGGGCAGCCTGCTGGCGGACATAGGGGGGCACATGGAGATGGCTAAGGCCTCGATTATAAAGGGGGTTCCGGGATAAAGCAGCTGTAATCTGGCACCGCGGCACCCGCCGAATTCCATACGTAGAGTTACGTATGTGGCCCCCCCGCATGGCGCTGTTAGCGTGCCGACGGACTCCGGGGATATACTTGGCACTCCGGGTGCCACAACTATCGAACAACGGTCAGGGGAATTCCGCTCTCCAAGGCCGGCCATGAGCCCCGGATCCAGTGCTCTTACAATCAGCTACAGGGGTCGTCCGTTGGACACTAAAGCTCAATACAACGACACGGTTGTACGCCAGTTCGCGATCATGACGGTCGTCTGGGGCGTCGTCGGAATGCTCGCCGGCGTATTCATCGCCGCGCAGCTCATCTGGCCGCAGCTCAATTTCGACCTGCCGTTTTTGACCTACAGCCGGCTGCGCCCGCTGCATACCAATGCGGTGATCTTCGCGTTCGGCGGGTCCGGTCTGTTCGCGACCGCCTACTATGTCGTGCAGCGCACCTGTCACGTTCGACTTGCGTTCGACAAGCTGGCGGCATTCACATTCTGGGGCTGGCAGGCCGTCATCGTGCTGGCCGCCGTCACGTTGCCGCTCGGCATCACGCAGTCGAAGGAATATGCCGAGCTCGAATGGCCGATCGACCTGCTGATTGCGATCGTGTGGGTCGCCTTCGCAATCGTGTTCTTCATGACGATCGCGCGCAGGCGCGTCAAGCACATCTACGTCGCCAACTGGTTCTACGGTGCATTCATCATCACCGTCGCCATCCTGCATATCTTCAACAACCTGGCGGTACCGGTATCACTGACCAAGTCCTACCAGATCTACACCGGCACCGTCGACGCGATGATGCAGTGGTGGTACGGCCACAACGCGGTCGGTTTCTTCCTGACCGCGGGCTTTCTAGGCATGATGTATTACTTCGTGCCGAAACAGGCCGAACGCCCGATCTACTCGTACCGTCTTTCGGTGGTTCACTTCTGGTCGCTGATCGCCGTGTACATGTGGGCCGGCCCCCATCACCTGCATTACACGTCGCTGCCCGACTGGGCCCAGAGCCTCGGCATGGTGTTCTCGATTATCCTGCTCGCGCCATCCTGGGGCGGCATGATCAACGGCATCATGACGCTGTCCGGCGCCTGGCATAAGCTGCGCAGCGACCCGGTGCTCAAGTTCATGATCGTCGCACTGTCGTTCTACGGCATGTCGACCTTCGAGGGCCCGATGATGTCGATCAGGACGGTCAATGCCCTGTCGCATTACACGAACTGGACAATCGGGCACGTGCATTCCGGCGCCCTGGGCTGGGTCGCAATGATGACCATGGGCTCTCTCTACTGCCTCATCCCGCGCCTTTACAACCGCAAGGCCATGTACAGCACCAGGCTGATCGACGTTCACTTCTGGACCTCGACGATCGGCGTGATCCTTTACATCGTGCCGATGTGGGTCGCGGGCGTGACGGAAGGGCTGATGTGGCGTGCGGTCAATGACGACGGCACGTTGACGTACTCGTTCGTCGAATCTCTCAAAGCGGTGGATCCGTACCTCGTGTTCAGGCTGCTGGGCGGTCTCGTGTTCTTCACGGGCATGCTCATCATGGCTTACAACGTGTGGAAGACCGTCAGCGAGCAGAAGCCGGCTCCCGTAGCCGTCCTCGACCCGGCGTAAAGGAGAGACCGTTCATGCGTCATGAGGTAATCGAAAAAAGCGTAAATCTGATGATGGTGCTCATCGTGCTCGCGGTGAGTATCGGTGGTCTCGTCGAACTGCTGCCGCTCATGGTCTCGAGCGAGACGACGGAGCCGGCGGAAAACATCGAACCCTATTCGCCCCTGCGGCTTGCCGGCCGCGACGTGTACGTGCGCGAAGGCTGTTACGGCTGCCACTCGCAGATGGTGCGGCCGTTCCGGAGCGAAACGGAGCGCTACGGCCCTTACTCGATAGCAGGCGAATCCGTGTATGACCGACCGTTCCAGTTCGGTTCGCGACGCACCGGTCCCGACCTCGCCCGGGTAGGCGGCCGCTACAGCGATGCCTGGCACCGCCTGCACCTCGAGGATCCCCGCGCGCTGGTGCCCGAGTCGAACATGCCCGGCTACCCGTGGCTCAACGAGAACATGGTTGATCCCGATCTCGTAACCCGGAAGCTGCGCACGCTCAAAATGCTCGGCGACCCCTACACGGACGAGCAGATCGAGGCCGCCGCAGCCGCCGTCGAGGGCAAGACCGAGATGGATGCGGTAGTTGCATACCTGCAGGGGCTCGGCATCAATCGAAGCAGTCGCAGGTAGGCCGCGCGATGGATATCAACGATTTGCGCGGCGTTATCACGGCAGTCACGATGCTGGCGTTCGTGGCCTTCAGCGTTTTCGCCTGGCGCCGCTATCGCCAGGCGGAGTTTGACGAAAGCGCTCGCCGTCCGCTCGAAGACGATCATTACATTACCGAAGATATTGCGACTCACACGCGGGAGAACACGTGATGCCTGCATTCTGGCACTGGTTTGTTGCCGTCGGCACGATCCTTTTCATCGTCTGGTGTATCTGGCTGATCGGCTGGTCGTCCAGGCAGGGCCCGAAGGACAAGAGTGACGAAGAACTCACCGGCCACAAGTGGGACGGCGACCTCGAGGAGTGGAACAATCCGGCACCAAAATGGTGGCTGTACCTGTATTTCATCACGGTGTTCTGGGCAATCGGCTACCTGGTCGCTTTCCCCGGTCTCGGTAATTTCGATGGCATGCTGGGCTGGACGCAGGAGAAGCAGTACGAGGCCGAAAAGGCGGCGGCAGCAGCGCGATTCGAGCCAATCTACGCGGGCTATGCCGAAATGGAATTCGGGAAGCTGGCCGGGAACGACGAAGCCATGGAACTCGGCGCCAGCCTGTATGCCAGCTACTGCACGACCTGCCACGGGTCTGACGCGCGCGGCGCGCCGGGCTATCCGAACCTGACGGACGACAACTGGATCTGGGGCAACAGCGAACAGCAGATCGTCACGACGCTGAAGAACGGCCGCAATGCCATCATGCCCGCGCTCGGCGCGGCGCTCGGCGATGACGAGGCTATCGACAACATGGTTACCTATGTGCGCAGCCTGAGCGGCCTGGTCGAGGCCGACGAGGAAGCGGCGGCGATGCAATCCAAATTCGCCGCGCTCTGCAGCGCCTGCCACGGCCCGGAGGGCAAGGGTAACCAGATGCTCGGCGCGGCAGATCTCACCGACGACAACTGGCTTTACGGCAGTTCGCCCGAAGACGTTCGTTACACGCTCGTCAACGGCCGTAACGGTGTGATGCCGGCGCACGGAGAATTGCTCGGCGAGAATCGCACCAAGATTCTTGCGGCATACGTCTACAGCCTCGGCAGCGAGGAGTAAACCACACCGACAGCAGGCAGCAACGTGATTCAGGAAGAGTATCGGGGCGCCCGGCAGTGGAGCCGGAACAGCCAGGCCATCGGCATCGTCGTATGGATATCGTTCCTGAGTGCCGCGATCGGCACGATGGTGTTCTTCGCGCTGTTCGATCCGGTCGAGCTGAGCGGCGTCTTCGACGAGGACGTCGAGATCGGTCGTGAGGCCGGGTACGCCGCCGGGTTTTTCTTCTTCTGGATACTCTCGGGTCTCGCGAGTGCCGTCACGGCCTGGCTTATTCGCACTGCGCCGAAACGCGACAAGAAACGCCGCGGATGAACGCTGACGCAGAGAGCAACAAGGCGCCGGGCGCGCCGATGTATGCCAGCGCGGAGAAAATCTATCCGCGCGAGATGAAGGGCCGCTTCGACAAGCTGTCGAAGCTCGCGACGATCGTCCTGCTCGGCCTGTTCTACGTCGTGCCGTGGCTGACCTGGGACGACCGCCAGGCGGTGTTGTTCGACCTGCCGGCGCGCAAGTTCTATTTGCTGGGCCTTACCCTGTGGCCGCAGGACTTTCCCTACCTCGCGATGCTGCTCATTATCGCGGCGCTGTCACTGTTCTTTTTCACGGCGCTGCTCGGCCGCGTCTGGTGCGGCTTCGCCTGCCCCCAGACCGTCTGGACCGAGGCGTTCATCTGGATGGAACAGTGGACGGAAGGCACGCGCTCGCAGCGCATGAAGCTGGACAAGGCGCCCTGGAGCTGGAACAAGCTGCGCCGCAAGGGCAGCAAGCAGTTTCTCTGGGTGACCTTCTCCCTGTGGACGGGTATTACGTTCGTCGGCTACTTCGTGCCGATCCGCGAACTCGGCCCGGAGCTCGTGACGTTTTCCGCGGGCGGCTGGGCGACCTTCTGGACGCTATTTTACGGCTTTGCCACCTACGGCAACGCCGGCTACATGCGCGAACAGGTCTGCAAGTACATGTGTCCTTACGCGCGCTTCCAGAGCGCCATGTTCGACAAGGACACGCTCATCATCTCCTATGACGAGGAGCGCGGCGAACCGCGCGGCAGCCGCAAGCGCGGGGTCGATCCGGACAAGCTCGGCCTCGGTCATTGCATCGACTGCACCCTGTGCGTGCAGGTCTGCCCGACCGGCATCGATATTCGCGAAGGCCTGCAGTACGAGTGCATTGCCTGCGCGGCCTGCATCGACGCCTGCGACTCCGTCATGGACAGGATGAACTACCCGCGCGGCCTGATACGCTACTCGACCGAGCACGCGATGAAAGAGGGCGAGACGCGAATTTTCCGCCCGCGCATCTTCGTCTACGCCACGCTGCTCCTGGTACTGATCGGCGGACTGGTGACGTCCATGGCGACACGCACGCCGCTCATCCTCGACGTCATTCGCGACCGCAACTTCCTGTTTCGTGAGTTGCCGGACGGTGAGATCGAGAATATCTATACGCTCAAGATCGTCAACCAGCGCAACGATGCGCAGACGTTCCGGCTCTCCATCGACGGGTTTCCGGGCATCGAGCTCGACGGCGTCGACGAGGTCATCGCGGTCGACGGCGGCGGCGTATTGTCGCTTCCGGTTCGCGCACGCGCCCCCGCCGACAGCGCCTATGGCATCATGGACGTTACGTTTACGGTGACGGACGTGGACGAGCCATCCGTCACGATGACCGAGGACAGCCGCTTTCTGGGCCCGACGCCCTAGGCACCCGACCCCATGACCGACCTCGACACGAAGCCCTGGTACCGGCAGTTCTGGCCGTGGTTCATCATCGCCCTGCCCGCGTCGGCGGTGATCGCGAGCCTGTATACGGTCTCGCTGGCGGTGCGAACCACGGACTCGCTCGTTGTCACCTCGGACGACGGCATGGACGTCGTCGCCGGCCGGCACCGTGCGGCCGAGCGGTTCGCGGCCCGGCACGGCATCCGCGCCACGCTCACGATCGACCTGGAAAGCGGCGCCATCGGCGCGAAGCTGTCCGCCGATGCACCGGTGGAGTGGCCGAAGACCCTGCAGCTGCTGTTTTCGCACCCGGCCTTCGCGGACCGGGACCAGCCGGTTACGTTGACCGCTGCGATGCCGGACAGCGACGGCACGCCGGCCTGGTCGGGCCACTTCGTCGGCCTGCCCGAGGGCCGCTGGTACGTCGTGCTGGCGGACGGCGACACCTGGCGACTCAGCGACAGCTGGTCGGGCGCCGCCGTCGTCCATCTCGAACCCGCCGGCGCAGCGGACGATGGCGAAGGCTGAAGCGTGCTTTCACTGCGCGTTGCCCATCCCGGCGAATTGTGACATCCGGGTAGACATCGGCGGCGAAACCCGCCCGGTCTGCTGTCCCGGCTGCAAGGCGGTCGCAACACTCATACGCGATGCCGGTTTCGAGCGCTATTACGACTCCCGGGAACAGCCGGAACCGGGGGCGGTGCGCCCGGCCGAGGAGGCGGGCGAATGGCAGGTATTCGACCGCGACGACATGCTGGCCGCGTTCGCGACCCGCGACGGCAATGCCGCCGAAGCCACGATCTATGTCGGCGGCATGTACTGTGCCGCCTGCAGCTGGCTGATCGATGCGTCGCTCGCGAAACTCCCCGGCATCGCGAGCGCCGACATCAACCCGGTGACGCACCGGCTGCGCGTCGAGTGGGGCACGGAGTCGATCGGCCTGGGCCGCATACTGGCGATGCTTGCCGACCTCGGCTACAAACCGCAGCCGCTGGCCCCCGACTCGACCGAGCGGCCGGAGCGGGCCGAACAGCGCACCGCCCTGAAGCGCCTGCTGGTCGCGTCGCTCGGCATGATGCAGGCCATGATGTTCGCGGTGGGGCTGTACTCGGGCGAATTCCAGGGCATCGATGCCGACATGGAGCGCTTCCTGCGACTCGTGTCCTTTCTGGTGACGACGCCGGTGGTGTTCTACTCGGCGCGGCCGTTCTTCGCCGGCGCGATCCGGGGCCTGCGCGCCCGGCGCCCCGGCATGGACGTGCCGGTGTCGATCGCCATCGCCGGCGCGTACGTCGCATCGGTTTACTCGACCTTCACGAATGGCCCGGCTGTCTGGTACGACTCGGTCACCATGTTCGTGTTCTTCCTTACCGTGGCGCGCTACCTCGAGATGCGCGCCAGGCACCGCTCTGTCGATCGCAGTGCGGCGCTGGCGTCGCTCCTGCCGAATACCGCCACGCGGCTCGATGGGGACACGCGTCAGCGGGTGCCCGTCACGCAGCTCGCTGCCGGGGATATTGCAATGGTCCGCGCCGGCGAATCGTTCCCTGCGGATGGCGCGATCATGGCCGGACGCACCAGCGTCGACGAGTCGATGCTTACCGGCGAATCGAAACCGCAGCAGAAAGCGCCCGGCGACGCGGTCGTCGCCGGCAGCGTCAATCTCGACGGCGTCGTGGAGATGCGCGTCGACGTTACGGGGACCGACACGACCCTCGGAACGATCGGCAGGCTCAGTGAGAGGGCGCGCTACGCGCGGCCCGCGTTCGTGCAGCTCGCGGATCGTATCGCCAGCTACATCGTGGTCGCGATCCTGATTCTCGCCGCAGCGGTTGCAACCGCCTGGTATGTCATCGACCCGGACCGGGCGTTCGTCATTACCTTGTCGGTGCTCGTCGTCACGTGTCCCTGCGCGCTTGCACTGGCGACACCGACCGCTTTTGCAGCCGCCGGCAGCCGGCTTTCCGACCTGCACCTGCTGGTGACCAACGGCAACGCCATCGAAACGCTGTCAAGGGCGACGCACATCGTGTTCGACAAGACCGGCACGCTTAGTCGCGGCATGCCCGAAGTCGTTGCGACCATCACTCACGATCCGGACCTCACTGAGCAGGACTGCCTGCAGATCGCCGCTGCGCTCGAGGTTGCATCGACGCACCCGATCGCACGCGCTTTCGCCCGGCACGAATCCGCGATCACTGCCACCGGTATCGAGATCCGTGTGGGCGCAGGGGTCGAAGGCATCATCGACGGCCGGCGATGGAAGCTCGGCAACGCCGCTTTCGTGCCGGGTGCGGACCCGACGCCGCGGGACGACGGTTCGACACAGGTGTTCCTCGGTACGGAAGGACGCGTCGCCGCCACCTTCACGATCGCCGACACCCTGCGCGAGGATGCCGGCAAGACATTGAAAATGTTAAAGAAAATGGGCTTCGCGATATCCCTCGTGAGCGGCGACGGCGCGGTCCCTGTCGCGCAGGCGGCCGCGTCCCTGGATATCGGTGACGCGCGCTCCGGCTGCACGCCGGACGACAAGCTGGAGCGCATCAACGCCCTGCAGCTGCAGGGCGAAGTCGTGGTGATGGTCGGCGACGGCATCAACGATGCGCCCGTGCTTGCCGGTGCGGACGTGTCGATCGCACCGTCGCATGCCGCGTCGCTCGCACAATCGAGCGCGGACGTACTGATGCTGGGCGATTCGTTGCAGCCGATCGTGACGCTGATGCACGCGGCCCGGCGCACGATGCGAATCGTCCGGCAAAACCTGGCGTGGGCGATCGTATACAATGTGTCGGCGGTCCCCCTCGCCGCGGCCGGTTTCGTACCGCCGTGGCTTGCCGCGATCGGCATGAGCACGAGCTCGCTGGTCGTCGTTCTCAATGCCCTGCGCCTGAGCCGTATTCGATGAGTATTCTCTACCTGTTGATTCCACTTGCGCTGATACTCCTGGCAGGCGCCGTGTGGGCCTTCTTCTGGGCAGTGGGCAGCGGCCAGTTCGACGATCTCGATACGCCGGCCGTGCGCGTGATCATGGACGACGACGAGCGCCCGCCTGACGACGACACGAAATGAGCGATC
>DATHRM010000129.1:0-2765 GCA_035465295.1 Woeseiaceae bacterium | reverse complement strand
GGGCCCGGTCGATGCCGACTTTCGCGAACCGCTCGATACCGCCATCCCGGCTCTGCTGCTGTCCGGCGACGCCGACCCGATCACGCCGCCGCGTTACGCCTCGCTCGCGATGGTCGACCTGCAGCGCGCCCGCCACCTCATCGGCCTGCAGCAGGGTCATGGGCAGGCGGCGGTCGGCTGCACGCCGCAGCTGATCGGCGAGTTCGTCGCAAGCGCCGACCCCGATGCCATCGATGCCGCCTGCCTCGAGCGCAGCTTCGTCATGCCGTTTTTCCTCGACTTCGCGGGGCCGGCGCCATGATAAAAGTGGACGACATCCACAAGTCCTTCGGCAAGGTGCACGCCGTGCGCGGCGTGAGCTTCGATGCGCCGGACGGCAAGATCACGGGGCTGCTGGGACCGAACGGCGCGGGCAAGTCGACGACCCTGCGCGTGCTGTACACGGTGCTGCGGCCGGACGCCGGGCATGCATCGATCGACGGCGCCGACGTGGTCACGCACAGCCTCGACGCGCGCCGGCGGATCGGCGCGCTGCCGCACGGCGCGGGCCTCTACCCGCACCTCACGGCACGCGAGAACGTCGCCTACTACGCGCGGCTCTGCGGCATCGATGCTGCCTCGATCGACGAGCGGGTCGAGGACATCATCGGCCTGCTGGAGATCGGCGATTTTGCCGATCGGCGCACCAAGGGCTTCTCGCAGGGGCAACGCACCAAGGTCGCGCTCGCGCGCAGCCTCGTGCACGACCCGCAGAACATCATCCTCGACGAGCCGTCGAACGGCCTCGACGTCATGGCGACACGCTCGCTCAGGGACCTGATCCTGAAATTGAAAGACGCCGGCCGCTGCGTGCTGTTTTCGAGCCACGTCATGCAGGAGGTCGCCGCGCTCTGCGACGACATCTGCATCATCGCGAACGGCAGGGTCGCCATCGACGATTCCGCCGACGGCATTCGCGAGCGCACCGGCTGCGACGATCTCGAGGACGCTTTCGTCGAGGCGATCCGGATGGTGGCGCCGGCATGATGCGCACGCTGCTGACCGTCTTCCGCAAGGAAGTGCTCGACAACGTGCGCGACCGGCGAACGCTGGCCTCGGCGCTGATCATGGGGCCGTTGTTCGGCCCCCTCCTGTTTGCATTCGTGATCAACCTGTCGATCGAGCGCTCGCTCGACGACGCCGAGCGCGTCATCGAGCTGCCCGTGATAGGGCAGGAATACGCGCCCAACCTGCTGCGCTATCTCGAAAGCCGCAACATCGACATCGTCGACGGCCCCGCGGATCGCGATGCGGCGCTCGCGGCCGTCAGCGCCGGGGAACACGATGTCGTGCTGGTTATTCCACCGGAATTTGCCGGGCAGTTCATGGATTCTGTCCCGGCCCGGGTCGAGGTGGTCGCAGACCAGTCGAATTCCCAGGCCGACCGCCAGGCCCGGCGTGTTCGCGGGGCACTGCACGGCTACAGCCAGGAACTCGCATCGCTGCGCCTGACTGCACGCGGAGTCAGCCCGCTGGCCGTGCGGCCGCTCAACATCGACGACGTGGACGTGTCGACGCCGAGCGGCCGCTCCGCGATCCTGCTCGGCATGATGAGTTATTTCTTCATCTTCGCGCTGCTCATGGGCGGCATGTACCTCGCCATCGATACGACGGCCGGTGAGCGCGAACGCGGCTCCCTCGAGCCGCTGCTGGCGCTGCCCGTCACCCGCAACCAGTTGCTGCTCGGCAAGATCGCCGCCACCTGCGTCTTCATGGCCCTGTCCCTCAGCCTGTCGCTCGGGTCCTTTTTTGTGGCGTTGAAATTCATGCCGCTGGACGAACTCGGCATGACGCCCAATTTCGGGCCACTGACCGTTGGCGCCGCCTTCCTGGTACTGGCGCCCTTCATCCTGCTGGGTGCCGCGCTGATGACGCTCGTGGCATCATTCACCAAGAGCTACCGCGAAGCGCAGACGTGGCTGAGCGTCGTGCTGCTCGCACCAACGCTGCCGATACTCATCGTCAGCATCCTCACGCTGCGGCCGCGACTCGAATTCATGTTCGTGCCGAGCCTGAGCCAGCACCTGCTGCTCGTCGACATGGTCAAGAACGAACCCCTCGATCCGCTCAACGTCGCGATCTCGGTGGGCAGCACGCTGCTCTTCGGCGGCCTGCTGACCTGGCTCTGCGCCCGGCTGTATCGCCGCGAGGGTCTGCTCGGTTGACAATCCCGGCCAATTGCCCAACATGGGCGGTCCGGGCACAACGATAACGATTATGTCCCTGTTCTCCGAGCTCAGGCGTCGCAACGTCTTCAAGGTCTTGCTGATCTACGTCCTTGCGGGCTGGCTGGTCGTCAAGCTCCTGCACCACCTGCACCCGCTCCTCGGGCTGCCACACTGGATCGAGAAACTGGTCGGCCTGGTGCTGCTCGTCGGGCTGCCGCTGGCAATGTATTTCGCATGGATTTACGAGATAACGCCGGTCGGCCTGAAGAAAGCCGTCGAAGTCGACCAGACCCAGTCCATCGTCTACAAGACCGGCCAGAAACTCAACGCCGCGCTGGCCGTGCTCGTCGTGCTGATGCTGGCCGCGACGATCGTCGGCCGGCTGTTCCCGGAACCGCCGGCGCTCCTGGACCTCGGCCCCAAGATGCAGGCATCCAGGGCGCCCGGGGTGCCGCCCGGAATTCGCAGCGTCACGCTGGATAACGGGCTCGAGATCATCGTCTGGCCGGACCACGACATACCGAACGTCGCGCTCTACTATTTCGTGCGCGCCGGCGG
>DATHRM010000128.1:0-3075 GCA_035465295.1 Woeseiaceae bacterium | reverse complement strand
CGCCTGGCTGATGCAGGCGGCCGCGGGGCCGGAGGCCTACCTGAGGTTCACGGCGACCATGTCCACGTTCTTCGGCAAACTGTTGCTGGCGGGCTGGAGCTTCGCTTTCTTCTTCCACGCGGCCAATGGGGTGCGTCACCTGGCCTGGGATACCGGGCACGGCTTCGACAAGCGGCAGGCCGACCGTTCGGCGTGGATCGTGGTCGGCTTCGCGGCCCTCGCCACCGCGGCGTTCTGGTGGGCGGCGACATGAGCCTGAAAACGCCGCTGGGCCGCGTACTCGGGCTCGGGAGCGCGAAAGAGGGTACCGACCACTGGTGGGCACAGCGCGTTTCCGCCGTCGCGCTGATCCTGCTCGGCAGCTGGTTCGTCTATTCGCTGCTGCGACTGGACAGCCTGACCTATCTCGACGTCATTCGATTCGTCGGCGTGCCGTTGAACGCGGTCCTCCTGTCGCTGCTTTCGATCACGCTCGCCTATCATTCGTATCTCGGTGTGCAGGTGGTCATCGAAGACTACGTGCACGCGCCGGGCACCAAGGTCGTGTCCCTGTTGCTGTCGCGCTTTGCGCATGTCTTCGTCGCGATCGCGGCCGTATACGCGATCCTCGTCATCGGAATCGGTTCATGAGCGATTACGAATTTATCGATCACAGTTATGACGTCGTCGTCATCGGCGCGGGCGGCGCCGGGCTGCGCGCGACGTTCGGGCTGGCGCAGGCCGGTTTCGACACGGCCTGCATCACCAAGGTCTTCCCGACGCGCAGCCATACCGTCGCCGCGCAGGGCGGCATCAGCGCCGCGCTGGGCAACATGGGCGAGGACGACTGGCGCTGGCACATGTACGACACGATCAAGGGCTCGGACTGGCTCGGCGACCAGGACGCAATCGAGTACATGTGCAAGGAAGCGCCCGATGCCGTCATCGAGCTCGAACATTACGGCGTGCCGTTTTCGCGCACGGAGGACGGCCGCATCTACCAGCGGCCGTTCGGCGGCATGACGACGCATTTCGGCG
The DNA here is from genome assembly GCA_035465295.1 of Woeseiaceae bacterium. Taxonomy (GTDB): domain Bacteria; phylum Pseudomonadota; class Gammaproteobacteria; order Steroidobacterales; family Woeseiaceae; genus UBA1847. Next base: position 2,058 of record DATHRM010000128.1, on the reverse strand, counting down.
AGGGCACGGCGCAGCGCACCTGCGCGGCGGCCGACCGGACCGGCCATGCGATGCTGCACACGCTTTACCAGCAGTCGCTGAAGCACGACGCCGAGTTCTACATCGAGTATTTCGCGGTCGACCTGATGATGGAAGACGGCGCATGCCGTGGCGTTGTCGCGATCGACCTTGCGACGGGACGGCTGCACCGCTTCCGTTCCCACCAGGTCATTCTCGCGACCGGCGGTTACGGGCGCACGTATTTCTCCTGCACCTCCGCGCATACCTGCACCGGCGACGGCAACGCGATGATCCTGCGCGCGGGTCTGCCGCTGCAGGACATGGAATTCGTGCAGTTCCACCCGACGGGAATCTACGGCGCGGGCTGCCTGATCACGGAAGGCGTGCGCGGCGAAGGCGGCTATCTCACAAATTCGGACGGCGAGCGTTTCATGGAGCGCTACGCACCCAACGCCAAAGACCTCGCGTCGCGCGACGTCGTCAGCCGTTCAATGACCATCGAGATTCGTGAAGGCAGAGGCGTCGGCGCGGAGCGCGACCATATTCACCTGCACCTGGAGCATCTCGGTGCCGAGGTCATCGAGGAGCGCCTGCCGGGAATCGCCGAGACGGCGAAGATCTTCTCGGGCGTGGACGTTACGAAAGAGCCGATCCCGGTCCTGCCGACGGTGCATTACAACATGGGCGGCATCCCCGCGATTTTCACGGGCGAGGTCGTGACCCTGAAAGACGGCGATCCCGAGTCGGTCGTTCCCGGCCTCATGGCGGCGGGCGAGGCAGCCTGCGTTTCGGTGCACGGCGCGAACCGGCTCGGCTCGAACTCGCTGCTCGATCTCGTCGTCTTCGGACGCGCCGCCGCGAAACACTGTGCCGAGACGATGCAGCCGGGCGCGAGGCACAAGCCGCTCGGCGCGGACGCCGGCCAGGACAGCGTCGAGCGGATCGACAGGCTGCGTAACGCGAAGGGCAGCCGCTCGACCGCCGAGATTCGCCTCGAGATGCAGCGCACCATGCAGAATCACGCTGCGGTATTCCGCACCGGCGAGGTGCTGAAGGAGGGTGTCGAGAAGCTCAGGCAGACGTTCGCGTCGTTCGCCGACGTTCGCGTCTCGGACCGGTCCCTGATCTGGAACACGGATCTCGTCGAGACCATGGAGCTCGAGAACCTGTTGCTGAACGCCGCTGCAACCATCGAGTCGGCGGCCAATCGTTTAGAGAGCCGCGGCGCACATGCGCGCGAGGATTATCCCGATCGCGACGACGAAAACTGGATGAAGCATACCTTTGCATGGGTCGATGGCGACGGCGCCGTCCGTTTCGACTACCGGCCGGTACACCTGGAAACATTGACCGACGAAGTCGAGAAGGTGCCGCCCAAGGCACGCGTGTATTAGGAGACCACCCGTTGGCCGAGTTCAGACTGCCACCCAATTCGAGAATCAAGAAGGGCAAGCACTTTGCGGCGCCGGAGGGCGCCGGCAACGTCAGGCGCTTTGCCGTGTATCGCTACGATCCGGACAGCGGCGACAACCCGCGCATCGACACGTACGAGGTCGACCTCGACAGCTGCGGCCCGATGGTGCTCGACGCACTGATCAAGATAAAAAATGAAATCGACCCGACGCTGACGTTCAGGCGTTCGTGCCGGGAAGGCATCTGCGGCTCCTGCGCCATGAACATCGACGGCGGCAACACGCTGGCGTGCACGCGCGCGATCGATGCGGTGAAAGGCGACGTCAGGATCTACCCGCTGCCGCACATGCCCGTGGTCAAGGACCTGGTGCCCGACCTGACGAACTTCTATGCGCAGTACGCGTCGATCAAGCCGTGGCTGCAGGCGCGCACGCCGCCACCGCCCGATCGCGAGCGGCTGCAAAGCAAGCAGGACCAGGAACTCATTAACGAGCCGGCCGCCTGCATACTGTGCGCCTGCTGCTCGACGAGTTGCCCCAGCTACTGGTGGAACAGTGATCGTTATCTCGGGCCTGCCGCGCTCCTGGCCGCCTACCGCTGGCTGGTCGACAGCCGTGACGAGGCAACCGGCGAACGCCTCGATCA
>DATHRM010000127.1:0-2825 GCA_035465295.1 Woeseiaceae bacterium | reverse complement strand
TCGCCTCTTCGATATGGGGTGCCGGCATGCCCGCGATGACCGGAATCATCGGGTCCGCGTTGCCCATGCCGTCGGCGCCGTGACAACCGAAACAGGCCTGCAGGGCTGCCTCCGCGGCAACGAGCGGCGTTGCGGCGATGAGCGACAACAAGGCGACCAGCATGCGGAATCTGCACATAGGAGACCTCCACGTTTGCGGCACTGCGTGAACCCCCACCCTACGCCCGCTTCGGCGGCACTGGAATACGTATGTTCCCGGGAACCCGGGTCAATCGGGTTTTGCGGCCACTGCAGCCGTGAACACGACGTCAGTCGAACTGTTCAGCGCCGTTTCGGCGGAGTCCTGCAGCACGCTGATCACGAAGCCGACTGCGACCACCTGCATCGCGACATCGTCGGAGATGCCGAACAGCCCGCAGCTGAGCGGTATCAGCAGGAGCGATCCGCCGGCAACACCCGAGGCGCCACACGCCGACAGCGCCGCGACGACGCTGAGCAGCAGCGCCGTGGGCAGGTCGACGTCGATGCCGAGGGTGTGCGTCGCGGCGAGCGTCAGGACCGTGATCGTGATGGCCGCGCCGCCCATATTGATGGTCGCGCCCAGAGGGATCGACAGCGCGTACGTGTCCTTTTCCAGGTCGAGCCGCTCGCACAATGCCAGGTTGACCGGGATGTTGGCGGCCGAGCTGCGCGTGAAGAATGCGGTGACGCCGCTTTCGCGCAGCGCCGTAAACACGATGGGATACGGATTGCGTCGCGTCCTCAACCAGACGATCAGCGGGTTCACGAGCAGCGCCATGATCAGCATGCAACCCAGCAGCAGCGTCAGGATGTGCGCATACCCGCCGAGGGCCGACAGCCCGGATTCCGCCAGGTTGCCGGCGACCAGTCCGAAGATGCCGATCGGCGCGAGGCGAATGACGATACGAACGATGTTCGTTACCGCGTCCGCCAGGTCCGCGAGCACCTGCCGCGTCGTATCCGCTGAATGGTGCAAAAAGTAACCGAGCAGGACGCCCCACACGAGAATGCCGATGTAGTTGGCGTCGAGTATCGCATTCACCGGGTTGTCGACCAGCTTCAGCAGCAACCCGCCCAGCACCTGGCTGATCCCCTGCGGTGCCGTCGCCTCGACCTCGGGAAGCTGCAGCGCGAGCGTCGCAGGAAACAGCGTGCTCATGATCACCGCGAGCAATGCGGCGGCAACCGTTCCTGCGAGGTACATGCCGACGATGGGCCGGAGCTGCGCGGTGTGGCTCCTGCGGCGGTTCGCGATCGCCGACGCGACCAGCACCAGCACGAGCACGGGGGCGACGGCCTTCAGCGCCTGCACGAACAGGTTGCCCAGCAGCATCGAGGCTTTGCCGGCCTCGGGCGATGCCAGCGACAGTATGATGCCCGCCACGATGCCGATAGCGATTTGCAGCACGAGGCTGCCGCTCAAGATGCGGTTGACGACTCCCGGTGTTGCCATGCTCTCCCCGACCGCTAGGGTCCCTGGTGCCGGCGGCGAGACTCACGGCGTTTGACGGCCGCTGGCTTCGGTTCCCGCTCCATGAGCGCCTTCGACTGGTACACGTATTCAATCGTCCCGATCAGCCAAAGCAGGTAGCCGATCAGTTCGATGAATTCTTCGACAGCGAGCTTGATGATACGTGCGTAGGCATCCCCGAGCATAGCCTGCCAGAGGGGTTCATGACCGACCAGTATCGAGTAGGCGAACAGTATGACCGCACCCGCGAAGATGAGCGTCAGGCCCGGTGACGGCCAGATTCTCGCCAGCGCGATGTTCAGGCGCTTCAGGTGCCTGTAGCTGTAGGCAATCAGCAATGCGCCACAAATTCCGGCAAGCACCTGCCACAGGTTGTCGATGATGTATTGATCGAAGAAGTAGTGCAGCTCGCGAATCATGAACACCAGCGCGAGGCCGCCAAAGAGAATGGCGAGCGGGCGCTGGGTATGGCTGTGCCGCGCGACCCAGCCCATCAGGAGTCCGCAGGTCAGGAGCAAGAGCAGCTGGATGATTTCTACCGAAGAAAATTCACTGGTGCCGTACGTGTCGGTTTCAGCCACGAACTCCTGCAGGCGCAGCGTACCCGGGTTGGCGACCTCGAGCTGCACCATCAGTGCGGTCAGCAACGCGATGCCGAAGAAATACAGGACGTAGCGAAACCAGGCCATGCCCGACTATACACCGCGCGCTCGAAATCTGTTAAACCATTGATATCAAAAGGTCTTCGGACTATTCGCGCAGCGCGAACGCCGGCGTGCCAGTGGCCGTCAACAGGCCGTGATCGAGCAGCCAGGCACGCGCGTCGGCGGCATCGGATTCGAACCAGGCGCGGCTGCTGCCGAAGCGGAAACTGTATCCCCAGGTATCCATGTCCTGCATGAGCCGGTCGCGGCCCACGCCGGGCAGATAGTCGGCGAGCAGGATCTGCAGGTAGCACACGGCCGCTTCCTCGAGGTCGTCGCCGCCCGCATCGCGCTCCAGGCCGGCGCGGCGGTTCCCGTCCATGCAGATCACGTGACAGGCCTCGTGAAGCAGCGAGTGGACCGGCGTATCCAGGCGGGCATAGACAGAGCGCCCGACGATACCGGCCTCGGGTTCGCCCCAGAAGCTCCCTGTGATGGGCGCATCGTCGTCGAGCAGCCGGAGCGACAGGCCGAATCGGCTCAGCAGCTGGCCCAGCTTGCTGAAGCGGACGTCGGCGACTCGCAGCACGGCGTTGCTGGCACCCACGGCCGGAAATCAGATCGCGGAGATCTGCTTCAGAACGATACTCACGAGATCGTCGACGATTGCGTCGCGCATCAGCTGTTCT
>DATHRM010000126.1:0-9260 GCA_035465295.1 Woeseiaceae bacterium | reverse complement strand
TTCTCGACGATCAACCGGAACCCTAAATCGTTCGTGTTCGCGATCGTCGGCGCTGAATACGTGCTCAAGCTGCTGCCCGCGGGCACCCATGAGTACCGCAAGTTTATCCGGCCGTCGGAGCTCGATGCCTGGGCGCGCGACGCCGGGTTGCAGCTGGTTTCGAGTATCGGCCTGCATTACAACCCGTTCACACGGGAGTATTCGCTCGGCGAGAATCTCGACGTCAACTACCTGATGCATTTTCGCCGGCCGGATAGCGAGTAGCGCCCTTGTCTGCGCTGGAAACCGGCCGCTGCAGCGCCGTGCTCTTCGACCTCGACGGCACCCTCGTGGATACCGCACCCGACATGGTGGCCGTTCTGCAGGAGCTCCAGTGCGCCCGTGACGTGGAACCCGTTGCTTACGAAGTCGGCCGGGCCCATGTGTCCAACGGTGCCCTGGGGCTTCTTGCGCTCGGGTTTCCGGACATCGAACACGCCGCCGGCAGCGAGCTGCACAAAGCCTACCTGGAGCGCTATGCGCAGCGTGTCTGCGAGGGCTCGACAGTATTTCCCGGGCTCGAGAAACTGCTCGAAGTCCTCGATTCGGCAGGGCTTCCCTGGGGCGTCGTCACCAACAAACCGGCGCACCTCACGGATTCCCTGCTCGAGCGCCTGTTGCTCGCCGGGCGCAGTGCCTGCACCGTGAGCGGGGACACGCTGCCGCAGCGGAAGCCCGACCCTGCGCCTCTCCTCCACGCCTGCGAACTGGCCGGGATGCTGCCGCAGAACACCGTTTATGTAGGAGATGCCTTGCGGGACATCCAGGCCGGTCAGAACGCCGGGATGGCCACCGTCGCCGCGGCCTATGGCTACGTGACGCCGGATGACGACCCGCACCGCTGGGGCGCCGACATCGTGGCGGCCGATACGGCCGAATTGGCGCAAATTCTGCTCAAAGCGGTTAATCTGGACGCCTGATGAAGTCGATCGAGATAGATCCGCGCTGGCTGGAATTCGGCAGCCCGGCACTGCTTGCAGGCCTCGTGCTCGGCGCACTCGTGGCCTGGCTCATTACGCGGCATCGCCGGCAACGGCTTGCGGCAGAGAACGACGAACTTCGCGACCGGATCAAGAACCAGGAAGCGCTGCAGCGCGAGCGCGACGCCGCATTCGAGGTGGCCAGCGGCCAGCTGGTGCGCTCGTTCTCGGAGCTTGCAAACCGGTCCCTGCAGTCCAACAGCGAGACGTTCCTGCGCCTGGCAGAGCAGAAAATGAGCGTGCAGAACGAGCAGGCCAAGCGGGAACTGAGCGAGCGCGAGAAAGCGGTAGAAAACCTCGTCAAGCCGATCCGCGAGGCGCTGCAGGCGTCGCAAAAGCAGATCGAAGCCCTGGAGAAATCGCGTAGCGAGGCGTACGGCTCCATCCGAACGCAGCTCGAGGCCATGCAGGCCGACCAGAAATCGCTGACGAAAGAGACGCACAACCTCGCGAAGGCGTTGCGGCGCCCGGAAGTGCGCGGCCGCTGGGGCGAGATCACGCTGCGCCGCCTCGTCGAACTTGCCGGGATGGTCGAGCACTGCGATTTCATCGAGCAGGTGCACTCCGTAGCCGAGGGCCAGGTGATCCGGCCGGACATGATCGTGCGCATGCCGGATCGCCGCGAGCTGGTTGTCGACGTGAAGACGCCGCTGGACGCCTATATGCAGGCGGTCGAGGCTGAGGACGACGCGCAGCGGAAACTCGGCCTCGAACGGCATGCCAAGAGCCTGCGTGCCCATATCCGCATGCTGTCCTCGAAGGCCTACTGGGACCAGTTCGATGAGAGCCCGGAGTTCGTGATCCTGTTCATTCCCGGCGACCAGTTCCTGAGCGCTGCGCTCAACGAGGAACCGGACCTGATCGAGTACGCCCTGTCACAACAGATCATCCTCGCCACGCCCACGAGCTTCGTCGCATTGCTGAAGGCCGTCGCCTACGGCTGGCGCCAGCTCGCACTGGCCGAGAACGCGAAGGAGATACGCATCCTGGCCGAGGACCTGTACGGCCGCCTCAGCACCTTCGTCACCCACATGAACCGCGTCGGACGGCAGCTCGCGAGCAGTGTCGAGAACTACAACAAGGCCGTCGGCTCGCTGGAGCGCAGCGTATTACCGGGTGCCCGCAAGTTCGTGGAACTCGGCGTGCACGAGAAAAGGACGCTCGAAAAGCTGGAGACGCTGGACCCGGTGCCGCGGACCATGATCGATAGCAGCGACGACGAACCCGACGCCGACAACGACGCCGAATCGCCAGACAAGACCCTGCAGTGATGGATCACAAGCACTACACCTATCCCGGCAACCTCCTCGAAGGACGGATCATCCTCATCACCGGCGCCAGCGACGGGATCGGGCGCGCGCTCGCCGTCCATGCTGCCGCACACGGCGCCCAGGTCATCCTGCACGGCCGCAACGTCGCGAAACTCGAGAAGGTGTATGACGAGATAGAGGCCCTGGGGAGCGCACCGCGTCCCTCGATCGCCGTCATGGACCTTGCGGTCGCGGGCAGCGAGGCCTACAGCTCGCTTGCCGACAGCCTCGCCGGCGAATTCGGCCGTCTTGACGGTCTCGTCAACAATGCCGGTATTCTGGGCGAACGCTACGCGATCGAGCAGTACGACGCGGCAATGTGGCAAAAGGTCATGCACGTCAACGTCACCGCCGCCTTCGCCATCACCCAGGTTTGCCTGCCGTTGCTGCATCAGTCGGACGACGCATCGATCATCTTTACGAGCAGCGGCGTCGGCCGGGCCGGCAAGCCGTTCTGGGGCGCCTACGCAGTATCGAAATTTGCCACCGAAGGGCTTTCGCAGGTGCTGGCCAGTGAGCAGGAACACGGCTCGATACGCGTGAACTGCATCAACCCGGGACCCGTGCGCACCGAAATGCGGCGCGCGGCGTACCCGGCCGAGGACCGGGACGCCCTGAAGACCGCCGAGGAGATCCTGCCGACCTACATGTACCTGCTGGGACCCGACAGCCGCGGCGTGACGGGCAAGAGTCTTGACGCACAATAGTAAAAAAATACTTTAAAAGTAACTTTTAACTATCTTGTTTTTCTTACTTTTTTGCGCCTTTGCTGCCGTCGTTCCTGCATCGGCGGCTTGAGCCCGGCCGACACGTAAAGCGACCTCACCTGCGCCGGCGTCAGCGCCTCGTACTTGCCCCGCCGCAGCTTGCGCGGCAGGTCCAGCGGCCCGTAGCCGATACGGATGAGGCGGCTGACCTCGTAGCCCAGCGCTTCCCAGAGACGCCGCACCTCCCGGTAACGGCCCTCACGCAGGCTCACCTTGAACCATTTGTTGGCGCCGTCGCCGCCCGTGGGCTCGATACTCTCGAACCGGGCCGGCCCCTCTTCGAGCGCCACGCCCTCTTTCAGCGCAGCCAGGTCCTGGCCCGTCGGATCACCGTGGATCCGGACGGCGTAGCGCCGCAGGAGTTCGGACGAAGGATGCATCAGCGCATTGGCAAGTTCGCCATCGGTCGTAAAAATCAGGAGCCCTGTGGTTGGGATGTCGAGGCGACCCACGGCCACCCAGCGAGCCCCTTTTAGTTTCGGCAGCGCATGAAACACGGTACTGCGCCCTTCCGGGTCGGATCGGGCAACGATCTCCCCTTCGGGCTTGTTGTAGACGATGTAACGGTGCGACGGAGGCACGGACTGCACGGTGAGATTTCGACCGTCCAGCGTGATACGTTCATCGCCCGTTACGGTGTCGCCCAGTTGTGCCGTGCGGCCGTCGATCGCCAGCCGACCCTCCCGGATCCACTGTTCGACCTTGCGCCTCGAGCCGTGCCCGGCTCCCGCAAGCACTTTTTGCACACGTTCCGGCAACGCGCTAATCCTCAGCCGTTGGCGGACGCGTCCTTATCGTCGTCGGCTTCACGGGTTTCCAGCGATGTGATTGCGGTCGGCTTGTTCGGATCGGGCCATTCGGATACGACAAGCTGCTCGTCGTCGTCTGCCGATTCTTCCCCGGCATCCGGGGCTTCCACCCCGACCTCCGGATACAGAATCGGCACGTCGGCGGTTTCTTCCGGCCCGGTACCGACATCCTCCTCGACTTCCGGCAGGTTGAGCTGCACGCGCAGGCTCTCCCAGTCGGACAGGTCCGCGAGCGGTGGCAGATCATCGAGCTTCTTGAGCCCGAAATAGTCGAGAAAGTTACGCGTCGTGCCGAACATTTCGGGACGCCCCGGAACGTCGCGGTGGCCGACGACGCGAACCCAGTCACGCTCGAGGAGCGTGCGCACGATATTCGGGCTGACAGACACGCCGCGCACTTCCTCGATCTCGCCGCGCGTAATTGGCTGCCGGTAGGCGATCAACGCCAGCGTCTCGAAGAGCGCTCGCGAGTAGCGCGGCGGCCGCTCTTCCCAGAGTTTTTGCAGGCGCTCGGCCATGCCCGACGTCACCTGGATGCGAAAGCCCGATGCGACTTCGGCGATTGCAATACCGCGGTCTTCGTATTCCTCGCCGAGCGTCGCGATCGCAGCACGTATATCCGGTTTCGACGGCGCCGAGCGTCCATCGAACAGGCCCTGCAACTGGTCCACGCTCAGCGGGCGGCCCGCCGCCAGGAGCGCCGCCTCGATAAAGTGTTTGATTTCTGTCTGGTCCATCGTATCTAGCGTATCAGGGTTGCGATGAATCCGCGGCAGAGGCCGCGTCGTCGTCTTCGGTCACGAGGCGGACCGTCGAGGCCGCCCGCACATGCAGGGGGGCGAACTCGTCGGACTGCACGACCTCGATAAGGGATTCGCGAAGCAGTTCCAGCAACGCAAGAAATGTCACCGCCACACCCAGGCGGCCCTCTTCGGGGTCGAACAGGTCGGCAAAGCCCGTGAACGAGCCGGCCTTGATGCGACTCAGGACCTCGGACATGCGCTGCCGAACCGACAACGGCTCACGCGTCACGTGCAGATTGGAGAACATCTCCGCGCGCTTGAGCACGTCGTGAAACGCGAGCAGCAGTTCCTTGAGGGTGATGTCGGGCAACTTCTCCACGACCTTGCGTTCGGGCGCTTCGGCCTGTGCGACAAATACGTCCCGCTCCAGCCGCGGTAACTCCTCGATATCCTGCGCCGCTTTCTTGAAGCGCTCGTACTCCTGCAGGCGGCGCACGAGTTCGGCACGAGGATCCTCTTCCTCCTCTTCTTCCGTCTGCGGGCGCGGCAGCAACATGCGGGATTTGATCTCGGCAAGCATCGCCGCCATGACCAGGTACTCGCCGGCAAGTTCGAGCTGCATCTCTTTCATCAGCTCGATGTACTGCACGTATTGCTTGGTAATTTCCGCGATCGGGATGTCGAGGATATCGATGTTCTGCCGCCGGATAAGGTACAGCAACAGGTCGAGCGGCCCTTCGAATGCCTCGAGAAATACCTGCAATGCGTACGGCGGTATGTACAGGTCCTGCGGCAGGGTCGTGACGGGCTCGCCGTCGACGACGGCGAACGGCATCTCGCTCTGCGCGGGGCTTTGTTTTTCGTCCTGAGGCGGTTTCGGAGCGTCCTCCCGCTTCAGGACCTTGAGTTCAGGTTTCATGGGCTGTCCAGGGCGATATCAACGCATTCTAGCGTAAATGGCGCTGCATCGGGCTCACAGAAGGGCACTGACGTCCCCGCGGCCGACGCGCAGGACCTCGACCGTACCTTCGGAGAGGTCGAGCACGCTCGTCGGCTCGATACCGGTAGCCCCGGCGTCGATGATGAGGTCGATCTCGTGGCCGATCCGCTCCTCGATCTGGTGCGGATCCGTCAGCGGCAGGTCGTCGCCCGGTAGCAGCAGGGTCGAACTCATGATCGGCTCCCCCAGGGCATCGAGGACGGCCCGGACGAGCGGATGGTCCGGAACCCGCAGGCCGATGGTTCGCCGCTTGGGGTGCTGCAGCCGCTTCGGCACCTCCCGCGTAGCCGGAAGAATGAAGGTATACGGACCCGGTGTCATCGCCTTGAGCATCCGGTAGGCCCAGTTGTCCACCCGGGCATAGGTGCTGATTTCCGACAGGTCGCTGCAGACCAGCGTGAAATTGTGGTTCTTGTCCGTGCGCCGTATACGGCGAATCCGGTCCATGGCCCGCTTGTCGCCGATATGGCAGCCGAATGCGTAGCTCGAGTCCGTCGGATAGGCGATCAGGCCGCCCTCCCGAATCGTCTCGACGATTTCGGCAACACGCCGCGGCTGCGGATTGTCCGGATGAACTTCGATTAATCTGACCACGCGCGGATTCTAGGGAACTCCGGAGCCCGGGGATACCCTTGCAATCGTGGCCCGCAGCAGCAAGATCGCGTTATCATGCCGGCAATTCCGGCCACCTGGCGCCTTTTTCAATGCAAGTACTGTTCGAGTTTCTTCCGCTGATCCTGTTCCTCGCGGCTTACCTCTACAAGGGCATCTATTTCGCGATCGGCGCGCTGATGATCGCGATGCCGATCGGGTTCGTCATCAAGTACGTGCGCACGAAGAAAGTCGACAAGATGTACATGTGGTCGACGGTCTTCCTTCTCGTGTTCGGTGCTGCTGCCCTGTATTTCCGCAATGCCGATTTCATTTACTGGAAACCGACTGCGTTTTACTGGGCAGTCTCGCTCGCCTTCCTGCTCAGCCTGTGGATTGGCGAGAAGCCGCTGGTGCGGCGCTTCCTCGAAATCGGCGGCGAGTTGCCCACAGAGAAGATCGTCCCGGCCGACTGGCGCAGGCTGAACCTCGTGTGGGTCGTGTTCTTCGCGGCAATGGGTATCGCCAATATCTATGTGGCCTATAACTACAGCGAACAGTTCTGGGTGAATTTCAAGGTGTTCGGGCTGCTCGCCCTGACCTTTGTTTTCATGCTCGCGCAGGGCCTGTGGCTGGTATCGAAGCTCGGCAGTGATGACGCGGCCACGGATTCCGGGGATGCCGAGTAATGTGGTACGCAATCATCAGCGAGGACATCGAGAACAGTTTGCCGCTGCGTGCCACGGCGCGCGATGCTCACCTGGCACGGTTACGGACGTTGGCCGCCGAAGGCCGGCTGCTGCTCGCAGGCCCCCACCCGGCAGTGGACGCGGAGGTGCCGGGAGAAGCTGGATTCACGGGTAGCCTGGTCATTGCGGAATTCGCGTCCCTCGAAGATGCGAAGCGGTGGGCGGACGAAGACCCGTACGTATCTGCGGGCGTGTACCGGGACGTCAGGGTCAAGCCGTTCAAACGCGTGCTGCCATGACTGCCGAACGCATCGAGAAGATTCGGGAGCGGCTCGAGGCGGGCTTCTCGCCGTCTCATCTTCAGGTCAAAGACCAGAGTCACCTCCATGCAGGCCACGCTGGCGCCCGCGATGGAATGGGCCATTTCGAGGTCACTATCGTTTCCGATGCCTTCCAGGGAAGGACCCGTATCGAGCGGCATCGCCTGATTTATACGGCACTTGGACCGCTCATGCAGACGGACATCCATGCCCTGAAGATCAACGCCTACACGCCATCCGAGCGATAAATTCGACCACCTTCCGGCTCAAATAGTCTATGATATTCACTGCCTTAGTCTCTGGTAACGCAGCTTTTTGCCCCCAGATAAGGACATTCCGGACGCTATCAGAGCCATTCTGGCTATTCAAAGTAATTAAAGGAATCATCATGATATTCAAATCACGTTCCAGTCGGTTTGGAACATTTATCGCTGTCGTAACACTTGCAGCGAGCGGATTTTCGACCGCCACCGCCGAAACGGTGGTGACCGTCAATGGTGTCGATATCGACAGCACGGTATTCGACGCATACCTCGAGAGCCGATTCCAGAAACCTGCTGCGCAGGCTACTGCCGACGATCGCGCCACGGTCGAGCGGGAATTGACCGACATCTATCTGCTGACGACCCAGCCGCAGGCGAAGAAATTTGCCGAAGATCCGCAGATCAAGGCGCAGCTCGAGCTCCAGTATCGCGGCACGATTGCCCAGGCCGTTGCCCGCGATTTCGTGGAGTCAAATCCGGCGACGGATGCCGAGATTCTTGCCGAGTACGAGGCCCAGCTAGAGCAGTCCTCGGACCTGCAGTACAAGGCGCGTCACATACTCGTCGAAACGCAGGGTGAGGCAGACGCACTGGTTAACCAGCTCGATGGGGGTGCGGACTTCGAGGCCCTGGCCAAGGAGTTCTCAACCGGACCTTCCGGGCCCAACGGCGGCGACCTGGGATGGTTTGCACCCGACCAGATGGTGAAGCCGTTCGCAGACGCTGTCGTTGCACTCGACGACGGCGAATATACGGAGGCTCCAGTGCAGACGCAGTTTGGCTGGCATGTGATCCTGAGAGAGGATTCGCGCGAGAACGAGCCACCGACCCTGGAAAGCGTCCGCGACGCAATCAAGCAGCGAGTGGAACAGGAGAAGTTCCAGGACTACATGCAGGAACTGCGTGATGGCAGCTAGAACAACAGCCGGTTAACTTAATTTCCGGCTATTTGTCATAAGGGGCGCCTTCGGGCGCCCTTTTTTATTTCCGGCTTCGGTTCTGTGAGGGGCGTCACATCATGGCGACGGGAAGCTACCTAACATTGCTCGCGAGTCATCCCTAATCGCTCGGGGGTGGCTCCTCCAACCCTCGCATCTCCTTCTAGGTTGATACGAGAACTAAGTCGGCAGGGACGCCGACTTTTTTTTGCCCAAAGAAAAAGGCCACCGAAGTGGCCTTCTACCTGATACCCCAGAGGCAGGTCTTTTTGTAGTTCTTCTCCGACGAGCGAAGCCGGAGTGCCTCCTTAACGGGATTGGCTACTGTATGGCGCTAACCGCGTCCGATACCAGCAAGCCCCGGCTGACGGGCTGGATTCCACTGAAGCTGAGCGAAGCCCCGGATGGAATGGCACCGCCACTCATGGCTGCCGTGTAGTCAATTGTGAGTTCGCCGAGCTTTGCCTGGCCAAGAACCGGATCGATATTCGACGGAATGCCCGTTACGAAGACCTGCGTGGCGCCGGGAACATACATCTCGTTGGATAGTGAGATTGAATCGGCGTATAGCCATCCAGACGACACAACGGAACCGTTGACGGACACGAAGTCACCAACACTCATGCTCGACAACATCGCTTGCGATGCCATAACTGTCTGCCCGACTGCGGTGAAGATACCGTTAATCGGGTCGATTGAGTCGACAGGGCCGGCGAGAACCCGGACGTCGCCGCCATTGATACCGGCTACGTCACCGCCGTTAATGCCGAGAATGTCGCCGCCATTGATACCGGCTACGTCACCGCCGTTA
>DATHRM010000125.1:0-3192 GCA_035465295.1 Woeseiaceae bacterium | reverse complement strand
CTGGCGCTCTCGAAATCGCTACCGCTCGGCGCCCGCGCGCAGGCTTCGGTGCAGACGCGCGACGGCGAGTCCATCGATCCCGTGAGCGGCGAGGTCGTCGCCGATTCGAGTCTCGACTTCCAGGCGCCCTACCAGCTGAAGCTGCTGTCGAGCGCGCCGCTCACCGACCACATCAGCTACTACTTTTACATGATCTTCGCGGAAAAGGGTGCCAACACGGAGGTGGTCGTCGAAGACGCCTGGTTCAGCTACGACGACCTGTTCGGCACGGGCGTCGGGCTGCAGCTCGGCCAGTTCCAGTTGTCGGACCTGATGTTCCCGCGCGAGATACGCCTGACCTTCCAGGACTTCATGGCCTACCGGTTTGGCGGGATTACCTACGATCGCGGCTTACTGTTCGGCAGGGGCTTCGGGCCCGTCGACGTGTCCCTCGGATTCGTCAACGGCAACGGCATTGAACAGAACTTCAATATCACCAGCCCGGGATACCGGCGGCCCGATCACCTGTTCGACAACGACACCGGCAAGAGCGTTTTCGGCCGCGTCGGCACGACGGTCGGCCCCGCTTCGGTCGGGCTGTTCCTGTTGTCCGGCGAACAGCAGAACGCTACCGGCCCCGCGGGCATGGATGCCGGGGATCGCGATACGGACAAGACGGTGCTCGGAATCGACGCGTCCGGGCGGGTCGCCGAGAGGTGGTACTGGTTCGGGCAGTTCCTGTGGAACAGCTGGGACGGGTTCCTGGACCCGGCGATCGACTACCAGTGGACGGCCGGGTTCGCGGGCGTCGACTACGTGCACAGCGACCGGTGGGTGTTCTCCGCGCTCGTCAATATCGGCGACGCCGGCGATCTTGCCGATACCGACACCGTCTACGAAGGCATCGACATGCAGACTCTGTCGTTCGCAGCGTCGTATTACTTCATGCGCAACGTCAAGGGCGTCGTCGAGCTGAACGTCGATTTCCTGGACGACGAGCCGCAGAGCGGCCAGTACTTCACCGGCCACCTCAGCAAGGAGAATTATTTCCTCGTCGGCATCGACGCCGCGTTCTGAGAGAATCTGCAAAAGGAATAATCCCTGCGGCAAACGGACAATACGAAGGATTTTGCGTTCTTTATCGTCTAACCATCCAGAGAGGTGGAGAAAACGATGAGAATTGCGACGATCCTGACCCTGGCCGCGATAGCCGGCCTTTCAGCCTGCTCGACGACGACGGCCAGGAGTTCCACTGCGCCGCCGCCGTTCGAGTGCACGTCGATCCACCCCGAAGTCTGCGAGCTCGAGGCGCAGTTTCACAAGCTGCGCTACGAGCAGGCGGAGCAGATCTCCGCGATCGAAGAGGCCGAGCGCCGCCGCAAGGAACGGGAACGAGCGACCGCTACCGCAGCCGCTCGCCCCGCGCCCGTTGCCGATTCCTTACTGGATGCCCCGTCCGGGTGACCAGGGCACCCCGGCCGCATCCAGCGCCACCTTGAGTCCCGCGTACTCGACGTCAACGAGGTTCGACAGCTGACGGGTCACGTCGTCGTAAAGCGATCTCGCGATGCGCAGCGAGTCACGCTGGGCCGGCGTCGGTCCGTACGCGTTGGTCGTCGGCGCAAAGCGCGCATGGAACAGTCGCGTCGTCACGGTCATCTCGTCGAAGTCGTTGTACAGCTGGCGTGCTTCGTTATTGATCAGCCGGTCACGCTCGGCCTGGATGCGCTGCTGGATGGAATGCGCGATCTCGTACAGCGACGGATCGGCCGTCGATGACAGCAACACTTCCTTGGCGGCCTCGAGTTCCTTGACGATCGAGTCGATGGTCTTCACCGTGCCCTGCGTCGCGCGCGCGACTTCGTTGACCTGGTTGTCGAAGACCACACGCTGTTCCTGCGTGCTCCCCGGCAGCGCGGGATCGCGTATGGACACGACCTCGAAGCGCTGCGTTTGCCCGAGGTCACTCAGCACGCCGTCGATGCGCTTTTGCATGGAAACACTGAAGGAGCCGGGTGCCACGAGCACGCCGGCTGTCGGGATCCAGGATTCTTCACGCTCTTCCTCGGGCACCCAGGCCTCCACCGACGGATAGCGCAGGTCCCAGGCCACGCGGTGAAAACCCGCCTCCGCCGGTGCCTCGATGTGGCGTACGACGGTGCCGGCCGCATCCGTAACCGTGAACACGATGGCGGGATCGTCTTCCCGCAGTTCGCCGAGGATCCGGTCCCAGGTCGGGAATTCGACGTTCTCGTTCTTCTTCTCTTTCTCCTTCTCGGCCTCGCGCCGGGCCTCCTTCTGCGACTGCAGGGCGTCCGGCAGGTAGTAGGTGAATGTCGCACCGAAGGGCGGGTTGGGCGCAACGTAGTAGTCGTCACCCTGGCTGCCCTTGCAGCCTTGCTCCGAGCAGCCGAGCGGGCGCTTCGGCACGTACCAGTGGGCCCTGCGCACCGGGAACAACACGGTGTCGTTCTTCAGCATGTCCTCCGTGACGCTGCGCAGCGGCGTGTAGTCGTCGAAGATGTAGAAGCTGCGCCCGAAGGTCGCGCCGACGAGATCGTTCTCGCGCTCCTGGATAGCCAGGTCGCGGAACGGAATGTTCGGCACGTTGCCCTTGAGCTTGGTCCACGTGCCGCCGCCGTTCACGGTGAAGAACACGCCGAACTCCGTGCCCAGGAACATCAGCCCGGGCTTTTCGTGGTCCTGCACGATGCGCCACAGGATGTGCCGCTCGGGCAAATTGCCGGCGATGCTCTTCCAGGACTTGCCGCGGTTCTCGCTCTTCAGCACGTAGGGCGAGAAGTCGCCGCTCTTGTGATCGTCGACCACCACGTAAACCGTGTCCGGGTCGTGCAGGTCCGCCTTGATATCGTTGACGAAGAAGCGGTCGGGCACGCCCGGCAGCTTGTCGATCCTGCGCCAGTTCCGGCCACCATCCTCGGTGACCTGGATGAGGCCGTCGTCGGTGCCGACGTAGATGAGCCCGGGAACGACGGGCGACTCCGAGATGTTCACGATGGTGTTGAACATGGACATCGCGTAAAGGTCCCAGGGCGAATCGTAGCTCCAGGAGCGGCCCATGACGGGCTGCTTCACGCGGTTTTCGTTGCGCGTCAGGTCGCCGCTGATCGGTTCCCAGCTGTCGCCGTAGTCGGTGCTCTTCCAGACGCGCTGGGTGCCGACGTACAGGGTCGCCGAGTCGTGCGGACTGAT
>DATHRM010000124.1:0-2922 GCA_035465295.1 Woeseiaceae bacterium | reverse complement strand
GGGGCTCATTGCACGGTACCGACGTCAGTCGCCGGCGACAACGCGGAATTCGGTGCGCAGCGTCGTATCGGAACTGCCGCCGATCCAGGCATGGAAATCGCCGGGCTCGACCATGAGCGTGTTGTCGCGGCCGTAGAATGCGAGGTCGTCGGTGTGCAAGTCGAAGCTCACCGTCACTGTCTCGCCGGGGTCCACGCGGAGCCTGCGGAAGCCCCTGAGTTCGCGAACGGGCCGGGTCACGTTGCCGACCAGGTCACGAACATACAGCTGCGCCACTTCATCCGCAGCGACGTCGCCGCGATTGGTGAGCTCGGCACTGACAGTGATGGTCCCGCCCCGCGGGATCTCTTCAGCACTGACGCGAATGTCGTCGTAAACGAAGTCCGTATACGAAAGCCCGAACCCGAACGGAAACAGCGGCGTGTAGCCGGCATCCAGGTGAAACGCGGTCATGCCGAGCGAGGTCTGCGGCGCGTGCGCGTCGATGTCATCTATATGCACGACCTTCTCCGGCGTCGGCGGCTTGCCCGTGTTTTTCTGGCTGTGATAGATCGGTATCTGTCCCACCATGCGCGGGAACGTCGCCGGCAGCTTACCCGACGGTGACTCGAGTCCGAACAGCAGCTCGGCAATCGCGGGGCCGCCCATCGTCCCGGGGTGCCAGGCGAACAGGATTGCGTCCACGTCGTCGATAATATTGGTCAGCGTCAGGGGCCGCCCGGCCATAATGACGGCGATGACCGGCCTGCCGGTTTCACGTATGCGCCTGACCAGTTCCGCCTGTGCGCCGGGAAGGCTGATGTCGGCACGCGAATGCGCTTCGCCCGAAAGAATCGACTCTTCACCGAGAAACAACAACGCCGCATCCGATTTCTGCGCTGCGGCTACGGCCTCGTCGAAAGGCTCCGTGGATCGGCTGCGGCTCGTTTCCATCGCCCGGACGTAGTCGATTTTTACGTCGTCGCCCACCAACTCACGGATACCGTCGAGGGCGGTTATGCTGAGTTCCCGGTCGCCATCGAATACCCATGTGCCGAGCTGCTCATACGGCGCATCGGCGAGCGGCCCAATGACCGCGATCCTGTCGAGACCTTTCGACAATGGCAGCGCCCCGTCGTCGTTCTTGAGCAGCACGACACTCTGCAGTGCCGCCATCTTTGCGGTCGCAAGCGCCTCCGGGTTCGCGATCCCGGGAAGCGCCTCCGGATCCGTGTACGGATTCTCGAACAGCCCGAGCCGGAACTTCGCTCGAAGTATGTTCGCGACCGCGGCGTCGATCACCTCGACGTCGAGCTCACCATCTTCGACGAGCCCGGCGAGCTCCGACACATACACGTTGCCCGCCATGTCCATGTCGACGCCCGCGATGGCCGCCGCCAGCGCCGATTCCCTGTCGTCTGCAGTCAGCCCGTGAACGGCCAGCTGGTGGATGGAATTCCAGTCACTGACGACGAAACCGTCGAATCCCCATTCATCGCGCAGCACCTCGCGCATCAGGAACGCGTTACCGGTCGCGGGGACGCCGTTCAGGTCGCTGAACGACGCCATCAGCGTAACCACGCCGGAATCGACCGCGGCTTTGAACGGGCGCAGGTGGACGTTGCGAAGCTCGTTCTCGGGGATATTGGTCGTGGCGTAGTCGCGGCCGCTTTCGGCCTCGCCGTAACCGGCGAAGTGCTTCGCACAGGCGGCGATCGTGCCGGGCGCCGAGAGATCGTCGCCCTGGAAACCCTCGACCATCGCGACCGCGAGTTCACTCGCGAGATACGGGTCTTCTCCGGGGCTTTCCGCGATGCGGCCCCAGCGCGGGTCGCGGGTGACGTCGATCATCGGCGCGAACGTCCAGTTGACGCCCGACCTCGCAGCCTCGCGTGCCGCGACTCTCGCGCCCTGTCGTACGACGTCCGGGTTCCACGTCGCGGCCTGGCCGAGCGGTATCGGCATGACGGTCTTGAACCCGTGAATCACGTCGCGGCCCACGAGCAGCGGGATACCGAGGCGACTTTCCTCGACGGCAATGCGCTGCAGTTCGTTTACCGTGTCGACGTCCACCTGGTTGATGATCGAGCCGATCCGCCCCGCCCGCAGTTCCTCGCCGAGTTCCTTGACGGGATCCATGTCGCCGGCGTGGACCTGGTTCATCTGGCCGATCTTCTCCGCCAGCGTCATCCGGGCGAGCAATTCGGCGACGCGCTCGTCGATCTGCGCCGCAGCGCTCGCAGGTACAGCAATGGTCGTGGTCATGGCGGACCCCAGCAACAGGCCGCAGAGCATGGTGATGCGCAGAGGCCAATCAATCTTCGTTCGCTTCCTGGTGCAGTGCATCAATACATTCTCCGCCGCAATCGGTGCGAGCGGCGAATACTCGCCGGCTTTGCTAACAACCCCCCGGCAGCCGCATCGATAAATCCTCTTCTAGCAACGTTTGACAGCGCTGTCAATACGGTGCACGATTGCCGCGCCATGCAGCACTACGAAACAGCGCCTGAAGATCGCATTCCGTTTCACCTGAAGCTTGTCTACGGGCTCGGCGCATTCGTTAACAACCTGCTCGCAGCCGCCATCGGCGGCATGGTCATCGTCCTCAATCTCGGTCTCGGCATGAACCCGGCGCTGGTCGGCCTGGTCAGCGCGCTGCCGCGCCTGACCGACGCCATTACCGACCCGCTCATGGGTTACATCTCGGACAATACGCGCTCCCGCTGGGGCCGCCGGCGCCCCTACATATTCGTTGGAGCGATTGCCGCGGGCGTGATTTTCGCGCTGCTCTGGCAGTTGCCGGCGGACAAGAGTGAGTCGTTCTACTTCTGGTATTTCCTCGCCGGCTCCCTGATCTTCTACCTCGCTTACACGATGTACGCGACGCCCTGGGTCGCGCTCGGCTACGAACTGACGCCGGATTACCACGAGCGCACGCGGTTG
>DATHRM010000123.1:0-2980 GCA_035465295.1 Woeseiaceae bacterium | reverse complement strand
TTTCATGACCTGCGCGCCGTTCTCCACGTCGGCGAGGCCCTTGTCGACCTTCAGGAACGGCACGACGTTTTTCTCGTTCCAGAGATAGCGTGCCGTCGGTTGCCCCTCGATTTCCCGGTCCATCGTGTTTTCGAACAGGATGGCTCCCAGGATCCGGTCGCCATTGAAGGCCGGGCTCGTGATGATCCGGGTGCGCATCTCGTGAACAATCGCGAACATCTCGTCCTCGCTCGACCACGCGTCCTCGCTGATCCCGTACAGGCCAAGTGCCTTTGGCGTGCTGCCGCCGCTCTGGTCGAGCGCCGCGATGAATCCGGGTTTCGTCCTGACTTTCTCTAGTTGTTGTTCGAAGCTCACTTTACTGTCCCGATTGATGTATGAATTGGAGGGGGAGCGCGAATTGTACAGCAACCGGGCGAAGCCCGAATAGCCGGTATTGAACACAGTGCGCTGCCGACCGGCGCGCAGACGATGGGCGGCGCTCCGTCAGTCGAAGGCATACATTTTGTGACAAAATCGCGGGGCGAGCCGTGCGATAATCCAGGGACTGGAAAACGCCGGGAAATCAATCGTGAAAGCAGCAGTCATCGGCGGCACGGGCTTTGTCGGCAGCTATGTCGTCGACGCCTTGCTCGATGCCGGGCACGAGCCGCACCTGCTGGTCAGGTCGGGCAGCGAAGACAAGGTTCATCGTGCCAGCGAGTGCAGGATCACGAAGGGCAACCTCGATTCGTCCGACGCGATCGATTCGGTCGTCTCGGGATGCGACGCGGCCATATACCTCGTTGGCATCCTGCGCGAGGCGCCGAGCCAGGGCGTTACGTTCGAGGCCCTTCAATACCGGGGAGCGGAGGCCGTGGCGGAGGCTGCAAAGCGTGCCGGCGTCCGGCGCTTCCTGTTGATGAGCGCCAATGGCATCGACAGCGCGGAAACGCCGTACCAGACCACCAAGCTGCGCGCCGAAGCGATGATCCGCGAAAGCGGCCTCGACTACACGATTTTCAGACCCTCGATCATTTTCGGCGACCCGCGCGGCACCATGGAATTCGCCACGCAACTGCACCGGGACATGGTGCGGATACCGCTGCCGGCCATAGGATTCCATACCGGCCTCACGCCCGCGCATGGCGAAGTGCTCATGTCGCCCGTGCACGTGCGCGACGTGGCCGATGCATTCGCCAACGCCCTGGCCGACGATTCGACCATCGGCAAATGCTTCGTGCTCGGCGGTCCGGAAGTGGTCTCCTGGCCGCAAATGGTGCAGCGCATTGCCGCCGCCGTGGGCAGGAAAAAGTTCATCCTGCCCATGCCCATCGGTTTGATGAAGCTGGGCGCGACTCTCTTCGACTGGCTGCCCTTCTTCCCGGTGACGCGCGACCAGCTGACGATGCTGGCGGACGGCAATACCGCGGAGCCCGATGAACTCGCGCAACTGATCGGCCGGAAACCGGCCGAATTTTCGCCGGACAACCTGGACTACCTCGACGGCTGAACCGTTCATGAGCGCGCGTCGACTCATGGTCGTGCTGGGCAACCAGCTGTTTCCGCCGGATCGCCTCGGGAACTGCCGGGACGCCGTGATCTTCATGGCCGAAGATACGGGTCTTTGTACCTACGTAAAGCATCACCAGCAGAAGATCGTGCTGTTCCTGGCCGCGATGCGCAGCTACGCCGACGAGCTGCGCGCCGCGGGATTCGACGTTTGCTACTTCGCGCTCGACGCAGAAGGCGATGCGAGTTACGAAGACAGGCTGGCCCGGGTAGTCTCCGAGCTGGGCTGCAACGAGCTCCTGCACTTCGAGGTCGAAGACAAGCCCATGGAAAAGCGCCTCGTCGATTTTTGCGAGCAGCGGTCCCTCGAACGAACCGAACTGCAGTCGCCGATGTTCTTTGCGCCACGGGAGGACTTCGGGGACTTCGTGGACGGCCGGTCGCGGCTGCTCATGGGCGACTATTACAGGCGCCAGCGGCAGCGGACGGGCATTCTCGTGGACGCGGACGGGCAGCCGGAAGGCGGCAAGTGGAGTTTCGACGAGGCAAATCGCAAGAAACTGCCGAAAAGCGTAACCCCGCCCGACATTGCAGCCGCCGAGCGTACTCGCCACGTAGACGATACGATCGAGCTCGTCGAGCGGCATTTCGCCGACCACCCGGGGCGTGCGGCAGACTTCTGGTGGCCGACGACCCGGGAGCAGGCACAGCACTGGCTGCGCGATTTCCTGGACGAGCGTCTCGCCCGCTTCGGGCCGTACGAAGACGCCATAAGCCGGCGCTCGGCAACGGTGTTTCACAGCGCGCTGAGCCCGTGCCTGAACATGGGGCTGCTGACGCCCGACGAAGTGATCGATGCCGTGCTCGAGCGCCACGCGGCCGGCGACGCGCCAATAGAGAGCGTCGAGGGATTTGTTCGCCAGGTACTCGGCTGGCGCGAATTCATACGCGGTGTTTACCGGGTGTACGGCGACGAGCAGGAATCGCGGAATTTCTGGGACCACGCGCGGGGGCTCACGGAGGACTGGTACCGTGGCACGACCGGCATTACGCCGCTCGACGATGCCATTAAGACCTCGCTGCGGCTGGGTTGGGCGCACCACATCCAGCGCCTGATGGTCGTCGGCAACCTGATGACGCTATGCGAAATACGGCCTGCCGACGCCTGGCGCTGGTTCATGGAAATGTACGTCGACTCTTCGGAGTGGGTGATGGGGCCGAACGTCTACGGCATGGGCATCTTCAGTGACGGCGGGCTGTTCGCAACCAAGCCGTATATCTGCGGATCGAATTACATTCTCAAGATGAGCGACTACGGCAAAGGCGAGTGGTGTGCGACCGTCGATGGCCTGTACTGGCGATTCATCGACAAACATCGTGACTTCTTTGCGTCCAATCCCCGTCTCGCGCTGATGCCGAAGGCGCTCGACCGGCTCGAATCGGCCCGCAAAAAGGCGATATTCGCAGCCGCCGAGACATTCCTGGACGC
>DATHRM010000122.1:0-4598 GCA_035465295.1 Woeseiaceae bacterium | reverse complement strand
GCGATCCGGGACGGCGAGATCCTGTTTGTCGGCGGGAGCGTCGATGCAATGCAGTTCGAGGGCGAATCGTCCCGGGTCGTCGACCTCGCCGGCGCCACGGTGATCCCGGGACTGGTCGATTCACACACTCACGTCTTCGGGCTCGGGGCGCTGCTCGACCAGGTCAACCTCGTCGGCGTGGAAACCGAGGAGGACGCCGTCGACCTGATTGTCGAACGGGCGAAATCGGTGCCGGAGGGCGAGTGGATCGTGGGCCGCGGCTGGGACGAAGGCGCGTGGGCGAACCGTTATCCCGACAAGGCCTTGCTGACGGCGAAAGTGCCCCACCACCCGGTCTTCATGGACAGCCTGCACGGCTTTGCCGGCTGGGGTAACCAGCTGGCGCTCGATCAAGCCGGCATTACCGTCGATTCGCCAGTGCCTGTCGGTGGAGAGATGCGGCTGGGAGAGGACGGCCAACCGACCGGGCTGTTCCTGAACCAGGCCGTCGAAATGCTGAGCTCGGCGGTGCCGGAACCATCGCGCGAGGTGCTGGCGAGGCAGGTCCTGCTCGGGCTCGATCGCATGGCGGCGGACGGATACACCGCGGTCCACGAGGCGGGCCTCGATTCGCGCCGGCTGCGCGTGCTCGAGGAGCTCGAAGCGAATGACGAGCTGCCCATCCGGGTATACGCCATGCTGTCGCTGCGCGACGAAGACCTCGTGCGCGAGTGGATCGCGAAGGGCCCCGATACCGATAGCGACAGCATGCTGGTCACGCGGACCGTCAAAGCCTATTACGACGGTGCGCTGGGGTCGCGGGGCGCGCGCCTCCTCTACGACTACGCGGACAAGCCGGGTCATCGCGGAGTCAGCGGCGACGAATACGGCTTCAACGAAGCGCTGAATGCGGAGGCCATGAAAGCCGGCTTCCAGATCGCAATTCATGCCATCGGCGACGCGGGCAATCGCGAAGCGCTCGACATCCTCGAAGCCGTCTTCAGGCAAGACCCGTCAACCGCCGCGAACCGGCATCGCATCGAACACGCGCAGGTATTGAGCCCCGAAGATCTGCCGCGGCTGGGCCGACTCGGCATCATCGCGTCGATGGAACCGCCGCACGCGATGGAAGACAAGGCGTGGGCCGAGCAACGCCTCGGACCGGAGCGGATCCGCGGTGCCTACGCGTGGCGGTCACTGCGCGAGGCCGGCGCCCGGTTGACTTTCAATTCCGACAACCCCGGGTCGGATCATGACATCTTTTACGGCCTGCACTCGGCGATCACCCGGCAGGACAAGGAGGGGCAACCCGAGGGCGGCTGGTACAGCGAGCAGCGCGTGACGGCCGAGGAAGCGGTGCGCGCCTACACGGCCTGGTCGGCGTGGGCGAGTTTCCGGGAAGACGAATCCGGGGTAATCGCACCGGGACGCTGGGCGGACCTGACCGTCATGGATATCGATCCGTTCGCGGCCGGCGAGCAACACCCCGGCCGACTGCTGGACGGGCAGATCGTCATGACGATCGTCGACGGCAATGTCGTTTACGAGAGATAACGCTTGGTTTCGCTGCTGGATGCCTTCGACAGGCTGGTTCTGAAACGGCCCGCAATCACGCTGGCCGTAATTGCCGCCGTGGTCGCTTTTTTCGGTTATCACGCGCCGGGTTTCCGGCTCGATGCGTCTGCCGATTCACTGGTACTCGAGAACGACAAAGCGCTCAAATACTACCGGTCGATCCGTGCGCGTTACGGCTCGGACGATTACCTGATCGTCACCTACACGCCGAAACAGGACCTGTTCAGCGATGCAGTCCTCGCGGACCTGGAGGACCTGCGTGACGAAATAGCGGCCATGGACAACGTCGAATCGGTGGTCAGCCTGCTGGACGTGCCGCTCATCCAGAGCCCGCCGGTCAGCCTCGACGAACTGAGCGAGAACGTGCCCACGCTCGAAAGCCCGCGAACCGACAAGGCCCTCGCGCGGCAGGAATTTCTCTCCAGCCCGATGTATCGCAACCTGCTCATCAGCCCGGACGGGGAAACCACGGCGATACAGGTCAACTTCCGCCGCGACGAAACCTGGCACCGCCTGCTGCAAAAACGCAACGAGCTGCGCGAAAAGAGCCTGAACAGCAAGCTCTCCGCGGAGGAGCAGGCGACCCTCGAATCCGTTTCGGCCCGGTTCGACGCTCACAGCCTGAAATTGCGGGACCAGCAAAGCGAGGACATTGCAGAGATCCGGAGCATCGTCGATCGCCACCGCGACACGGCGGAGCTGCATCTCGGCGGTGTGCCAATGATCGTGTCGGATTCGATCGATTTCATCCGCCACGACCTGGTGACCTTCGGCGTGGGCGTGCTGTGCTTCCTGGTCGTTATCCTGTCCGTCGCATTCCGAAAACCCCGTTGGGTCGTGCTGCCCATGCTCGCGTGCGGGGCGGTCGGCGTCGTCATGGTCGGCTTCCTCGGCCTCGTGGACTGGCCGGTTACGGTCGTCTCGTCCAACTTCATGTCGCTGTTGCTGATCCTGACGCTGTCGCTCGCAATCCACCTCATCGTCCGTTACCGGGAACTGCACGAGGCGTCGCCGGATGCCGGCCAGGAAGAGCTCGTCAGGGAGATGGTGCGGGCGAAGGCCGTGCCGTGCCTGTACACGGCAATCACGACGATGGTGGCCTTCGGTTCATTGCTGTTCAGCGGGATCAGGCCCGTCATCGATTTCGGCTGGATGATGGCCACCGGTATCGTCGCCGCCTTCCTGCTGGTCTTCACGCTGATGCCCGCCGCCCTGATGTTCCTGACACCGGGAGACCCGCACCAGCGCAGTGACCTGACTGACCGGATCACGCACTTTTTCGCCGAGCAAATCCAGGCCCGCGGCGGCGCCATCCTGGCGGCAGCCGGAGTCCTCGCCCTGCTCGGTATCGCGGGTATCAGCCTTCTCAGCGTCGAAAATCGCTTTATCGATTATTTCAAGGAATCGACCGAGATCTACCGCGGCATGGAAATCATCGATCGCGAGCTCGGCGGCACCACTCCGCTGGACGTGATCATCGACGCCCCGGCCGAGTTCTTCGAGCGCCAGCAGGAATTGCGGGAGGACCCGCTGCTTGCCGAGTTCGGCATGGATGACGCGGAGAGTGGCGGCATCACCTCGACCAGTTACTGGTTCAATGCCAACAGGTTTGCGGACATATCGGAGGTACACGAATACCTGGACTCGCTGCAGGAAACGGGCAAGGTGCTGTCGCTACACACCGCCATCGAAATGCTCAGGCAGGTCGAGAAAGAGATCGTATCCGACAATTTCGAGCTCTCGATTCTCTACAAGAAGCTGCCGGACAGTATCAAGGAAACGCTCATTCGCCCGTACATGTCGGAGGACGGCAACCAGGTACGATATGCGATACGCGTCTTCGAGTCGGATCCGTCGCTGCAACGCGACGTATTGATGCAGGACATCCGCAACCGGCTAACCGGCGACATGGGATACGACGCAAACCAGGTCCACCTTTCGGGAATGCTGGTGCTCTACAACAACATGCTGCAGAGCCTGTTCCGTTCGCAGATACTGACCATCGGCGTGGTCTTCCTGGCCATCCTGTTCATGTTCGCGATCCTCTTTCGCAACGTGAAGATGGCCTCGATCGCGATCGTCCCGAACGTGTTCGCCGCCATGCTGGTACTCGGCGTGATGGGCTGGCTCCGGATCCCGCTCGACCTGATGACGATCACCGTAGCGGCAATCAGTATCGGCATCGCCGTCGACGATACGATCCATTACGTGCACCGATTCACCCGGGAGTTCGACAAGGACCAGGACTACTGGGCGGCGGTCAAACGCAGCCACGCGAGTATCGGCCGCGCGATGTACTACACCACGGTCACGGTGACCCTGGGCTTTTCCATACTCGTGTTGTCGAGCTTCGTTCCGACGATCTATTTCGGCTTGCTGACGGGTTGCGCCATGCTGGTCGCGCTGCTGGCGGACCTGACGCTCCTGCCGCTGCTGATCGTGCGCTTCAGGCCGCTCGGGGCAGCTGCGGGCGAGTGACTTGCTGATGGCGATGTGCCGAGTCGGGCCACATCGCCGATGAACAGCATCGCGGGCGCTGCGATCCGATGCGCCTCTGCCAGCATCGTGAGCTGGCCCAGCGTGCCGCGGAAAATGCGTTGCTCGCGGGTCGTGCCACGTTCGACGATCGCGACAGGCGTATTCGCCGGCCGGCCGTGTTCGACGAGCTTGTCGACAAGATCGGGAAATCGCCGCACGCCCATGTAGACAGCGAGCGTCTGCCGGTCACGCGCCAGCGACGGCCAGTCCAGTGAGTCGACTGAATCCTTGCCGTGCGCCGTCACGAACGCGACGGACTGGGCGGCGTCGCGGTGCGTGAGTGGTATGCCGGCGGCCGCGGCACAGCCGCTGGCTGCGGTAATGCCCGGCACAACCCGATACCGGAATCCGGCCTCGTCGAGCGCCTGCGCTTCCTCGCCGCCCCGGCCGAATATGAACGGGTCGCCCCCTTTGAGCCGGCAGACGCGTTTGCCGCTCGCGACCAGCTCGACCAGGAGCGCATTGATGTGTTCCTGGCTGTTTTCCCGGCAGCCCGGCTTCTTGCC
>DATHRM010000121.1:0-16462 GCA_035465295.1 Woeseiaceae bacterium | reverse complement strand
GGCGATCGGGCAGCGGCTCGGTCGACAGGTTCGCCCAGTAGCGAGTCTGGATGCGCCGCGGCTCCAGGCTGGCACTGGCCCACGCTTCCCGGCCGGTGACGAGGCCGTCGTCTCCGAGCAGGGCGAAACCCGGCTCCCGGCAGAGAATCCGGTCTCCGTCGCTGAACAGCAGTCCGGCGTCGTTCAGATGTGCGGCCAGTAAGGTCACTTGTGCGTACGTCGCTCCTTTAATCCGACTTCAGGTGGCGGATCACCTTGTCGTCGCAGTAGTTCTCACTGTCAAAAACAAGGGTCTCCTGCATGAGCTGCAGCTGATGCACGAGAAACATCAGGAATATCGAAATCAACAAGGCGATGAAGGTCGAGTTGAATGCCACACCGAGGCTCATGGTCACGCCCGCTATGTCGCCCTGCACGGCCTTGTCCGCCTGGGCGAGCGCTTCACCGATGCCACGAACCGTTCCGATGAACCCGATGGACGGAATGGCCCAGGAGATATAGCGGATCATCGCAAGCTCGGATTCGAGCCGCTCCGCTTCCGATTCGCACAGCGTATGCGTGCTGGTGGAAACGTCCTGGATACTGCGCGTCGAGGCAAACCGGCGCAGTGCATTCAGCAATGCCCGCGGCAGCAACATCTGCTGCCGGTCCTCGGGCAGTGCCTGGACCTGGCGCGCAAACTCGCGCGTATCCTCGGGCAATATTCGCATGCCGTCGGCAACCGGTACGAGATCCACGTCGAGCAGGCGGCGCTCCCGCATGATCTTGACCGCTTTGTAGCCCATGATCGCCAGCGCCCAGAACATGAGGATGAAACAGGCTTCCTGCTCGAGATCCTTGATCAGCACGGGGATGCGGCGCTCCCGGACGTAGTCCGAATCGGCGGCGGCCGCGGCATTCTGTTCCTCGATGATCTGCGCCGCGTTCGGCCGGATCACCGACACGTAGAACGCATGCACGACGATGATCGCGATGATCAGCGCGAACATCTGGAACACGAACTCAACAGGAATGTTTTTCTTGTTCATAGATCAGCAATGCCAGGGTTCAAATTCGGTCGGGACGGGATACTAGATGTCCGTCGGGAAGGGGATGGCCTGGTCGGCCGGAATGTCCTCGCTGGGCACGAAATCCTCCTCCTCGGCATCCAGGTAGCTCTCCTCGTCGAGGTCCAGGTCCTCCGCTTCCTCGTCAGCCGCTTCCTCCGAAGTCTCCGCGGACTCCTGGTCCCCGGCCTCGTCCCCGGGGACGCTGTCCTGCGCCCAGGCAACCGCACCTGCGGCCAGCAGCAATAGGGTCAACACGTAGCGATGCATCGTCGATCCTCGGTTCTTACCAGTCGTTTGACCACCCAAGCCCGCAATTGTCGCACGAAATTCAATCGGCATTACGCGCCACTCGGAAACCGACGTCCGGCCGTGCCTCGTTGCCGTAGTCGCGGAACGAGAGGCGTAACTCGGTCGGCGTCGCATGCCGCCAGCTCGAACCCCGGATGACGTAGGACTGTCCCCGCTCCGGGCCGAGCGGATCGACCAGCGGTGCCGTAATACCGGGTGCCGGCACCGTGTAGAAATCGTTGACCCATTCGGCGACGTTACCGGCGCCGTCGAAGATCCCGAGCGCGTTGGCCGGGAACTTGCCGCCCTCCGCCGTCGACGCGAAGCCGTCGTTGTAGCCCGGGATGATCGTCGGCACGAGGTCGGCGGCGGACTGGTCGGCGTAGTTGCCCGCATCCCGGCGCGGCGGCCATTCCTTGCCCCAGGAATACTTGAGGGCACCGTTGCCGCCCTGGTAACGAATGGCCCACGCCCACTCGGCTTCCGTCGGCAGCCGGTAACCGTCCGGGAACGGCCGGATGGCAACCCATTCGCCGAATTCCTCCTTGTACACCGGCGTCAGGCCTTCGCGCGCGCTCAGCCAGTTGCAGTACTGAACGGCATCCGCCCAGGTGACATTCGCCACGGGGTTGTTGTCGCCCGCCATTGCCGCATGGATGTCGGCGCCGGAATCGTGGTTGTCGCGAAATTGCGCAAATTCGCGATTGGTAACTTCCTCGACGCCGATCAGGAACGGTTTCGTCAGCTTGACGGGAACGATCACCTCGTTCGCGCGCCTGCCCTGCTCGCTGCGCGACGAGCCGAGCGTAAACGTGCCGGGCTCCACGAGGCGCAATACCTGCCCGGCCGCCGTCTTGCGTTCCAGCGCGACTGACTCGCGTGCGATCTCTTCCAGCGAACGCAGCCGCGCCGACAGCGTCTGCGGGTAACCCGGCCGCGGCGTGACCGTTCGCGTCCACGATTCGTAGCCGTCCTTACGAACCTCGATGCGATGCGGCGCCGAACTCAGGCGCAGCGTCGCGCTGCCCGTACCGCGCGCCTGGCCGTCGACGTAAACGGTGGCGTCGGCCGGCTGGACGTTGACCGTCAGCGTGCCTGTTCTCGCGGTCAGGTCGACGGTAATCGAGTCGCTGTCCGCCGCTTCGAGGCGCACCTTGCGACTCGTGATCCCGTAGCCGGCCTTTGACAGCCCGATTTCGTAATTGATTTCCGGCGCGAGATCGAGCGTTATCGGCGACTGGCCGCGGTAGCGCCCGTTCACGGTCACGTTCGCGCCCCGCGGAATCGAGTTCACGAGCAGTTTCGCATTGGCGGGCTGCAGCCGTATCAGCGGCAATGCCGTCTCGGCATTGGGTTCCGCGACTACCGTGCCGTCCCAGGCGCTGTAGCCGTCCCGCACCACGCTGATCTGGTGCGTGCCTTCCATGAGTTCGATGGTCGCGGGCGTTTCCCCGACCTGTTCCTCGCCGGCGTAGATGCGCGCCCCCGGGGGCTCCGAGTCGATCGCCACCTCGGCCCAGCGCGGCACGAGCTGCACGCTCAGCTGTTCGTGCCTGCCAAGGCCGGGCACGTTAATCACGCCGCTATAGGGCAGAAACCGTTTCGCCCGCACGCTCACGGTATGTTCGCCGGGCAACAGCTCGATCGGCCCGAACGGCGCAGGGCCTATCTCGCTCTCGTTGATCGCGACGACGGCGTCGGTGGGCGGGTTCGTGACCACGGTTACGTGGCCGGGTAACTTGCGCATCTCGATGTCGACGACGATGTTCTGCTCGTCTCCTACGTCGAAATTCTGGGTGACGTCGTAATAGCCCTGCTGCGAGACCTGCACCGTGTAGCTGCCCTCACGCAGCAGGATCCGATCGCCGAGCGGCATGCGGAACCAGCCGCCGCTGACGGAGAACGAATCGGGCTCGCCGGGCGTTACCTCGAACTTGACCGACTTCGACGTGAACAAGAGATACGACACCACGATCAGCACCATCAGGGCAGCGCCTATGACCCAGCGCAGGGTGCCGTGGCCGCCTTTGTCCGCGGTTGCCGCTGGCGCTTTGGCCGCACGGCGGAACGCCGTCGGCGCAATAGTCTCCTCTCCCGGCTGGTCGCCGGCATCGTCGAGCTCGGGCGGCTTCGTGACGTAAGCGCTGTCTTCGAGCCGGACCGCCAGGACGAGGCGGTCCGCATCCAGGTGGACGACGATACGGCTGCCGAAGTAGCGCAACTCGTCCCCGTCCTTCAGTCGACGGCTTGCGGTCAGCGGCTCGCCGTTGATCGCCATGGATTCGTCGCGGCCGACGGGCTGCACGAAAGGCACGTCGTCGAGCACGTCGAGCATCATGACCGGCGCGGCGCCCGGACCCGGCAGGCGCAGTTCGCAATCGCTGCCGGTGCCGACGCGAATCGGCAGACGTTCCGCGTCTATCCGTCGTTCGCCTTCAACATCCCTGATGAATACGTTCAGGCTCAAATGGGTTCCTCGCAGCGAACGACGATAGGCTCCATGTCGATCTCCGGCGCTACGCGGAACTCGAGCCGCACGTCACGGTATCCGGGGCGCACGCCGACCGCAACGTAAGTGCCCGGCCGCAGGCGAAGCTCATGTTCGTCAAAGCTGCCGAGTTTACCAACTTTGTAGATTGAAACGTCGGTCTGGTTGTCGGAGACGAGCGTTACCGTCAGCGGCGTCGCGGCTCGCTTGAGCAGCCTCGAGAGCTCGTCGCGCCGGTCCGCGAGGCGTGGCCCGATGTTCTCCATGCGCGTGATGTCGAGCAGCAGCCCGGTCGCGGCCTGCATGGTCGATGGCCGGCTCAGGCTGTCGGGCTCCGCGATATAGCCTTCCAGTTTTTCGTGCAGCGCTTCCATCTGCCGCGCCCGGCCGAGACCCGCCTGTGCAAAAGCCAGGTTGGAGTCGAGTTCGAGAATACGCTCGTAGGTTTCTGTCGCTTCGCTCCATTCCTCGGCTTGCTCCTGCTGCTCCGCCTTTCGCTCCAGCGAGGCGATCTCCTGCAGCCGGATGCCCTGGTCCACCTGCAACAAGCCGTCAGCCGGCTCGGGCGATCCCGGCTTCAGTTTCTCCGCCATGCGAAATGCGGCGCGCGCCGCCAGGAAATCATTCTCGGCAAGCGCCGTGAGCCCTTCCGTCATGCGCTGGTCGAACTCCATCTGCGTGATGGTGCCGCGCACACGCTCGAGCGCCACCTGCGCCGGTTGCCAGGCAGGATCGAGCTCGACGGCACGCTCGAAGCTCTGCCTGGCCGCCTGCAGCTCGAGTTCTTTTTCGTGCTGGAGCCCCTGGTCCATCAACGACAGCACGGTCTCGAGATTGCGCGCCCGCGCCAGCCCCTCCTGCGCGCCGCGATGACCGGGGCTGATCGCCGCCGCGAGATCGAACAGGCGCACCGCCTCGACGGGATCGGCGGCTTCCAGGGCGGCGCGCGCTTCTGCATAGGTCGATTCGAAGACCTTGTCGACTTCGTCCAGCAGCGGTTCGACGATATCGATCGCTTCGCGGTATCTCTGTGACGCCGTGGCGTAGTCACGAGCCAGGTAGGCTTCGTCGCCTTCCGCGTACACGGCCTGCGCCCGCGCGTATCGCAGACCGCCCCAGCGCTGCACGGCGCGGCTTTCCAGCGTATCCATCTTTGCCAGCAGCTCGCCGAGGACTTCCTCGGTAGCCGCCCGGTCCTGGACGCGCTGGTCACGGCCGCTCAGGTCGTCGATGTTCTCGTTGAACTCAACCTCTGGCTTCGTCTCTTCGCCGGCCGACGCCGGCGCCTGGGCCTCCGCCCCGGCCGTGCCGGCGGCCGGCATGTCGGCCGGCTTCTCAACCGTCTTCGGCAGCAGGAATACGACCCCGAGCAGCAGCACAAGCAGTACGGCGAGACTGATGCCGAGCGTTCGCGGGCTCATTCCGCTCGACGACGTCGTGCCCGAGTCGACGTCGCTGCGCGGCGCATGCCGTAGCGGGCGGACAGTCTCCCGCGTCTCGATGACCTCGTCGCGAGCGCCGCCGGCCGAGGCGACGTAGCGCTTCCGCGCCGGCGCCGGCTGGTAGCCGAGTTCAGCCAGGCGGCTCGCGACGGTTTCCGCATCCGGCCGCTTCGCTGCATCCTTGTCCAGCATCCGGGCGACGAGTTCCTGCAGGCCCTCTGGTACGGCCGAGCCGTCGGCCGCCGTGAGCGGCGGCGGCTCCTTTTCGAGAATGTCGCGCGTCGTCTCGTCCGAACTCCACGGCGAACCCCCGCTTACCAGTTCATAGACCAGGCCGCCGAGTGCGAATATGTCGTCGGCCGGCTCGGGCGAGCCTCCCGACAGCTGCTGCGGACTCGCCGCGATGAGCGACCCGCCGCCAGGATCCTCCCCGCGGGTCGACGCGACGCCGAAATCGATGAGGTACGGCGCGCCGTTGTGATCGAGCAGGATATTGGCGGCTTTGACGTCGCGGTGGACGACGCCCTTTGCGTGCGCGTATCGCAAGGCGTCCGCCACCAGCGCGATGGGCGGCAGCGAGTCTGCCGGGGGCGTGCCGGACAGTACGCTGATGTCGGGGCCATCGATGAACTGCAGGCTGTAAAACGCGCCGTCGTCTTCGTGGAATTCGAACGCGCGCACGATGTGTGCGTGCATCAGGCGAATGGCGAGCTGCCACTCGCGCCGCAGCGCCTCGGCGCCAATGCGATCATCGACGAGAATCTTGAGCGCAACGGATGCGCCGGTGATCCGGTCCGTCGCGAGCCAGGTCTCGGCCGCGCCTCCTCGGCCTAAGCGGCGGGCTAAGGTGTACCGATTAGCGAGCCGGGTGCCAACGCTCAGGCCTCGCGCCGGTTTTCGATCGCTCATCCAGTCGGTTCAGCCTCGCGCGCGGGTGAGCCGACCTCGATCGGTGCCGGGAACCCGGTCTCTGCCTCGTAGATTTCACGCAGCAGGCGACGCCAGCTCTCGTACTGCGCTGCCGCCGTGCCGGTGAGGCGGCGCGTCTGGCCTTCCACGTCGATGACCATCGGCGCAGCCTCGGAGCCGAAGGACTCCGACAGCTCCTTGATCGCCTCCACGTGCAGCGACGCTTCGGAACGCCGCGTGAAGCCGGCGAATATCGTGTCGATACCCTGGGATATGCCGATGCTCTGCAGGCTGCGCTGCATGCGCCGCGTCGACGAACTCGAGCTGTCCGTGTCAACCGCGAGCGAACCGGCGAGAACGACAACGCCCATCAGTGTCTGCAGCGTGGCCGAGCGTTTCACCTGACGGTAGTTGATCGCCTCTTCCCGGGACGTCTTGCGCCAGGCGTTGTACGGGATCGCGATACCGTAATAAAAATTCGCGTAATGCTCGTTCAGCGTGTCCACGACCAGGCGGTCGCGCTCGCGAATCTGCCGCAGGCGCGCGACGGCGGGATCGTTTTCGGCGGGCAGGCGCACGACCGTCACGATGCCGTCCTCGTCCGTCGCCAGGTGATCGCCGAACTGCGCCGGCGACATATCGCCGAAGAACTGCAGCTCGGAGACCTGGCGGATGCGCCTGATCTGCTCCGGCGGCACGTCGGCCACGTAGGCCTGCAAGTCGTTGGCGATGTCGTTGAACACCTTCTGGTACGGGTCGAGGCGCCGGTCGCGCCGCTCCGAATACGACGACACGCCCGTTTGTGCGCTGTACTCTTCCGAGTACCAGTGCCGGCCGGTCGCATCGTCCACCGATATCTCGAGCCTGACGAACTCGCCGTCCGATTTTTCGATGCGGCCGCTGATGATGACGTCCGTAAACGCTTGACGCGACGGGATCACGCGCACTGCGCCCCAGTGGCCGGTGCCCTGCAGGGTCGTCTTGAGGTGGTATGGCAGGTAACGTGCTTCTGCGCCGCGTATTTCCTCGTAAATCCGGGTATCCGAGGGGTCGTTGTCCTCCGGCACCCCGCCATCGAATTCGACGATGCCGATATCGAGCAACAGGGCCTCATCGACCGGGTCGTCCGCGACGACGAGCTCGGTTTCTTCGGCAGTAATGACTTCGTTGACGGTACAGCCCTGCACGGCGAAAAGAGCCAGGGCGATCAGCGGCGATGCTCTCCTCATTGTTCGCAAACCGTCTCCTTAGATCCCGTTGTACTTACGATACTCTTCCCACAGGCGCTCGCGCAGTTCCGGGTCCTCTTCCGCGAGGGCCGCCTCGCGCAGCTGCCGCGCGATGATGTCGTCGTCGACCATGACCGGTATGTCGTCCGGCGTGCGCTCGCGAACTTCTTCCTCGCTGAGGCCTGCCACGGGCGATTCGCGCTGTGCCTCGGGCTGGTTGGCCACAGCGACCGAGCCTGCGCCCGTGCCGCCCGCCGCCTGTTCTCCGAGGCTGATGCCGCCGGCCCCGCCACCGGAACCGCCGTTGCCGCCGAATCCTTCCATGTTGCGGCCGACCGACGCGACTTCCTCCTGTTCTTCGCTCAACACCTCGTCAAAACCGCCGATCGATTCTTCGAGTTCGCGACCCAGCCGCTCGGCACGCTCGGCGTCCGACTCGGCGGGAAACTGGCCGGCACTGCCCGCGCCACCGGTTCCGGTCCCGTCGCCGGCGCCGCCTCCGCCAGCCGCGCCGCCCTCGGCACCCTCGGCACCCTCGGCACCTTCAGCGCCTGCACCCGCACCGGCGCCGCCACCGGCGGCCTCGGCGGAGTCGCTTGCGGACGCACCGCCGCCGCCGAGGCACTCCCCGGCCTGGCCCATGCCGCCGACACCGCCCGGCAGCGGACCGGTGTCGCCGCAGTCACCGCCACCCTCGCCGTCGCCGTCGCCACCATCGGCACCCTCACCGGCAGCCCCCTCGGCACCGTCGCCGCCGGCGCCGCCGCTCATCCCGGGCATGCCGCCCGGCGTGGGAAATTCGACCTGCGGTACGCTACCGACGCCACCGGACTCGCCGGCACCGCCGCCCGAGGAACTGCCGCTCGGGGATGCGCCGCCACCGGACGAACCGCCGCCCTGTGCGCCGCCGCCGGACGACCCACCGCCCTGCGAGCCGCCGCCGGACGACCCACCGCCCTGCGAGCCGCCACCGGACGAACCGCCGCCCTGCGAGCCGCCGCCCTGCTGGCCACCACTGCTTTGTTCGCCACCCTGGGAACCCGAACTGCCGCCGGACGACCCACCGGAAGGCGGCGACGGCATGCCGCCCGACGGCGGCGACGGGATGCCGCTGCTCGGCGGCTGGATGACCGAGGACTTGCAGCCGGCAACGAAAAACGTCGCGGCAAGAAGAACCAGGCCGGTTCCGGCCCAGCTCGCGGAAAATCTGGCTGACTGTTTGCGGTTCATTTACTCGTGCCTCTCGATGGCGAGTGTGGAGGCCCGGCCTGTTACGTCCATACGACCCGGAACGACCGGTATTCCTTGTTTTGAACGCGAAACGTACGCCGGAGTTCCATTGGAATTCCGGCATGCGCCGGGGCTGCAAACGCGGATGCGACCTCCTGTGACGATAATACGCTGCCAGTGGTCAATCAATAGCCCTGCCGCGCCTGCGCGCCTCTTGCCAGGACACTGACAAGTTTATGATTTGAATCGCCTTTGTCGTCGTGATGGCCTGTGGTTCACGACTTGCCGGACGATTTTCGCCGTGCCGGCGGGTGCTTTCGGTACACGATCAGGGACAGGTCGTCGGGCTTGGACGGCTCTTTGCCGTTGTTCGACTGCATGCGCCGTCGCGCGAGTTCCACGACGTCATCCACGGCCGCATCCGCGGGTCCCTTGCGGATGTGTTCGATGATCTCGTGCAAATGCACGTTGTCCATCAACCCGTCGCTCGCGAGCATCACGGTGTCCCGCGGCCGCAGCTCGACCGGCGCGCCGATGTCGATCTTCATGTCGCTCGTGCCGAGGAAATTCGACACCAGGTGCCGTTCGGCATGGTGCAGGGCTTCGCGTTCGTCGAGGAAACCGGCCTCGACCGCGAAACCGGTCGGCGAGTGCGCCGTCGTCTGCAGCTTGATGCGGCCGCGCTGGCCGACGACCAGCGCTTCGGAGTCACCGATCTGGTAGCAGCGCACGAGTTTCCCCTCGACAGTGACCACCGTCATCGTCGTCGCGGAGCCGTTCGACAGGCGCATCACGGCCTCGTTCGCCGCGTCGATACCGTCGAGGATCGCGGTACGCAGTACCACCGTGTCGGACATCGCAACCGACAGGGTTTCGACGAGCGCGGAAACGGCGGTGAGCGACGCACGCTTGCCGGCAGGCAGGCCGCCGGCACCATCCGCGACGACCAGCACCACGGACTCCGGACCCCAGGGGATTACGGCGAGGGTGTCCTCGTTCTCCGTGTCCTTGTCGGGCGCGCGCTCGGTGAATGCCACGACGGCGCCGCCGCCGACGTCCGCGGCCTGGCTGTCCGGCTTGAATGCGCCGTCCAGTAGCAGCAGGCCGTTTATGAGGTTCGACACGACGACACCCGCACGCGCCGTCAGGCGCGCTGG
This sequence comes from Woeseiaceae bacterium, assembly GCA_035465295.1. GTDB lineage: Bacteria > Pseudomonadota > Gammaproteobacteria > Steroidobacterales > Woeseiaceae > UBA1847. The sequence continues at coordinate 6,670 of DATHRM010000121.1, read as the reverse complement.
ACGGGCTCCCTGCACCAGGCGCAGTAATTCCAGAACTCGCGCGCGACACCCCAGCCGCAGGCCTTGCAGCGGTGCCGGCTGCCGGGCAGTTTCCACGGCCGCCGTACTTTCATACGGCACCACGGGCAATAGCGCATGAACGGCATCAGCTGCCCGCGGCAGCGCTTGTTGGTGCAGCGGGCGGTGTAACGCTTGTCGGGATATTTGCGGGTCGTCTCCTCTTCGAACCCGGGCCCGTAGCACCACGGGCAATAATCCCAGTCGTTCTTGACGCCGCGCTCGCAGCGCGGGCAACTCGACGGCATGGACGATTCCGAACTCCTCGCCGGATTGTCGAATCCGCACCACGGGCACGCCTGCATGTTCTCCGCTACGGGGCCCTCGCAGTGCCGGCACTGGTGCCGCGTGTCGAGGACCTTCTTGTACTGTCGCTGGAACTCGCGCCACTGCATGCGCCGCCAGGTCGTTCCTGTCTTGCGATCGCCCCGCGCCCGGGAGCGCTTCTGCCGGCGCGCATGGGCCTGCAGCTGTTCGAACGCGGACATCATCTGCACCGCGTCGCGATAGCGGTTGGCCGGGTCGAGCTGGATCGCCTTGCGCAGCATTTCCACGAGTTCCGGACGCACCTTCGCGGCGAGGCGTTCGTGTCCCACCATCGGCCAGGTGAACGGCCATTCAGGCAGCTTCCCCGACAACAGCCGGTACAGCACCAGCCCGAGCGAAAACACGTCGGACTGGAACTTCGGCCGGCCCATCGCCTGCTCCGGCGCAATGTAATCGATGGTGCCCGAGCCGGACGCCTTGAGCGTTCGCAGGCTGATCTTTGCAAACCCGAAGTCGCACAGCTTCACCTGGTTGCCCGGGAACAGGATGTAATTCTCGGGCTTGATGTCGCAATGGATGATCTTGTGCTCGTGGGCATGGGCCAGTGCGGCGATGGCCTGGCCGGCGAGATCCAGCGCGCGTGCGGTCGATATCCGGCGCTCGATACGATCGGCCAGCGATTCCTCGCCGAGCTCCATCGCAATCACGAAATGCTCGTCGATGTAGCTCGCATTGAGCACCGTCAGGATGTTCGGGTGCTGCAGTTTCGTCGCGACCTGGACTTCGTGCAGGAATTCCTCGTGACCCGTGTGCTCGTCCTGCCTGGGTATCTTGAGCGCCACTCGCCGCTTCTGGATCGTGTCGTAGGCACGGTAAACATCGGCCAGGGGGCCGGAGGCGATGCGGCCCAGAATCCGGTATTTTCCGATTTTCTGTCGAGCTCTTAGCAAGTCTGGCTGCGCTTTAGGTGGCATGTGGCGGCGATACGGATCCGGTCCGCAATCATTGGTGCATCGGCCGGTGCAGTCAAGGGCATCCACGCCGTCAGCAAACCGCAAGCAGGCGCCAGGAACCGTCAAGCAAGCTTTCTCGGTGCCGCGGTGCTGCGCCGACTGCTATCCTCTTCGCCCGAGACAGGCAGGTCGCCAGCATTCCTGGCACAACCGGGAGGGATTATCGTGGGCAAGCCGGACAACACCGGCATCATGCGTGCGGTTCGCGCCGCACGCTTCTCCGCGCAGGGTCTTGTCCACGCGTGGCGGCACGAGTCCGCATTTCGCCAGGAACTGACGCTGGGTGTCCTGTTGACGCCGCTGGGCCTGTGGCTGGGGCAGACCGCGCTCGAGCGGGTATTGCTGATCGCCTGCCTGTTGCTGGTTCTTATCGTGGAACTGCTGAATTCGGCGGTGGAAGCGGCCATCGACCGGGTCGGCGACGAACACCACGAACTGTCGGGACGTGCCAAGGACCTCGGGTCTGCCGCCGTGTTCTTGAGCCTGGCCCTGGTTTTACTCGTCTGGTCGACCGTTGCCTGGGGCCGGTTTACCGGCTAACCCGCCAGCGCAAGACTTGCCGCAGCCAGCAGGGCCCCGATCAGGCCGCCGACGGCCACGTCGCTCGGATAATGCAGGCCGAGCACGATCCGGGACGCGGCCACACACGCGGCGAACGGCACCATTGCGATCAGCATGGCCGGCTCGTAGGCGCCGTACAGGATCGTCAGGCTGACGGCATGCAGCGTATGGCCGGACGGGAAACTGTAGCGGTCGAGCGGTCGCGCCCCGCACACGATTTCGCCGTGAGCCACGAACGGCCGCTCGCGCACCAGCCGCTTCTTGAGGAACTTGTAGATGCCGATACCCGTGAACGCCGTCGCCAGCGCCTGAACGGCAAACAGCATGGCCCCCGCCTCCTGTTGCGCGGCAACCAGCAAGCCGAACAGCACCCAGGCCGGGTAATTTCCCAGCCAGGAGACCGTGCTGAAGAAACGCCGGACCATCGCCCGCCGGCTGAGTGCGTTGACCCGCAGGCACAGGTTCAACTCGAATTGATTCAGATAGTCGACCAAAATTCAGTTGTGTCCGTTTATCTCCGGGCAGAGTGTGCGCCGGACATGCTACGGACGCATGATCCTTTCATGACGAATTCGTGATACTTACCCTAGCACTCTCAACGGCGGGTAACCAATCTCCCGCTGTCGCTGCACGCTGCAATTCGGGCGTTACCGGGCGCCGCGCACCCGCGCGACGGCCGTCGCCCAGCCGGACAGCAGCGCGTCGCGCTGATCGGCGGCCATTCGCGGCTCGAACACCGCATCGCAACGCCACAGGCGCCCGGCCTGCTGCAGGTCGTCGATCAACCCGCACTGCAATGCCGCCAGGTAGGCAGCCCCGAGCACCGTGGATTCGACATTGGCCGGACGCTCCACGCGAACGTCGAGGATGTCGGCCAGGAATTGCAGAAACCAGTCATTGCCGACCATGCCGCCGTCCACGCGGATGACGCTCGGCGCGATGCCGTCGTCCGTCATCGCATCGATGAGGTCCCGCGTCTGGTAGGCGACCGCCTGCAGCGTCGCGGTCACGATCTGGTCGCTGCCGCTGCCCCGGCTCAGGCCGATGATTGCGCCGCGCGCGTCCGGGTCCCAGTACGGTGCGCCGAGACCGGCGAACGCAGGCACGACGTAGACATCGTCCACGATACCGGTGCGCCCGGCGACTCGCTCCGAGTCCGGCGCGGAGTCGATAATGCGCAGTTCGTCGCGTAGCCACTGCAGCGCCGAACCCGCGACGAAGACGCTGCCTTCGAGGCCGTACGTGACTGCGCCACCGATTCGGCTGGCGATGGTCGTCAGCAACTGGTTCTGCGATGTCAACGGCGTGTCGCCGGTGTTGGCGATTACGAAACAGCCCGTACCGTAAGTGCTCTTCGTCATGCCGTACTCGAAGCCGGCCTGCCCGATGAGCGCGGCCTGCTGATCCCCGGCAATACCGCACACCGGGACCACCCCGCCAAACGCGGCTTCGCGGGTACTGCCGAAGTCCGCGGCACAGTCGAGCACCTCGGGCAGCATCGACGGCGGTATTTGCAGCAATTCCAGCAGGTCCTCATCCCAGCGCTGCGTGTGGATATTGAACAGCATGGTGCGGGACGCATTCGTGGCATCAGTGGCGTGCACGGCGCCTTCCGTCAGTCGCCATAACAGGAAGCTGTCGACAGTGCCGAACGCAAGGTGGCCTTCCTCCGCCAGGCGGCGCGCGCCGTCGACGTTATCCAGTATCCATGCGACCTTGGTCGCCGAAAAATACGGGTCCACGCGCAACCCGGTCTTGCCGGCAACCACGTCGTCGGGGCAGCGTTCCCCGAGTTCCCGGCAGAATGCCGCCGTGCGCCGGTCCTGCCACACGATCGCGTTGTAGATGCATTTTCCGCTCTGCCGGTCCCAGACCAGGGTCGTTTCGCGCTGGTTGGTGATGCCGATGCCGGCAACGTCCCGCATCGCGATGCCCGCCTTGTCCAGTGCGTCCTGCATCGTGCCCCTGACCGACGCCCAGATTTCCTCGGGATCGTGCTCGACCCAGCCGGACTTCGGGTAAATCTGCCGGAATTCCTGCTGCGCGCTCGCAACCGCATTTGCGTGCGCATCGTAAATGACCGTACGGCTGCTGCTCGTACCCTGGTCGATTGCCAGCAGGTATTGTGTCGTCACGTTCGTGTCACTCCGTCAATCGAGGCTCGGCCCGCACCGTCAGGCCGTGCTCAGTTCCGGGATATCGCGGAAGTGCTGCAGCGCCCCGGGGTTCGCGAGCGCCTCGGTGTTCCTGACGTCTTCGCCATGGACGACCGACCGCACCGCGATTTCGACGATTTTGCCGCTCTTGGTGCGCGGAATCTCGGGCACGGCGACAATCTTCGCCGGTACGTGTCGCGGCGTCGTGTTCTCCCGGATGACACGGCGAATGCGGTCACGTAGCGCATCGTCCAGTTCGACTTCGTCGCGCAGCACGACAAACAGCACGACCCTGACGTCATCCTCCCAATCCTGGCCGATCGCGATGCTCTCCACGACTTCGTCGAGCTTTTCGACCTGCCGGTAGATCTCCGCGGTGCCGATGCGCACGCCGCCGGGATTGAGCACCGCGTCGGATCGCCCGTGAATGACCACGCCCCCGGTCTTCCTGAGCTCTGCGAAATCGCCGTGCGCCCATATACCGGGATACTTCTCGAAATATGCCGCCCTGTACCTCGCATCGTCCGGATCGTTCCAGAAGCCGACGGGTGCCGACGGGAACGGCCGCGTGCATACGAGCTCGCCGCGTTCCTCGAGCAGCGAGTTGCCGTCGTCGTCGAAAAACTCCACCGCCATGCCGAGACCCCTGCACTGAATTTCGCCCCGGCGCACGGGCAGGGTCGGATTGCCGAGGACGAAACAGCTGATGATGTCGGTCCCGCCGGCGATCGACGACAGCTGCAGATCCTCGCCGATGGCATCGTAGACGTAGTCGAAACTCTCGGGCGCAAGCGGCGAACCGGTCGAAAGGACAGCGCGCAGCTGCGGCAGGTCGAACTCGTCCCGTGGCCTGACGCCGGCTTTTTGCAGTGCGGAGATGTACTTGGCGCTGGTGCCGAACACCGTCACCTTTTCCCGCTCCGCCATCTGCCAGAGAACGCGGCCGTCGTTGAAAAACGGCGAGCCGTCGAACAGCACGAGCGTCGCGCCCGTCGCGAGTCCGGTTGCGAGCCAGTTCCACATCATCCAGCCGCAGGTCGTGAAATAGAAAAGCCGATCGGCGGTCCCGGTATCGCAATGCAGGACATGTTCCTTGACGATCTGCAGCAATGTGCCGCCGTGGCCGTGAACGATGCACTTCGGAATGCCCGTGGTGCCCGACGAGTACATGATGAACAGCGGGTGGTCGAACGCCACCGGCTCGAAGACGAGATCGGCGCCCGTTTCCGCGAAGGCCTCGAGCATCACGGCGTTGCCGATTGCCGATGTATCGACCTTTCCCCCGGCAAACGGCACCACGACGGTCCGCTCGACGCCGGGAATGGCCTTGACGATCTCCGCCACCGTGTCGAGGCAGTCGAAGCGCCTGCCATTGTAGAAATAGGCGTCGGCCGTGAACAGCACCTTCGGTTCGATCTGCCCGAAACGATCGACGACCCCCGTCACGCCGAAATCCGGCGAGCACGACGACCAGATTGCGCCGATACTGGTCGTTGCCAGCATCGCGATGATGGCCTCCGGGCAGTTCGGCAGGTAGCCGCCGACGCGATCGCCCCTGACGACGCCGGCACGCTTCAGGCCGGCGGCGACCCCGGCGACCGCGGCGCGCAGCTCGTCGAAGGAGAGCGCTCGCCGTTCCCCGTTCTCCGCTGAAAACACGAGCGCCTCCCGGCCGCCTTCATGACGCAGGAGATGCTCTGCGTAATTCAGCTTGCCGCCGTCGAACCATCCGGCGTCCATGATGTTGTCGGAACGCTTCAGGACGGTTTTCGGTGGCGCGGTGAATCGAATATCGCAGAAATCGCACAGCGCGGCCCAGAATGCCGCCGAATCGTCGATCGACCATCGATACAGGGAATCGTAGTCGTCGAATCCCAGCTGCTGCATGAACCGGTACATTGTCGACGACCTGCGTCGCTCGTCACTCGGTTTCCACAAGATCGGGTTGTCGCCCATCACCGTCGTCTTTCGATTTGCCGGGCGTGTCAGTATGCACATAACATCAACGCTGTCCACGTCCAGTGAGGCTCACATTGGCCGAATCCATTCCGCCGACGATGAAGGCGATCTCCATCGCGAAACCGGGCGGTCCCGCGGTCCTCTGCGGGATCGACGTTCCGGTGCCCCGACCGCGGCGGTCCGACGTGCTGATCCGCGTGGCCGCGGCGGGCGTGAACCGTCCCGACGTGCTGCAGCGCCTCGGCCGCTATCCCGTGCCGCCGGACGCGAGCCCGCTGCCCGGTCTCGAGGTTGCCGGCGAGATCGTCGCCGTGGGCGGGGACGTGGTCCGCTGGAAAGCAGGCGACCGGGTCATGGCGCTGACTCACGGCGGCGGCTACGCGGAATACTGCGTCGCCGATGGCGGCCACTGCCTGCCGATGCCGTCCGGCTTTTCGTTTATCGAGGCCGCCGCGATTCCCGAGACGTTTTTCACGGTCTGGTACAACGTATTCACGCGCTGCCGGCTCGAAGACGGCGAAACTTTCATGGTTCACGGCGGTTCCAGCGGAATCGGCACGACGGCTATCCAGCTCGCCATAGCCCGCGGCTGTTTCGTGCTCACGACGGCCGGCAGCGACGAAAAATGCGCCTTTTGCGAGCGACTGGGCGCCGACC